>CAMASJ010000320.1 GCA_945860685.1 Akkermansia muciniphila
CGAAGGAGGTCGCGATCGACTGCCGCGACATCGGATTGGCGAGAAGCAGCGAGAAGTAGCGCAGCGTGAACTCGCCGTCGGCGCCGAATGCACGGCGGAGCATGAAGCCCACCGGATAGACCAGGAACGCGGCGAAATAGACCGCAAGGGCCCCCAGGAAGAGCACCGTCCAGGCGTTCAAGTCATGTCGACCCCGATTCACTGGGTCAGACGGTGTTCAACCGTCCCCGCCCCGGCGAGACCAAAGACATCCCAACACAGGCAGGCACCGCTCCTGCACGTCGCAGGAGACGAGGTCACGAGTCTCACGCCTCTCCCCAGATCTATCCACGTCACGGAAACCTGCGTCCAAGACGCGTACGCAGGAAGTCCCTCGGAACGGGGGGCACATGTTCCAACAGTGCGCCGGAAGCCGGACGACGCCACCGGACGGAGCGCTTTTCGGCTGGGCTTCCGCCTTTCCACGGAGAACCTCCACCCATGGACGAGGTGGCTCATGGCGTCTTTCCCCCGACGCATTGGAGCATGGTGCTGAGCGCCGGCGACGACCATTCCCCCGCCTCGGCCGAGGCCCTCGAGCGCCTCTGCGGCCTTTACCGCGAACCGGTCCGCCGGTTCCTGATCGGCTCAGGCATCCCCGTGTCCGAGACGGAGGACATCGTCCAGTCGTTCTTCGTGAGCCTCCTGCGGCGGAAGTCCTTCTCCCGGGTGGCCCCGGAGCGCGGACGGTTCCGGACCTACCTCAAACGCTGTCTTCGGAACCATCTCCTCGACCGCCCCCGGCCGCTCCCTCCCGGTTTCCGGGTCGAACTCGACGGATTGGAGGAGTCGGAACGCGATGCGGTCGAGCCCGGCACCGTCGATCATCCCGGACACGCGCTCGACCGCGAATGGGCCGAACACGTCCTTCATCTCGCCTACCTGCGGCTGGAGGAGCGCCATCCCAAGGAGGCCGATCCCGCCTTCTGCCATCTCCGACGGTTCCTTGCCGAGGAACCGGGTCCCGGCGACTACGCCACCGCGGCCGCCGAGACCGCCCTCGTCTCCAACACGGTCGCCAAGCGGGTCCAACGGCTGCGCGAGGAACTCGACGACTGCGTCCGGGAGATCCTGCTGGAGACCGTCGGCACGCCGAGCGAGGTCGAGGCGGAGATCCGGGCGCTCTTCTCCTGACCGGATTCCCGGACGAAAGTCGGTCATCCCAGCTCCGCCGTGCCGATCCAATCCTGAGATGTCCGGCGAACCCCTTCTCCCCTGCCCCCGCTGCGGTGCCAGCACCCGGCCGGAACGCCTGGGTGGGCTCTGCGCCCGGTGCATGTCACGGGTCGCCCTGGGCGCCCGAGGCCGGTCGAGCTCGGCGGAACTCGCCACGGACACCACCCCGCCCCCGTCGAACGCCACACGCCTGGGTCCGTACGAACTGCACGAGGAACTGGGCCGGGGCGCGATGGGCGCGGTGTTCCGGGCAAAGGATACGGTCCTCGGCCGCGAGGTGGCGGTGAAGGTGATCCTCTCCGGCCAGTTCGCCTCGGCCGCGGAACGGAAACGCTTCCTCGCCGAGGCCGAGAACGCCGCCCGGCTCGACCACCCGGCCATCGTCCCCATCCTGCAGTCCGGCGAGACCGGCGGACGCGCCTGGTTCGCGATGAAGCGCATCGACGGAACCACCCTCGCCGACCGCGCGGCGACCCCGCTGCCCGGACTCGGCAACGTCGAACGCCTGCGCTGGATCGCCGAATGCCTCGCCCGGATCGCCCGGGCCGTCCAACACGCCCACGAACGGGGCATCCTCCATCGGGACCTCAAGCCCACCAACATCCTCGTCGACGCCTTCGGCAACCCCTACGTCTCCGACTTCGGCCTGTCCCGGGCCCTTTCCTCGGAACGGTCGCTCTCGCTGGCCGCGGGGCCGGTCGGCACGCCCGCGTACATGGCCCCGGAGGTCGCCCGCGGGGAACGGTCCGTGAATGTCGCGTCCGATGTCTGGAGCCTCGGCGCGATCCTCTACGAGCTGTTGACCGGCCATCCGCCCTTCCCCGGCGACGGGCTTTCCCAGGTGCTCCGGGACGCGGCCGAGAAGGATCCGGCCCCACCCGACCCGGCTTCGGTCCCCCGCGAGCTTTCGGCCGTCGCGCTGAAATGCCTCTCGAAACCGCCGGCCGACCGCTACTCCTCGGCCGGCGCGCTGGCCGAAGACCTCGAACGCTGGCTCCGAGGCGAACCCGTCCTGGCCCGTCCGGCCGGACCGCTCCGCCGCGCCCGGCTCTGGGCTCGCCGCAAGCCCACCGCAGCCGCCCTGTTCTCCGCCTGCCTCCTGATCGTCCTGCTGCTCGCCGTCGGGGGCCCCGTGGTTTCCCTGAAGCTTCTCCGACTGAGGAGCCGGGAAATGGCAGCCACGGCCGAGGCCCGCGAACGTCTCTTCGAATCCCTCGTCACCCAGGCCCGCGGACACCGCCTCTCCCTCGAACCCGGACGCCGGGAGGCGGGCCTCCAGGCCGTCCGCGACGCCGCCGCGATACGGGTCACTCAGGAACTCCGCGACGAGGCCATCGGACTGCTCGCCTCCATCGACCTCGGCAGGCCGCGACCGGTTTCGCCGACGATGTTCCGCGTGGACAACGCCGACTTCGACGGCGCCCTGCGCTCGGTGAGCTTCATCCGTTCGAACAGGACGGTGGCCGTGTTGAACACCACCGACGGACGGATGCTCGCCGAGATTTCGGGGCCCTCCACCAACTGGATCCCGGTCTGGCGCCATCACAGCGCCGACGGAGCATGGCTGACGGTCAACGACGGGCTGGACAACCTGCTTGTCTACGACGCCGCCAATGGCCGACTCGTCCGGAGCCACCCCGATCGGACGGGGGGCCATATCTCCCCGGACAGCCGCGCCTACCTCGTCATCCCCGTCGCCGGCGGCACGGCGGAACTGCGGGAACTCCGCACCGGGACGATCCTCCACACCTTCGAAGCCGAGGACGCCGGCGGCGCGAACGCCGCCTTCGAACCCTCGACCGGAACCGGCAGGTTCGCCATGGCCCAAAGCTACCGTGTACGCCTGCAAGACCCCACGGGTCGAAAGCCGCCCCGGGAGTTCATACTTCCCCACCGGGTCCATTCACTCGCCTGGGCCGGATCGCTGCTCGCCGCCGGCCTCGATTCCGGAACCTTGTGGCTGCTGGATCCGACCTCGGAAAAGGTCCAGCAGTTCTCCATCCACCGCGGCCCCGTCTCCTTCGTCCAACTCGACCCGGCTGGACAAAACGCCCTCACCTGGAGCTACGACGGCACCTCGGTCGGCCTCGACCTGAGGTCGGGTCTCCCATGGATGCGGGGAAACCGGTACCGCCCCGTCCGCTTCGCCGCCGACGGACGCTCGGTCGGGCTCCAGGGCTTGCAGGTCGCCCTCGTTGCCCCGGTCGAACGCCCGGACTTCCGCTTCAGCCTGCCGGTCGTCGGACGCCACGAAATGCGCTTCTCCCGGGATGGTCGATGGCTGTTCTCCCTCGGCGATGGCGGCTTCGCGGTCCATTCCGCGCGGACCGGCCGGCGCCTGCTCCATTGGGGCGAAGACCGCTGCATCGCCGCCCTTCCCCTCGCTGGCGGACGGGAAATCGTGCTGGCCACCCCCCTCAAGATCGTCCGCTGGCGGTTCGCCGAGTCCGGCGGACGCCTCACGCTGACGGATCCGCGCACCCTGGCGGAAACGGATTCGGACCGGTTCGAAAGCCCGTCGCTGGACGCCGGAGAACACTCGGTCCTGGTACCCACCCTCCAGAACCGTCTGCACCGGCTGCCCTTGGACGGCACCCAGGGCCGCTCCGAAATCGAAGGCCTCGTCGTACCACGCTCCCCGAGCCTTTCGCCCGACGGACGCTGGTTGGCGCTCGGCACCTTCCACGGCGTCGGACTGGACGTCCGGAACCTCGGTTCCACCTCGCGGCCGCCGGCCAGGATCCTCGTGTCCGGCAACGGGAACGCGCGGTTCAGTCCCGACGGACGTTGGCTGGCCTGGGCCGGGACCTCCGCCTCGAAGGTCTTCGAGACAGGCACCTGGAAGGAGGTCCTTTCCTTCCCAACCGAAAGGAACGGCAGCCTGCCCGGATTGGCCGCCTGGAGCCCCGGCGGCGCGATGCTCGCCATCACCCGCCAAGGCCAGGAGGTGGTGCTCCTCGACAGCCGCGACTGGTCCCGCCTGGCGACGTTGCGCATCGGATTCCAGCCTGCCGTCCAGACGCTCGCCTTCAGCCAAAGCGGCCGGAAGCTCGCCGTGGTCCACAATGCCGACGAGGCGGAGGTCTGGGATCTGCCGCTCCTCAAGGAGCGTCTCCGGGAACTGGGGGTCGATTGGAACCTTCCCGAATCGCCGGATGCGACCGAGTCCGTCCCACAGGGGCTCCGCTCGGTGCTGGACCCAGGATAGACGTCGGCCAGGAACGGATCCGCCGGGTTGGATCCGCCCGAAAACGCCGGAAAACGGCCCAACGCCGCATCCCGGCACCGGCACCGGAAACTCTTTCAGGGGAATCCGACATTCCCTGTCATCGGTGCAACCCGGTCCCGATGGAGACGGTGTGCCGCACCCCATCCTTTCCGATCCCCGACGTTCCCG
>CAMASJ010000321.1 GCA_945860685.1 Akkermansia muciniphila
CCTCTCCAGGGCACCCGCCTCGATCGGTTTGCTGATGTAGTCGTCGAGGCCGGCCGCCAGGCACTTCTCCCGGTCGCCCTTCATGGCCATCGCGGTCATCGCCACCACGGGGACGCGGACACCCGTACGCGCCTGGACCTCTCGGATCATCGCCGTCGCCTCGAATCCGTCGACGTCGGGCATCTGGATGTCCATGAAGACGATGTCGAACTGCCGGGAACCGTAGATCTCCACGGCGCGGGCGCCGCCGTCGGCCTGGGTGACCGTGTGGCCGAGCTTCTCGATCTTGGCCTGGGCGATCCTCCGGTTGACCGCGACGTCGTCCACCACCAGCACGCGAAGCCTCGGGCCCTCGGCGGGACCGTTGGACGCCTGTGCGGAGCCTTCGGCGACCGGATCGCGACGGCGAGATCCCACGATGCGCCGGATCTCGCGCAGCAGCTCGGGTTGGCTGATCGGCTTGATCAGGTAGGCGGCGAGGCCGAGCTCACGGCTCCGGCGGGCATCCGCTGTGCGGTCCGACGAGGTGAGCATCATGATCGTCGAACCCGCCATCGCCGGGTCGTTGCGGATGGCGGCCGCCACCGCGAAGCCGTCCATCTCGGGCATGTTGCAGTCGAGGAGGATCACTTCGAACCTGCGGGAGGCCTCCGACGAGAGCCGGAGGGCCGCAAGGCCGTCCGGTCCGCTCTCGGCCAGGGTCGGCAGCATGCTCCATTGCCGGACCATGTCTCCGAGGATGCGCCGGTTCGTCGCGTTGTCGTCGATGACCAGCACCTCCATCCCGGACAACGCCGCGACGTCGGCCGGAGCGGCCGCCGCCGTGCCGTGGCGGTTGAACGGGAGAACGAAGTGGAAGGTGCTTCCCTCCCCCTTCTCGCTCTCGAACCAGATACGTCCACCCATCATCTCGACGAGGCTGCGGGAGATCGTGAGGCCGAGGCCTGTTCCGCCGTACCGACGGGTCGTCGAGGCGTCGGCCTGGTTGAAGGCGCCGAAGATGGAGGGCTTCTTCTCCTCCGGGATGCCGATGCCGGTGTCCCGGACCGAGAAGCGGATCCAGGCCGCATCGCTCCCGGCAGGCGCGGCCTCCGACCTCACCGTCAGCTCCACCTCGCCCTTCTCGGTGAACTTGACGCCGTTGGTGACCAGATTGGTCAGCACCTGACGCAGGCGCAGCGAGTCGCCCACCAAGGAGTCCGGCACCCCCGGATCCACGGAGGAAAGGAGCTCGACGCCCCTTTCGTCGGCGCGGAGCCCCAGCATTCGCAGAAGGTCGCCGACCGACTCACGAAGCCCGAAAGGAACCGGGTCCAACTCCATCTTCCCCGCCTCGATCTTGGAGAAGTCCAAGATGTCGTTGAGGATGTTCAACAGCATCGAGCCGGACTTCCGGACGCTGGTCACATAGTCGCGCTGGACCTCGCTGAGGCCGGTCTCCAGCAGCAGGTCGGTCATGCCCAACACCCCGTACATCGGTGTGCGGATCTCGTGGCTCATATTTGCCAGGAACTCGCTCTTGATGCGGCTGGCGGTCTCCGCGACGTCCCGGGCCTTGGAGAGTTCGCGGTTGGCCTGTTCCAGGTCGGCGATCCTGTCCTTCCCCGCCGAGTCGATGGCGTCCCTCGCTTCGGCCGCATCCTTCGAAGCCCAATAGGCGCTGGCTGCGGTCCGTACGGCCTGCCGGAACTCGATGGGATCCGCCTCGGGCCGCAGGACGCTCCAGCTCCACTCGTCGAGTCCAGCCATCTCCGCGAGCGTCTGGACGGACTCCGGATCGGTGCTGACGAACAGGAACCGAACCCCGGGCGAACTCGCCTCCCAGTCGTGGAGCAGGTCCGCTTCGACATCCCCGGGCAGCAGGATGACCCCGGACTCATGACCTGGGGTGGTCCGGTTTGGATTCGAAGTCGGCGGCTGGATCCGGAAGCCGTCCCGCGCGGCGAGGGACCGGGACACCGCCGTCGCCATGGGCTCCGGCAGGGCCACCAAAACATTCGTCTTCGGGCTTGGGGTCATCGGGTCTGGGGCGGCGTCCTTCCAGCGGACACCTCCCCGGATCACATCGGCACGACCACCCGAGAGTTTAGGTCCGGTTCATGAGGTCCCTCGCCGGGGTACGATCCGCCCAGAATCCCATTGCTGCCCGCCCGGACTGACCTATTCTCCCGCTTCACTTTTGAGTTGAATGAACGCCGAACTGACTAAGAAAGCGCTGGAGTTGATCGTGAACCCGAATCTGCTGGTCAACCTGGTTTCCCGCCGGGTGCGCCAGTTGAACGCGGGTGGCGGCGCCATGTCCCGCCCCCTGGTCGAACCGCCGGTGGGTGCCGGACTCGCCGACATCGCCCTCCTCGAGATCATCGAGGGCAAGATCACCTACGAGATGGTCGACGAGGACGGTGTCCCGTTGGTCGCCCCCGAGACGGTCAAGCCGACCCGCCGCCGCAAGAAGTCCGCGGCCTGATCGGCCCCGGCACATCGCCTTTCCCACCGGCGCCGGAGAGCCACCTCTCCGGCGTCTTCTTTTCCGATGTCCGACATCGTCACCAACTCCAAGGCCCGCCGGGACTACCACATCCTGGAGACCTTCGAGGCCGGCTTGGTGCTGCGCGGCACCGAGGTGAAGTCGATCCGCGCGGGCAAGGTCCAGATCGCCGATTCCTTCGCCCGGATCGAAAAGGGGCAGGCGTGGCTCTACAACACGCACATCGACGAGTACGGGTTCGGCACCCATGAAAACCACGCGCCGAAGGCCCCGCGGAAGCTCCTGCTGAACCGGCCCGAGATCCGGAAGCTGGAGGCCGCCGGCACCGTCAAGGGCCAGACCCTGGTGCCCCTCTCCCTCTATTGGAAGGGCAGCCGGGTCAAGGTCCTCCTTGCGGTCGGAGCCGGCAAGGCCGAGTACGACAAGCGGCAGGACCTCCGCAAACGCGAAGCCGACCGAGAGATCCGCAGGGTCACCTCGGAACTGCGTCGCCGCTGAAACGACCCGCAGTCCGGTCTTCCTGGCCCTCCGTCGTCCCGTTTCCGCTTCGCACGGTAGGTGCGATCCCAGCCAGCCCTCCTCTTCCGAATCAGGTGGACCGCGTCGACGGCAGACGCCCCACGTCCTGGTAGGCGGCCGAGGGGACCGGACGGAGATCCCAGATCAAACCGGTGAAGGAGAGCGCCTTCAGCAGGTAGTAGGTGATGTCCAGCTCCCACCAGTAGAATCCCTGCCGCACGCAGCCCATGTACTTGTGGTGGTTGTTGTGCCAGCCCTCGCCCAGGGTGATGAGCGAAAGCAGGAAGCTGTTCCGGCTGTCGTCTCCGGTGTCGTAACGCTTGCGGCCGAAGACGTGGGCCATCGAGTTGATGCAGGCCGTACCGTGGAACAGGAAGGTGGTGCTGACGAAGAATCCCCAGAAAAGCATCTGGCCACCGGTCACGCCCAGCGACGGAAACCAAGCCTTGAGGGCCATTCCCAGAAACAGCAGGGCCGTGGCGAAAAGCACGGGCACCAGGATGTCGAACCGGTTGAGGAAGACCAGTTCCGGATACCGCGAGAGATCCTTGATCCGACGGTAGTCGGTCGGGAAATTCTTCGAGCTCGTGATCCAACCGATGTGGGACCAGATGAACCCATGCTGACGCGGAGAATGCTTGTCGTCCTCCTCATCGGAATGCTGGTGGTGATGACGATGGGTCGCCGCCCACCACAGGGCTCCACGTTGGACGCAGCATCCGCCCCAAACCGCGAAGACAAACTGCATGAACCGCGAGGTGCTGAAGGTGCGGTGGGAGAAGTAACGGTGGAAAAACGCCGTCACCGCGAACATCCGGATGAAATACAAGGCCACGGCCGCCAACACCGCGGTCCAGCTCCAGCCGACCCAGAGCACACCCAGGCAACCGAGGTGCAGGATCAGGAACGGGATCGTACGGATCCATTCCACCCGGTCGGGGCGATCCTTGTGCTTCAGGATGTCCTCGGCGCCGTAGTCGGCGTCAATCCATTGGAACAGTGATGTCGCCGCGTATCGGATGCGGCGGATTGCGAAGTTTTCAGACATTGCCGTAGTGAAACCGGGCCGGAAAGTCGTCCGGCCACAACGCGGACAAACTGGCAGAGAAGCACCTGAAATCCAATCCAGATTGGCGGAATCACCGGCCCGGATTTGCCGGTGTTCCGTCGGATTTTGGCGGACGGCTTGATCAGCCCGGGGTACTCGCCGGCTTTGCCGCGGACGCCTCTCCCGGAAACACCTGCCGGATCGCCTCCAACAACTCGTTGGTCGTAAAGGGCTTGGCCAACGTCCGCTGTGCTCCAAGCGACCGCGCCAGCGCGAGGTAGTTGGTCGCATTGACGCGCCCGCCACCGGAGATGGCGATCACCCGAACCTGCGCGTCGTGCCGCCTCAACTGCATGATGGTCTCCAACCCCTCCTGATCCGGCATGATCAGGTCGGTGATGACGACGTCGTAGGGACGTTCCCGGTAGGCAACCACCGCATCCTTGCCGTTCGAGGCTTCGTCCACCTCATGCCCGGCCCGCTGCAGGTTCATCTGCACCGGGCGGCGGACGAAGTCGTCGTCGTCAACGAGGAGGATGCGGGCCATTTTCTCGAAG
>CAMASJ010000322.1 GCA_945860685.1 Akkermansia muciniphila
TGGCGATTTCGCTCATGGTCTGTGCGGCGGAGAGTTTCGGTTCGGTTTACTTGGCCAGCTCGAGGGCGGCGTTGAGGATTTCCCGGACCTTCCAGGTCAGGCCGTCGACCTTGGTGATGCCACGGATCTTGGCGTCGGGGATCTGGCTCCGGATGAGGGCGCCCATCTGGCCGACGCCGGAGTAGCCGCCGTCGTTGAGTTCGACCACGAACACGTGGCGGAAGCCGGCGAAGAGATCCGCGAGGCCGGGCGGCAGCGGATTGATGTAGCGGACGTGCAGCGCCGAAATGGCGTGACCCTGGGCGCGCCCCTGCTTGACGGCTTCCTGGACTGGACCCTGGGAGGAACCCCAGCTGACGAGCAGGATCTGGCCTTCCGCGGGACCGTAGAACTTGGGCAGCGGGAACTCGCTGGCCAGCTTCTTCAGCTTGCTGCGGCGCTTGGAGATCATCTGCATGTGCGTCTTGCCGGAGCCCGTGGGATGACCCATCTCGTCGTGCTCAAGGCCGGTGACCACGGGGTACTTGCCGCTCGCGACCCGGGTTCCGGGCGCGATGTGGCGCGTGACGCCGTCCGGGGCGGACAGGTCGTAGGGCTTGTGGTCGGTGACCGCGGTGAGGTCGGGGGAGATGTCCTGGACCACCGCCTTGAGGTCGGGTTCCTTGAACGCCTCGATGCGGGTCGCGATGCCCTGGTCGGAGAGGATGAACACCGGGGTGCTGTACTTGCGGGCGATGTTCACCGCCTCGATCGCGGTGTAGAAGCAGTCCTCGACGTTCGCCGGGGCGATGACCACGCGGGGGCAGTCGCCGTGTCCGCCGTGGACGGCGATGTTGATGTCGGACTGCTCGATGTTGGTCGGCATGCCGGTGGACGGGCCGCCGCGCATGACGTCGACCACGATCAGCGGCATCTCCGCCATAACCGCCCAGCCGATGGCCTCGGTCTTGAGGGCGATGCCGGGACCGGAGGAGCCGGTGACCGCCACGCCGCCGGACCAGCTGGCGCCGATCGCCATGGACACCGAGGCGATCTCGTCCTCGCACTGCTGGAACTGGCCGCCGTACTTGGGCAACTCGCGGCGGAGAAGCTCCATGATGTCGGACCACGGCGTGATCGGATAGCCGGCGCCGAAACGGACGCCCGCGGCGATGAGGCCGTAGGCGAGGGCCTCGTTGCCGCTCATGACCACCTGGGACAGGCCGACGTTCTCACCCGGCTGGAACTGGAAGAGCTCCGGCGCGGTGGCGAGGGTGTAGTTGTACCCGTAGTTGAACGCGTTCAACGCCGTCTCGAGGATCTTCGGGTCCTTGCCGGTGAAGCGCTCGGTCAGCAGCTTGTGCAGCTTGGGCACGTTCAGGTCGAACATCTTGGCCAGAAGGCCGAGGGCGAAGACGTTCTTGCCCTTGTCGCGGCCGGTGCCGCCGATGGCCTCGATGGTCAACGAGGAGATCGGAACCCCCACGTGACGGTATTTGGTCAGGTTCTCGGCGGGGATGTCCTCGGCCTTCAGATGATCCGAGTCATAGAGGACGATGCCGCCCTTCTTCAGCGATCCGAGATGGGCCAGGTAGCTGTGGTCGTAGAAGGCCAGCAGCAGGTCGGCCTCGTCGCCGGAGGAGAGGACCTCCCCGGATCCGATGCGGACCTGGAAGATCGAGGGACCGCCTGAGATGGTGGACGGGATGGTCATGAAGGTCATGACCTCCTGCTCGGAACGGCCGGCCAGGCGGGCGAGGAAACCGCCGATGGCCTGGATGCCGTCCTGGGAATTGCCGGCGATACGTATCACCGCCTCGGAGATCTTCGAGATCTGGGGCGATGAGCTGGGTGTGGCTGCTGTACTCATTTGAAAAATCGTCTTATGCCGCTGAAAAACCCGCGGGCGGAAGATTAAGCCATCTTCTGCGGCGCGGGTTGCAGGGCGCGTGTCATCCTAGATTGGACCCGTTGTGGGTCAAGCGACCTGAATCATCAATATCTCTTAAAATACGGGGCTTTTGCATTAGTTCACTCCGACCGGAAGCTCCTCAACGCCGCCTTCGGATCGGCTTTCCAGGCCGAATGGGCGTCGGCCAGGGATGGACCACTGCGACCGGGAATACCGAAGTCGAGCGTCCCCTTGCAGATCCGGAACACACCGGACCTGATGCGGCTCCAACACGCATTGCGTTATGTGCCCGTCGCATTGGAATTCCCGTGGCGCTCGATCGACGATTGTCTAACGTTTCCTTCATGTCGGAGAACCTCTTTTCCGTGATCCGGACCGCGAGAACCGCCATCGAGGCCGACCTCTGCGTCATGGCCTTGAGGAACGCGGGCTTCCACCCGTTGGATCTCGACACCGCCGGACACTTCTCCATCGGCGGGGCGGACATCGCCTTTAAGGTTCGTGTTCCGACGGAGGAGTTGGAGTCGGCCCGGGCCTTCCTTTCCGACCTCGAGGAAGCGGCTCCCCAGGGCATGCCGACGCACTGAGGTCGGATCACGACCCGGAGGCCGATCCTCCCCTATGCGGATCAGCTCAGGAGGTCGCGGATCTCCTCCCAGCTCAGGGCCTCAGTGAACGCCTCCTCGCCGGTCAGGGTGGAAGCGATGACGTCCCGCTTCTTCCGCTGCAGGGCGAGGATCTTCTCTTCCACGGTACCCCTGGTGATGAGCTTGTAGCTGGTCACCACCCGCGTCTGGCCGATCCGGTGCGCGCGGTCGGTGGCCTGGTCCTCGACCGCCGGGTTCCACCAGGGATCGAAGTGCACCACGGTGTCGGCGCCGGTCAGGTTGAGGCCCACACCGCCGGCCTTCAGCGAGATCAGGAACACGGGTGGACCCGAGGTCTCCTGGAAGCGCCGCACCTCGCCGGCGCGGTCCACGGTGGAGCCGTCCAGGTAGCAGTGGCCGACTTCCCGTCGGTCCAGCTCCTCCCGCAGCAACGAGAGCATCCGGGTGAACTGACTGAACACCAGCACCCGGTGTCCGCCGTCCAGGATTTCGTCGAGCAGCTCGCCGAAGAGCTGGAATTTTCCCGATTCCTCGGGGTCCTTCTCCGACGGGGCGTCCTTCGCTTCCAGCAGACGCAGGTCGCAGCAGACCTGCCGCAGGCGCAGGAGCGCGGTCAGGACCACCATCCGGCTCTTGGCGAGGCCCTGCGCGCCGACCGCGTCGTCCACCTGCTTCCGGGTTGCGGAGAGGACCTGTGCGTACACGCCCGCCTGGGCCGGGGTGAGTTCGCAGTACGAGACGTGCTCGAGCCGGGCCGGCAGTTCCGGGGCGACATCCCGCTTCAGGCGTCGCAGGAGGAAGGGCCGGATACGTCGCCCGAGACGGGCCATCGACGCCTTGTCGCGTTCCTTGGTGATGGGGATCTCGTAGCGGTCCCGGAAGTCGTCCGCGCTGCCGAGATATCCCGGCATGAGGAAGTCGAACAGGCTCCACAGGTCGAGGACCGAGTTCTCGAGCGGGGTTCCGCTGAGGATGAGCCGGTGGTCGGAGCGGATGGACTTCACCGCCTTCGCGTTGCGGGTGTCGCGGTTCTTGATGTGTTGGGCCTCGTCGAGGATGACCGTGTCGAAGGCGATTCCGCGGTACTCCTCGGCGTCGCGGCGGACGAGGGCGTAGCTGGTGAGGACGAGGTCGTGATCCGGGATCTGTGGGAAGTCCTTCCGTCGTTGGGGACCTGAAAGGACCAGCACGCGGAGCGCGGGGGTGAAGCGCGCCGCCTCGGCGGCCCAGTTGGTGACGAGCGAGGTCGGACAGACGACGAGGGCGGGCCTTCTAGGGCCGCTGCTTCCTTGGCGCAGGGATTGGAGATGGGCGAGCACCTGGAGTGTCTTCCCCAGGCCCATCTCATCGGCCAGCACGCCGCCGAAGCCGTTTTCGCGGAGGAAACGCATCCAGGCGACGCCGTGCTTCTGGTAGGGGCGCAGCACGGAGTCCAGTGGACCGAGCGGAGGGCAGGTGAGTTCGGCGGCGCCGGATTGCTGGGAAACCCGCGAACGCCAGGCAGCCGGCGCCTGCAGCTCCTGCCCTTGTTCGCGCAACGCGCCATCGAGGAAGCCCGCCTGCGCGGCGTCGATCCGGTAGCGTCCGTCGCGTTGGTCGGGAGCGCAGTCCAGCAACACCTCCTGCAGCTCTTCCACCGCCCCGGTGTCGAGCACGATGGCCTTGCCCGAACGCGTCCTGCCCGAGCCTCCGCCCTGGACGAGCCTCTGGATGTCGGCGGCGGAGAAGCGTTCTCCGTCCTGGGATTCGTAGGAGATCTCGAGGTCGAACCAACGCTCGCCGCCCCCGGGCGCGATCCGGAACTTCGGGGTCACTCGGTCCAGGTTCTTGCGGGTGCTGAACTCGAGGCGTTCCTCCAGCGTGACGGTCCATTCGCGCTCCAGCCTCGGATGGACCCGTGCGAAGTAGGCGAGCACGCGGTCCTGGCCCATCAGCGTCCAGCGGCCCTGGCCGTCGGGTCCGGAGAGTCCCGCCCCGCGGAGCCGTTGGAAGGCGCCGTGTTCGGCCGCCAGGTCGCGGGTCGAGTAGCGTCGGATGTCGGCGGGGTCCGGCAGCCACGAGGCCTCGTCCTTCGCCGTGACGCCCACGGTCATGATCCTGGGTCCGTAGGCG
>CAMASJ010000323.1 GCA_945860685.1 Akkermansia muciniphila
GACATGCTGGGCCGGGGCCGTGTCAGTCGGATGACCCAACTGGCCGGCCTCTCGAGCCCGCTGCCGATGCCGGGCAGGCCCCCCTCGCGAAAACACAACGCGCTCCAGTGGAACCGGGGCGACGGCACCTTCGCCGAGATCGCCCATGCCGCGGGAATCGAGGCCTCGGACTGGACCTGGGGGGCCGCCTTTCTGGACGTCGACCTGGACGGATACGAGGACCTTCTGCTGACGAGCGGCAATGAACGCGACTCCCAGAACCAGGACGTCTCCGAGGAAATCGAGCGGACCCTGGCGTCGAACCACCTTCCCGACACCGCCCGGCTCACGCTTCGCACCCGCTTCGCGCCGCTGCACACCGGTCGCTCCGCGTGGCGCAACCAAGCCGGCACCGGATTCACCGACCTGAGCCATGCCTGGGGCTTCGATCAGCCCGGGGTCGGCCAGGGCATCGCCTTGGCCGACCTCGACGGCGACGGCGACCTGGACGTGGTGGTGAACGGCCTCAACGACGCCCTGGCCGTCTATCGCAACGAGACCGATGCCCCTCGGATCCGGGTCCGTCTGCATGGTGCCACTCCCAACACCCAGGGCATCGGAGCCCACCTGACCCTCCGGGGCGGTCCGGTCGTCCAGGACCAGGAGATCGTCATCGGCGGCCGTTACCTGTCGTCGGACGAGCCAGTCCGGACCTTTGCCGCCGGCCCGGTCAATTCCCTGGAGATTCGCTGGCGTTCCGGCACGACCACCATCGTCACCAACGTTCCGCCCGGAGCCCGGCTGGAGGTCGTCGAACCCACAGTCCCAACGGCCCGAGTCTCCGTCGGCAAGACGTCGTCCACGGAACCTTGGTTCCACCGGATTTCCTTGGACGGCGACGGCCGCCACAAGGACGAGCCGTACGACGAGCTCTCCCGTCAGCCGGGACTCACCCGGCTACTCGACCGTCAGGGTCCCTCGGTGGCGTGGTGGGACCTCGATGGAGATGGCCGCGACGACCTAATCCTCGGAGGCGGCACCGGCGCTGCACCACGGGCCTGGCTGAATCGGGGTGATTCCACCTTCACCGAAGTGTCCCACCCCGGGCTACCCCGTGGAGATTCATCCGGATGGGCGGCCGGGATCGCGGCCCCCGGGAGGGCGGCGCTCTTCGGTGGGATCAACGGCTACGAGAACGACTCGGTGGATCCCGCGCGGCTGTTCCTGCTCGACGGAACGAAGGCCCCGATCACCAACGCCTTCCCGCCCCTTCCCGCCCAGCTCGGGCCGTTGGCGACCGCGGACCTCGACGGCGATGGAGTCCTGGAACTTTTCTGCGGCGGCGGCGCACGCCCGGGTCGCTATCCGGAGGCGGCATCCTCGTCGATCTGGTCCTTTCGGAACGGCGCCTGGAGCCGTGACGTCGAACGTTCGAAGGCGTTGCTGGGACTGGGGCCCATCCAAGCCGCCCTGTTCTCCGACCTCGACCAGGACGGGTTCCCGGAGCTGGTCATCGCGGAGGAGTGGGGTCCCGTCCGGATCTTTGCCAACCGACGGGGCCAACTGCAGGACGCTTCCAGTGTTTGGGGGACCGCCGGGGCCACCGGATGGTGGCGGGGCCTCGCCGCGGTGGATCTCGACGCCGACGGACGCATGGACCTGGTCGCAGGGAACTGGGGCTGGAACTCCGCCCACCGCCCCACTCCGGGTCACCCGATCCGGCTCCACTTCGGCGACACCGACACCAACGGCCTCACCACCCTGTTGGAAACCGCGTTCGAGCCCGGCGTGGGCGAGGTCCCCTGGCGGACGCGGGACGCCCTGGAACCGCAGTACCCCTGGCTCGCGGAGACCTTCCCGATCCGGGCCCGATACGCCGTTGCCGACGTCGGAACCCTGTTTGGAACCCGGCTCGCCCAGGTCCGATCCCGAACGGCCACCACACTCACCTCGATGCTCCTCCACAACCGGGGCCAATCCCTGGAGGCGCGTCCGCTGCCCCGCGAGGCCCAGTGGTCGCCCATCTCGGCCGTGTGCGTGGCCGATGCCGACGGCGATGGCGCCGAGGACCTCTTCCTCTCCCAAAACCAGTTCGCCACCACGCCGGACGAGGCGCTCCAGGATTCCGGCCGCGGACTGTGGCTGCGAGGCGACGGCCACGGCGATCTCCGGCCGGTGGAGCCAGCCGTCTCGGGAATCCATCTGGCCGGCGACATGCGCGGTGCCGCCATCGGGGACTTCGACCAGGACGGCCGGCCCGACCTGGTCGTCGGACAAAATGCCGGTCCCGTCGAGATCCTCCGAAACCACCGGGCAACGCCGGGCTGGCGGGTCCGGCTCCAGGGTCCCCCGGGCAATCCGGACGGCATCGGCGCCGCCCTCTGGCTCAGCGGCCCGGGGCTCCGGGGCCCAACCCGGGAGCTCGCGGGTGGCGGTGGCTGGTGGTCCCAGAACTCCGTCGTTCCCGTGCTGGCTCGGATTCCTGGAGCCACGGAGCTGCAGGTCCGCTGGCCGGGTGGACGCCTCCAGTCCCAGGCCCTTCCTGCCTCCGGAAACCAACTCGTGCTCCGCTGGACCCCATGATCCTCCCCATCTGGATTTCCATCGCGGTCCTGGCAGCCCTTGGCTGGCTGGGGACGCCGCTCCTCCGCGGCGCCGGATTCGTCCGGATTGCCCCGGAGGAGTCCGGATTGGTCTTCACCAACACCCTTCCCGACGCGGCCGCGGCCGCGAACCAGATCCGCCTCAACGGCTCCGGCGTGGCCTTGGCTGACGTCGATGGAGACGGACGCTGCGACGTGTACCTCTGCCATCTGGACGGCCGAAACGCCCTCTTCCGGAACCTGGGCAACGGGTTGTTCACCAACCTCACCGCCCAGGCATTCCCGGCGCCGTTGAGGGACTTCACCGACTCCACCGGGGCCGTGTTCGCCGACGTGGACGGCGATGGGGATCCGGACCTGTTGGTCAACGGCATCGGACGCGGGACCCGGCTGTTCCTCAACGAGGGTCACGGACTCTTCTCCGAGAAGGCCGACTCCGGCCTCGCCAACCGGGGAGGAACCACGTCGATGGCCTTGGCGGACATCGATGGCGACGGCGATCTCGACCTGTACGTGGCCCACTACCGGACGACCACGCTGCGCACCACGGGCCTGGAGTTGCTGAACATCCAGGGGCGCCGACGGGTGAAGCCCGAGGATCAGAACCTGATTGAGCTCGCGCCCGATGGTCGGGTGCTGGAGCACGGCGAGCCCGACGTCCTCTATCGGAACGAAGGCGCCGGCCGGTTCACCGCGATGTCCTGGACCGACGGAACCTTCCTGGACGAGGACGGCAAGGCACTGGCCAAGCCTCCTTTCGATTGGGGACTCAGCGTGGCGTTCCGCGACCTGGACGGCGACGGAGCCCCGGATCTCTATGTCTGCAATGATTTCCATTCGCCCGACCGCCTGTGGCTGAACGACGGCAAGGGCCGGTTCCGCGCCGCCCCACGCGGCGCCCTGCGTCACACCCCCACCTTCTCCATGTCGGTGGACTTCGCCGACTTCGACCGCGACGGGCGGGAGGACTTCATCGTCGCCGACATGCTCAGCCGGGATCCGGGCCGCCGGCGGATGCAGCTGGCCGGGGGCGATCCGTACCACGCCATCCCCGGGGCGACCGAGGACCGGCCGCAGTTTGACCGCAACGCGCTCCAGTGGAACCGCGGTGACGGCACGTATGCCGACCTGGCGCCCTACGCGGGAATCGAGGCCACCGACTGGACCTGGTCCATCGCCGCGATCGACGTGGACCTCGACGGATTCGAGGACCTGCTCTGCACCACCGGCCATGGGTTCGACACGCAAGACCTGGACGCCGAGGCCCGGATCCAGCAGGCGGGGCCGTGGTCCAAGGAACGGGTCCCCCAGAAGCTCCTGATGTTTCCGCGCATGGCGCAGGCCCGCCAGGCGTGGCGCAACAATGGCGACCGCACCTTCACCGAGAAGGGCACTGCCTGGGGTTTTGCGGAACGCGGCGTGGCGCACGGGATGGCCTTCGCCGACCTCGACGGGGACGGGGATCTCGACGCGGTGGTCAATGAGCTGAATGCCCCGGCCTCGGTGTATCGCAACCAGACCGAGGCCGGCCGACTCGCCGTGCGGCTCGCCGGAAAGGGCCCCAACACCCGTGGCATCGGCGCCCGAATCCGGGTGACCCAGCCCGGCCTTCCACTCCAGTCCACCGAGGTCACCGCCGGCGGTCGTTACCTGTCCGGCGACGAGGGGCTTCGCGTGTTCGCCGCCCGGGGCCCGATGGAGGTCGAGGTTCGTTGGCGCAATGGGACGGTGACCCGGAAATCCGGAGTCCAACCGGGACGGCTCACCCTCCACGAGAGCGAGGCCGTCCTGTCCCCGCCGATTGCAACCGTGCCCGTTGCCCCGCTGTTCCGTGAAGCACCGCTGCCGGGCAATGCCCCCGATACTGCGCGAGCCTTCGACGACTTCGCCCGGGAACCGTTGCTTCCCCACAAGCTCTCCACGGACTGGCCGGCGGTGGCGTGGTCCGATCTGGACGGCAAGGGCAGGCCGGACCTGTTGGTCGGTGCCGGCACCGGAGGCCAATGGAAGTT
>CAMASJ010000324.1 GCA_945860685.1 Akkermansia muciniphila
TCCGGTGCCAGCGCTCCCTCCGCGTCGGCATCCAGGGAGTCCACGTCCGGACGCCCCGCCGCCCCCTGGACCGTCCCTGAAGGCTGGGTCGAACAACCGGCCAGCGGCATGCGGGTCGCCAGCTATCGGGTGTCCGCCGCCGACGGCCGTTCCGCCGACATCTCCGTGGTCGCCCTGCAGGGGGAATCCGGAAGCGAGTTGGCCAACGTGAACCGCTGGCGCAACCAGGCCGGCCTCGATGCCTTGACCGAGGCCCAGCTGGATGGGGCCCGTACTCCGGCTGTGGCGGGACGTCGTCCGGTGACGCTCTACGAAATCGTGGGCGAAAAGCCACTTCTGGAGGACAAGTACCGCGTGCGCACCCTCGCCGCGATCCTTCCGGCCGGTGAAATGACCGTTTTCTTCAAGATGACCGGCGAGGACGCCCTGGTGGCCGCGGAAAAGCCGAAGTTCCTCGCGTGGCTCCGCTCCGTGGAAATCGGCGAACGGGAAGAGTCCTCTGCGCCGGCCTCCGCCGCTGCCCCGGAATCCGATGCCACCCCGGGTGGACTGCCCCGGTGGGAAGTGCCTGCCGGATGGCGTACCGCTGGTCCGCGGCCGATGCGGCTGGCTTCGTTCGAGATCCCCGATGCCGCCGGGGCGGGGGATGTCTCCATCTCGAGCCTCGCCGGCGACGGCGGAGGGCTTCTGGCGAATGTGAACCGCTGGCGCGGACAAGTGGGGCTTCCCGCCCAGGACGAGGCCACGGTCCGCAAGGAGGCCAAGACACTCGAGACGGCGGGCGGCGACCCGGCACTTTTGGTCGACCTGGCCGGTTCCGAGAGCCGGATCCTCGGAGCCATCGTCGTCCGTGGCGGCCAGTCCTGGTTCTTCAAGCTGACGGCCAAGCCGCAGCTGGCCGAAAGGGAACGGGCGGCCTTCGATGGTTTCGTCCGGTCCTTGAAGTTTTGAGGCCTCCGTCCCGCCCCTGAATTCCGTGCGGTCCCGCAGATCGGTGGAATTCTCCGGTCAACTTTTACGTCACCTCCTCCTCCGATGTCCAAGAAAGCGCTCCAGTTCCTCTCTTCGCTGAAGCTGACCGTGGTCCTGCTCGCCCTGGCGATCGCCGTGGTGTTCTTCGGCACCCTGGGCCAGACCAGCGACGGCCTGTATGTCGCCCAGAAACGTTATTTCCGCAGCTGGTTCACCTACTGGACCCCGCACGGTTCGTCGTTCCCCTGGGTGCCGCTTCCGGGCGGCTACCTCGTCGGGACGCTGCTCTTGTTGAACCTGATCGTGGCCCACGTGACGCGCTTCAAGTGGGGTTGGGACAAGAGCGGCATCTTCATGACCCACGTCGGCATCATCCTGCTGCTCGTGGGGCAGTTGCTCACCGACATGATGGCCCGCGAGAGCGTCATGAGCTTCCGCGAAGGCGACAGCCGCAACTACTCCGAGTCTTCGATGGACTTCGAGCTGGCGCTGCTGACCGACGCCGGGAGCAACACCTTGGATCAGGTGGTCGCGTTTCCGGGGGCGATGGTGAAGCCCGGTGCGGAACTCACCCATGAACTGTTGCCGTACCGGCTCCGGGTCCGCGAGGCCTGGGAGAATGCCGAGATCCGCGCCAGGGCGCCGGTGATGGACTCGAACCGTCCTCCGGCCTCGACCCAAGGAGTGGGCTCGCGCGCGGTCATCGAACCCCGTCCGGCGATGCGTACCATGGACGACCGCAATGTGCCGGCCGCCGTGGTCGAGATCCTCGAAGGTGCGAACTCGCTCGGGACGTGGGCGGCCTCGGGCGGGCTGCGTCTTCAGGCCTTCCAATCCGGCGGCCGTGAATGGCGGCTCGAGTATCGTGCCGTGCGGGAATACAAGCCGTTCGCCCTGACCCTCCTGAAAACCACCCACGAGGTGTATCCGGGTACGGACCTGCCGAAGAACTTCCAGAGCCGCGTCCGGATCCAGAACCCGGATGCCCGCGAGGACCGCGAGGTGGAGATCTACATGAACAACCCGCTGCGCTATGGCGGATACACCTTCTTCCAGTACCAGATGGGCCGCGAGCAGCTGAACCAAGGCGGACGCGGCACCAGTGCACTGCAGGTGGTCCAGAACCCTTCCTGGCTCGCGCCGTACCTCGGATGCGTCATCGTCGGACTCGGCCTGCTGGTCCAGTTCGGCATCCACCTCGGCAAGTTCCTCTCCCGTCGTCCCGCCCCGCGTCCGGTGGCGGCCTGAATCCCGTTTCCATACCCCATTTCCTGATCCCATGACACGCTGGCTTCCCACCGCCCTCACCGCGGTCTTCGCCCTGTGGCTCGCCGGGGCCCTCGTCCCCCGCCGGGACCGCGACTTCGCGCTGTCCGAGCTCGGCCGCATCCCGGTCGTCCACAACGGACGGGTCCAGCCGTTCGACTCGCTCGCCCGGAACTCGCTCACCCAGATCCGGGAGAAGGACAAGGCCAACCTCGAGCCGGCCAAGTCCTGGTACGAGAAGCCGAAGATCCTCTCGGCCACCGAGTGGCTGCTCACTACGATGACCCGTCCTGAGGTCGCCGACGGCTTCAAGGTCTTCCGGGTGGACCATCCGGAGTTGAAGGCGCTGCTGAAGCTCCCCGAGCCCGATCCCGCGAAGGGCGAGGACGGGAAGCACTACTCCTGGAACCAGTTCGGTCCCGAGGGGCTCCGGCTCGTGGAAGAGAGCGCTCGGAACATCGCACGCAACAAGAAGGAGAACACCCAGCGCAACGCCTTCGACAATGCCGTCGTCGGGCTGCACGAGTCGCTGGTGTTGTACCACCGGCTCAAGAACACCCTCATGCCGGAGGACACCGCCGGGCTGGTCCAGGAGGTCGAGGCGTACAAGGCGAGCATCCCCGCGGGCGTGGCCGCGTTCCGCAGCCGGATGTCCGGCGGTCCCATCGACACCAACGCCCTGACCGCGATGTTCGGGCATTCCGAACGCTACTTCGACACCATGCGGCAGGACACGCCGCTGCTCGTGCCGCCGGCCGAGGGCGGAAATTCGGACGCCTGGATGCGGATGGGTGACGCGCTGCTCGACGCCGGTGTGAGCGCGCCGCTGCTGCGCCATCTCATGAAGTCCGGTCCGCAGGACGAACTGTCTCCGGATCGGGTCGCCGCCGAGATGCGTGCAGCCGGCACGAAGACGCTGCATCCCTCGGTGACGTCCTGGGCCCGTATCGGGGACGCCTTCCGGGCCGGGAAGGTCGAGGAGTTCAACGCGACGGTGAAGGAGCATCTGGCCTACGCGGCTTCGCTGCGCATGGAGAAGGCGTTGACCAAGGCCCGCGCCGAACAGGCTTTCAACGCCTTCGCGCCGTTTTCCAAGTCGGCGGCGATCTACATCGTGGCGTTCCTCTTCGGATGCGGCTTCTGGTTCGAATTCGCCGAGTGGAGTCGGAAATCCTCGCTCAACCTCGTCCGTTTGGCCTTCGTGGTGCACACGGCCGGACTCATTTTCCGCATGTGGCTCGAGGGCCGTCCGCCCGTGACCAACCTCTACAGCTCGGCGATCTTCATCGGCTGGGGTTCCGTCGGACTGGGACTTCTCCTGGAGGGCTTCTGGAAGAACGCGGTCGGCCTGGCCGTGGCCACGGTCATCGGCTTCGCCACCCAGATCATCGCCCACAACCTCGCCCTTTCGGGCGACACCATGGTCATGATGCGCGCGGTGCTGGACACCAACTTCTGGCTCGCGACCCACGTGGTCATCGTGACCTTGGGCTACGCCTCGACCTTCGTCGCCGGCTTCCTCGCCATTCTCTACGTGGTGCTCGGCGTCGCCACCCGCGTGCTGACCCCGGACATGGGTCGCAGCCTTTCGCGGATGGTCTACGGCATCATCTGCTTCGCCACCCTCTTCAGCTTCGTCGGCACGGTCCTCGGCGGCATCTGGGCCGACCAGTCCTGGGGTCGTTTCTGGGGCTGGGATCCCAAGGAGAACGGAGCCCTGATCATCGTCCTCTGGAACGCCCTCATCCTGCATGCCCGTTGGGGCGGCCTGGTGAAGGAGCGCGGCCTGATGAACCTCGCGATCGTGGGCAACGTGGTGACCTGCTGGTCGTGGTTCGGAACGAACCTGCTCGGGATCGGCCTGCACAGCTACGGCTTCATGAGCGGCGCCTTCACGGCCCTGCTGATCTTCATCGCCACCCAGGCGGCCCTGATCGCCGCCGGCCTCCTTCCTCAGCGGATGTGGCGCAGCTACCGGGCCGGTTGACCGCAGTCCGCCTTCGGTTCAACGACCGGTCCGGTTGCTGCCGCCCCATTCGTTCAGGCCCCGCTCGTCACCGGAAGCCCCGGGCTCGATGCCCAGGCCTTCCATCACCTCGCCGATGAAGTAGAGGGAGCCGGTCACCGCGACGAAGGGATCGGCCGAGGCGGCCTTCACGGCCTCGGCCGCCGAGCCGACGACCCGGACCGGGCGGTTGCAACGGAGTTCCTTCAGCGCGTCCCTCAGTTCCTCCGCACCGACCGTCCTCGTGCTTGCCACCGGACTGACCACGAACCGGCCGGCGACCTTCGCCAGCTCCGCGAGCATCTCCTTCCACGCCTTG
>CAMASJ010000325.1 GCA_945860685.1 Akkermansia muciniphila
GGCCACGTGCTCGTCGTCCAGGAAAGCCTCTCCTTCGGCATCGGCCAGCCCGCCTACGAATTCCAGGACAGCCACGGCAACCTCACCTGGCGTTCGATGATGATGCCCGGCCGCAACGAGATCCGGCATGACGCCCTCGTCGCCGTCTCGTCGCTGCCCGACTACTGTCCCGAGTCCACTCCGGTCCCGTCCGTGGACCAGCTTCCCGCCGAGGTCCTCCGCTACACGCTTCCCAGCCGCTACTGCGACTCGGACAAGCTCCGTGATTTCGCCTGGAACCACTTCGGCCTCGTGCCCCACGGAATCCAGCGGGTGAAGGCGATCTGCGACTGGGTGCACCACAACATCGAGTACCGGTTCGGCTCCGGTCGTCCCGATCTCTCGGCTTCGGAGGTCCTCGCCCGCCGCCATGGGGTCTGTCGCGACTTCGCCCATCTCGCGATCGCCCTCTGCCGCGCCTTCAACCTCCCGGCGCGCTACGTCACCGGACACCTTCCCGACATCGGCTTCCTCGATCCCGGCTCGGCGATGGACTTCCACGCCTACTGCGAGGTCTACCTCGGGAGCCAGTGGTACACCTTCGATCCCCGTTTCAACGTGCCCCGCATCGGCCGCGTGAAGATGTCCCATGGCTGCGACGCGGTGGACGGGGCGTTTGCCACGATCTACGGGCACGCGGTCCCGAGCTATTTCCTGGTGTGGGCCTACCAGGTGGCCAACGGCACGGTGTCGATCGGCGACCCGATCGACCTCTCGCTCCGCATCGACGGCACCCCCTTGGTCCGATACTCCTGATCCCGGTCCGACTCCGGTTCAGCCGGATCCCGAAGAAGGGAGCCTCACGCCAAGGCGCCAAGCCGCGAAGTGGGCCCGCCCCCGAAGCCATTCTCCAGCGTCTTTGCGGTTCTGCGCGAGGTCGGCTTCCGATCGGGTCGTACGAATCCGGCTTGCGATGGCTCAGGGCGCCTTGGCGGCTTCCTTGGCCGGAGGCGGCGGCGTGACCGTGAGCCAAAGGTCCTCCACGGCCTCGATCTTCAGGCGCCGGAAACCCTGCGGCACGCCGTTGTTCTCCCCGCTGCTGACCAGCTCGTGCAGTGCGGCCGTCCGCACCTCCGGGTCTCCTCCAGCGACGACGATGCGGAAGGTTCCGTTCGTCGGGTTGGCATCGGCGGCGGCCACCAGCCTCATCACGGCCTCGGACTCCTTCGGTCCGGCTTCCGCGACCGCGGCGCGGATCCCCTGCGGGAGTCCTTCCGCCGTCAGCCGGATCGGCGCCTCGAAGCCGCCGCTCCTCGCCAGGGTCACCTTGATCTCGTTGGTGGCTCCCGGTGTGATCGCGAAGACGCTCTCCGGCACGGTGGCCTTGAACTCCGGCCGGCTCCGGGTCGCCTCGATGCGGTACCTCAACGAGTCGCCTCCCTTCTGAAGCAGGCTCCCCACCGTGGCCACGAAGTCGCCGTCCGAGGGCGCGGTCCACTCGAGCACCGGATCGCTGCCGACGGTGTCGTCCTGCCGCGCCAACTCCTTGCCGTCCGGACCCTCCACCGCCAGCCAGGCGTCCAGCGGGAATCCGAAGGCCGCCGCCTTCACCGCCAGTCGCAGGCGTTCCCCCTTCTTCGCCTCGAACCGATACCGGTCCCGGTCCCCTGTGGCGTTGAGATCCCCCGTCACCGCTCCCGGGATCCGCAGGCGTCCCGCCACGGCGGCGAGGTCGTTGGGCTCGGACTCGACGTCCTCCTCCCCATCCCCGACGGCCAGTTCGAACGGCAGCTGGAAGCCCGGCGGCCGCCACGCGGTCCTTCCGACGGCTTCCGCCACGCCCGCTCCGTCCACGACGAGTTCCCTCGACATCGTGTTGGGGAGATTCCACCCGTCGATCCGCACCCGGTTCGGGACGCCTCGACGGACTCCGAGCGGCCGGGTGTGGGAGATCGCGGGCCCCGTCGTCAGCAGCAGCCGGTACACGCAGCGGGCGTTTCCGGTGAAGCGGATGTCGGAGTCGGCGGGATGCGCGAAGCCGAACACCTGCACGGAATGCCGCCCGCCCTGAGGTGACGTGTAGGCGAGGAACGGGTCGAGAGTGCGGCCGTCGTCGTGGTTCCACGCCACCGGGTTCCCGTCGGGACCGAGCACCCGTAGCACGACATCGACCGGGGACATCCAGACGTGGGACTCGACGGCGGCAACCAGCGTCTGGCCGGCTGCGAGTTCGACGGCGAGGACGTCGACGTCGCCGTTCTTCTCCAGGCGTCCGTTCACCGAAGCCGGCAGCTTCGCGACCACCTGGGGATTGCGGAAGTCGTCGTTGGGCTCCTGCTCGTCGGTCTGCGGATCGGCGCCCACGAGCAGGAACCGCGGCGCGCTGGCGCCTTCGGCGTTGAAGAGGCGGATCAGCCTCGGCCCCGTCGCCGCGTTCGTGGCCACGGTCACCCGCAGTTGGCCCTTCTCCTCGAGCGCCTCCACCCGCACTCCGTCGCCCGAGATCCATGCCGAGAGCGGCCAAGGATCGAACTTCCCAACCGCGGCGATCTCGCGTGTGGTGCCGACCTGGATCGCCGGTGGATGCAGTTGCTCGAGGACCGGCACGGCGCCCGTGAGCGCCGAAAGGCCAGCCCAGAGGGAGCCGGCCAGGAACCACGTTGAGCGATGCGCCGTTCCCTTTGGATGGGCCATGCCGCGGGAATGGATTCGCTGGCCGGGACTTCTCATCGGGCGCAGGTCACGCGAAGAGCTCGCGCATCCGGCGGCCGTTGCTCACCAGCGGGACCGGCCGTCCGGTGTTGGTGTGGAGCACCTGGTTCGGGTCGATGCCCATCTTCGTGTACAACGTGGCCGCGAAGTCCTCGGGGCGGTAGACGCTTTCCGAGGCCGCGTAGCCCTTGGCGTCGGTGGCGCCGACGATGGCGCCACGCGGGCATCCGGCCCCGGCCATCAGCACCGACATCGCATGCGGCCAGTGGTCGCGACCCGCGTCCTTGTTCACCTTCGGCGTCCGGCCGAACTCGCCGAGCAGCACCACGAGGGTCGAGTCGAGAAGGCCGCGTTCGTCGAGGTCCGCGATCAAGGCCGCCACGCCGCGGTCCATGCTCCGCACCTGATCGCCCTTGTAGGCGTCGAACAGCTTCGTGTGGTGGTCCCAGCCGCCCGAGTTGACGGTGATCCACGACACGCCGACCTCCACCAGCCGGCGGGCCATCAGCAGGCGTTGGCCGAAGTCGTTCCGACCGTAGCGGTCCCGGACCTTGGCGTCCTCGCGATGGATGTCGAACGCGGCCTGGGCCTGCGAAGACATCACGAGCTGCACGCCCTGCTGGAGGTATTCGTCGAAGGTGACCGCCGGATCCTCCATGACCTTGTCTGTGTGGCGGCGCATGCCGTCGAGGGCCGTGCGGAGATCGCGTCTGGACGCCGCGCGGGCCTCGCTGACGCCGGGGGGCAGGACCACGTCGCGGACCTTGAACGAGCCGGAGTTCGGATAGCCGTCGATGACGAACGGCGCGTGGCGTCCCCCGAGGAAGTTCGGGCCGCCGCTGCGGGTCACCGACGGGATGGAGACGTAGGGAGGCAGGCCCGCCTGTTGGCCGCGCGTCCAGGACACCACGGAACCGAAGGAGGGATGGAACGTGACGAAGGCGCCGCAGGCGACGGGCACCGGCGTCGGGGCGCCGGTGATCATGTAGTGGTTGCCGCCGCCGTGGTTCGGATCGCGATGGCAGATCGAGCGTACGACCGTGAAGCGGTCCGCCACCTTCGCCAACTCGGGGACGGCCTCGCTGAAGTGGATCCCGGGGACCGCCGTGGGGATCGGCTTGAAGTTGCCCCGGATCTCCGAGGGCGCGTTGGGCTTCGGATCGAAGGTCTCGTAGTGGGAAGGCCCACCGTCGAGCCAGATCAGGATGCAGTTGACCGGCTTCGTGCCGGCCGGCGGCGCCGTGGGTGCAACCGCCGGCGGCTTGGCCGTCGCGGCGTTGAGCCGGAGGATGTCCGAGAGCCCCAATCCGAGCATCCCGCCCAGTCCCACCTGGAGGAAATCGCGGCGCGGCATGCCGGCGCAGTTTTGGTGCAGGAGACCCATGGGAAGCGGGCGGAGACTACCGGTTCCCAAGCCCCCTTGGGAAGCCGCAGCCGCCACATTCCTTGCCCGATCCGGACCCCTTGGCGCCCCAACGGGGCGAAAGGGGATAGCCCAGGGCAACGCCCTGGGACTTGTGGTCCGTCCGGGTTCCAAGCCCTGAAAGGCCGGAACCCAGGCGGCCGGTGAATCCCGTCGGGGCGGGCCGGTTGAACGGCGGCCGTTTGTGGCGCCCCTTCAGGGCTTTGAGATCCGTCGATGGACGGTTTCCCAGGGCGTTGCCCTGGGCTGTCGCCTCTCGCCTCGTTGAGGCGGGAGAATGCGTGGGCCACGGATCCCTCGACGACACCGTCTTCGGGATGAATCGGCTCCACTTGGGAGCTGGCCCCAAGTGGACGTGAGGCGATTCTGAATCGGTTTTGAAGCCCCAACGGGGCGAGAGTCGATAGCCCAGGGCAACGCCCTGGGACTTGTGGTCCGTCC
>CAMASJ010000326.1 GCA_945860685.1 Akkermansia muciniphila
TGTTCCGCAGTCAGGAGATGGTTGCCGTAGATGGCCACCTCGTCGACCTGGCCCTCGAAGGGATTGCTGCCGAGACCCGACTTGGCGTTGTAGGCACCGATGCCGAGGTCGGCGGCGGCGCCGTTGTCCTCGGGCACTTCGCGGTTGGCGGCGTACAAGGCCGCGGTGTTGGTGTTGACCGGGACGCCGTTCACGTAGGCGGTCAGAATTCCCTGCCACTGGTTGTTGCCGTTGCCGGCGGGGTCGCCGTTGTCGAGCTCGGGCTGCCAGGTGAAGGCGAGGTGCTGCCACTCACCGATCTTGTAGTCGGTGTCGGTGTTGACATCGGCACCGCTGTTTCCAGCGCCGCGGAACATGCGGAAGTTCCAGCCATGTCCCTCGGAGGCGGGGTAGCTGAGGTTCGGATTGCGCTGGAAGATCACCCAACCGGTCCGTCCGGTGCCGCCGACCCAGCGGTTGTTGACCGGGCATTGGCCGCCCTGGTTGTCGCGACCGGGCTTCACCCACATCTCGAAGGAGAAGGGCTTGTCGGCGCCGGGGTTGTTGAGCGCGTGGAAGGGCAGGGTGGTCGTCGAGTTGCCATTCCGGTTGTGGTAGACCACCGACTTGTCCGTGATGCCACCGCCGATCGCGCCGGTGCCAGGATGACGGACTTCCGCGGTGTGGGTGCCGTGGCCCAAGGCGCGGGTCTCGCCGAGGTTGACCGCGATGTCGGCACCGGGCGTCTCCTCGCCCAGTTGGTGGTAGGCCACCGGGTTGTGCGACCGCACGAGCGACTCGTAGGAGACGGTGCGGTTGGCGTTGGTCGCGTTCTGGTAATGCGCGAGGATCCGCTCCGCGCTGAGCTGGTTCGTGTACAGGGCGAACTCGTCGACCCCGCCGAAGTAGGGGTTGAGGCTGGTGCCCGCCGTGTTGTTGTAGTTGCCGATGGCCAAGCCGGCGGGATCGCGGTCGTGGTCGTTGGTGTTCGCGGCGTAGCCCGGGATGGTGCCGTCCGAGCCGCCTGTCCAAGTCGTCTTCGCCGCCTCCTGGCCGTCGATGTACATCGTCACCGAGGCGTCCACCACGTTGGCCGGATCATAGACCACGACGACGTGGGTCCATTTGCCGATTTTGTAGGGCACGCGGCTGACCACATCGAGGCCTGTGGATCCGCCGGAGCCGCGGAACATGCGGAAGTTCCAGCCGACCGGTTCGCTTCCCTCGTAGGTTTCGTCCGGCTTGCGCTGGAAGAACACCCATCCCTGACGGTCGGCGCCGGACCAGGCGTAGCGGTTGTTGATGGGGCACTGGCCCGTCGCGGTCTGGTCGCTGGCGGGATAGAACCAGGCTTCGATGGTGAAGGGCTGGTTGGCCGCCGGGTTCAGCGCGGCGTTCCAAGGGATTTCGGTCCGCGAGGTGAAGTCGAAGAACGCCGCACGCCCGGTGTCGCCGACGATGGCGCCGGGCATCGTGTGGACACGGCCGAGGTTCTGCGTGGCGTTGGCCGTGGCGCCGGCGGAGCCGGAATTCGCGTTGATCGTGCCCTTGGAGTTGGCGTCACCGAGTCTGTAATAGGCCGACGGGGAATCGGCGAGGATCTCGGTGGAGTAGTCCGCCGCCCGGAGGAACCCGGGACAACCAGCGGTAGCGGCCAAGGCGACAATGGTCGCGAGGGCGCGGGAGTTTGGATGAATCATGTGTATCCGGTCGAATCGAAGAAGGAGCCACTTACGGATCCTTGACGGGGCGTACAAGCCGAAATCCCTATTTGACGGAAACGTTCCAGGTTCCGCACGGATCCGTGACTTTTCCGGTCTTGATCTTCCGAGCCGTCTTCCGTGTCGGAGTGGGTTCCCTTCATTTTCGTCGACAGCCGCGCCCGATGAGACAGCTTCTGGCGGTCGCTCCAACCCGGCGCCGCAACGCAACCGAACCGCCATGGCCATCCACGTCGCCCTCCGTCATGTCACCCATTACACCTACGACCAACCGGTCGGGCATGGGCCGCACGTCGTCCGGCTTCGCCCGGCGCCGCATTGCCGGACACCGGTCCTGAGCTACTCCCAGAAGGTCACCGGCGGGGAGCACTTCATCAATTGGCAGCAGGACCCGTTTTCCAACTGGAATGCGCGCTTGGTTTTTCCCGAGCCCATGGCCGAGTTGAAGATCGAGGTGGAGCTCGTGGCCGAGATGGCGGTCTACAACCCGTTCGACTTCTTCCTCGAGGAGTCCGCGACCTACTTCCCGTTCCAGTACGATCCGGTCTTGGGCAAGGACCTCGCGCCATTCTTGGAGAAATCGGCGCCGACGCCGCTGCTGAAGGCCTTCGTGGACGAGTTGAGACGGGACGTGCTGGGACATCCGGAGAACGTCGGCCACGCCCCGGTTCCCGCCGCCACCGCGCACCTCGACACCCGCCATGGTGGCGGCCACCTGCCGGCTGGCCCTTCCGAGGCCAAGGCCGGATCCCCGGCGGAACCGAAGCAGGTCCGAACCATCGATTTCATCGTGGCCGCCAACCAGAAGGTCCAGCAGCGGATCCGTTACCTGATTCGTCTGGAACCCGGCGTGCAGAACCCGGAGGAGACCTTGGAGAAGGCGAGTGGCTCCTGCCGCGATTCCGGTTGGCTCCTCGTCCAAGCGTTCCGGCAGATGGGACTCGCTGCACGGTTCGTGAGCGGTTACCTGATCCAGCTCGCTCCGGACCTCAAGTCCTTGGACGGACCCAGTGGCACGGAAGTGGACTTCACCGACCTCCATGCCTGGTGCGAGGTGTACCTGCCCGGGGCCGGCTGGATCGGCTTGGATCCGACCTCCGGCCTTCTCGCGGGAGAAGGTCACATACCGCTCAGCTGCACGCCGGAGCCGTCCACAGCCGCTCCTGTCACCGGGGCCATCGGCGAATGCAAGTCGACGCTGCACCACGCGATGTCGGTGACCCGCATCCACGAATCACCGCGTGTCACCAAGCCGTACACCGAGGAGCAATGGCAACGCATCGACGCGCTCGGCCGTGCGATCGACTCGGATCTCGTGGCCGGCGACGTCCGGCTCACCATGGGCGGCGAGCCCACGTTCGTCTCGGTCGACGACCCGGACGGTCCCGAGTGGAACTTCACTGCTGTTTCCCACAAGAAACGCGTGCTTTCCGGCACCTTGATCAAGCGGCTGCGGTCGCGTTTCGCACCGGGATCCCTGCTGCACTACGGACAGGGGAAATGGTATCCGGGCGAACCCCTGCCGCGTTGGGCCCTGGCAGCCTACTGGCGCAAGGACGGCGTGCCGATCTGGAAGGACGACTCGCTGATTGCCGACGAGTCCCGCGACTACGGCCATGGGGCGCGTGAAGCGCAGGAACTCTCACGCCGGTTGGCCGGGATGCTCGGCGCGGATCCGAAGTGGATCCTGCCGGGCTACGAGGACGCCTTCTACTACACCTGGAAGGAGCGCCGCTTGCCGTCGAACGTTTCGCCCGAGAAGTCGGAGCTGAAGGACAAGCAGGAACGCGAGCGCATCGCCCGGATCTTCCAGAAGGGACTGGGCGAAGTCGTGGGCTACGCCTTGCCTCTGAAGCGGTCCTCCGGGCCGAGCGGCACAGGTTGGGTGAGCGGACCGTGGTTCCTGCGGGACGACGAGACGCTTTGGCTGATTCCGGGTGATTCGCCGATGGGATTCCGCCTGCCACTGGATTCGATCCCGTGGGTGGCTGAGAAGGAGTTTCCGTGGAACTGGCCCCAGGATCCCTCCGCAACGTTGCCGCCGTTGCCCAGGGAATTTCCGTACAGCAGTCCTGCCGCCGCTGCCGGACAGCGGTTCGTCCGGGGATCGGCCGGAGCCACCGCACCGGGCTATGGACCCGGCCAGAGGGCCCAGCGACTCGACGGCCCGATTCCGGACCCCGAGCTTCCGCCGCTGCCCGATTCGCCCGATCCGACCCGCCGGCCCAGGCTCCAGCAGAGCGCCCCGTGGATCATCCGCACAGCGTTGTGCGTGGAACCTCGGAACGGCCGCCTGCACATCTTCCTGCCGCCGGTCTCGACCACGGAGGAATACCTAGACCTGGTCTCTGGCATCGAGAGCACCGTATCCGCGATGGGCGTGCCGGTCATCCTCGAGGGCGAGGCCCCGCCGAAGGATCCACGGCTTAACAAGCTGGCGGTCACGCCCGACCCCGGAGTGATCGAGGTGAATCTGCATCCGAGCCGCAGCTGGGATGAGTTGGCGGAGCGGACGACCGTGCTTTATGAGGAGGCGCGCCAAACCCGCTTGGGGACCGAGAAGTTCATGGTCGACGGCCGGCACACCGGTACCGGCGGCGGCAACCACATCATCCTCGGCGGCGAGACTCCTGCGGATTCCCCGATCCTGCGCCGGCCCGACCTGCTTCGATCGCTGATCGCCTACTGGCAAAACCATCCCTCCCTGAGCTGGCTGTTCAGCGGCCTGTTCATCGGGCCGACCAGCCAGGCGCCGCGCATCGATGAAGCCCGCAACGACTCCCTGTACGAGCTCGACATCGCCTTCCGAGAGATGGACCGGCAGCTGTCCCGTGGGAACGTCCCTCCTTGGTTGG
>CAMASJ010000327.1 GCA_945860685.1 Akkermansia muciniphila
CCCTTCGGCGGACCAGTCGGTCAGGTGACGTTCCAATCCGGAACGGTCGCGGATCTGCCGGAGTTCGCCCTGCGATTCCATCTCGCTGTACCACGCCAACTGACCTTGCGTCTGGGCCCAGGCCTGCTCCGGACTGGCCCAGCCGGGCATGCGGCTGAAGCGGTCGACCGTGCGCGCGATCTGGGTGGCCACGCACAGCCCCATCCGACCCCGACGCATCTCGGGGAAGGTGACGATGCCATTTCCACGGTCAGGGCGGTCCTTGAGGTGTTGTTCCCGTCGCCGAACCGATTCCAGGGAGCCACGGAGGTCCCGGTTCCACTCCAGGGCGTTCATGGCGAGGTCGAGATGGACGTCGAAGAGCAACGGGGACGGGTTCATGGCGGGGACGGCGACGGGTTTCCGACCGTGGATGGGCCGGGGCTGGGTGCAGCCTCCGCCCTCGGCATCCGCGTGGCAACCGGGATCCCGATGCCGCCGGACCTGGTGGAGCTGAACCTAACCGACTGAGGTTTCAGGCTCCGCGGCGGGCAGGGTGAAGCGGAAGGTGGAACCTTTTCCGATAGCCGTCTCCAGCCGGACCTCGCCGCCGTGGGCCTGGACGATGTGCTTCACGATGCTCAGGCCGAGTCCGGTTCCGCCCTGTTCGCGGGAGCGTGCTGTGTCCACGCGGTAGAAACGCTCGAAGACGCGCTCGGCGGCCTCCGGAGGAATTCCCGGTCCGTCGTCGACCACCGCGAGCTCCACGCGGCCGGCGTCGGGGATGTTCCGGCCTTCGACCCGCACGGTGCCGCCCGGGCGGCCGTACTTGATCGCGTTGTCCACGAGGTTGGCGAGAACCTGGTCGAGGCGGTCCGAGTCCGCCCGCGCCCGCAGCTCGGGAGGCACGGTGTTGATCAGGTCCACGCCCCGTTCGTCGGCCTTGCGCGTGAAGTCGTCGACGACCTCCGCCACCTGGCGCCGCAGGGGGACCGTGTCGAAGTTGATGGCCACCTGCCCGGACTCGAGCCGGGACAGGGTGAGCAGGTCCTCGATGAGAAAGGTGAGCCGGTCGCAATGGCGGTCGATGATCTCGAGGAACCGTGCCGCCGAACCCGGATCCTGGACGGCGCCGTCGAGCAGGGTCTCGACGGAACCCTTGATCAGGGACAACGGGGTCCGCAGCTCATGGCTGACGTTGGCGACGAACTCCCGTCGGGTGCTCTCCAACTGGCGCAGACGTGTGGTGTCGTGCAGGACGAGCAGCGTGCCGGTGAGTCGGCCGTCCGGTGTCACGATCCGCGCCGCGTTCACCTGGAGCGAACGTTCCTCGCCCGGTCCGGAAAGCTCGATCTCGCGACCGGTCACGCTTTGGGCTCGGCCGGCCTCGGCCGCGACATCCGCCAGTTCGACGCACCGGAAGGTCTCCAGCAGCGAACGTCCGCGGAGGTCGGTGTGGAGCCCGAAGAAGAGCCGGCAGGCGGTGTTGGTGAAGAGCACCCGGCCGCCTTCGTCGAGAAGCAACACGCCTTCGACCATGTTCTCGAAGAGCGCTTCCTGCCTCGCCTCGACCGCGGCCTCCGCCTCGGCGCGGCTCGAACGTTCGCGGGCCAGCTCGTCCTCCGCCGACTTGCGCCGTTCCTCCTCACGACGGATCCGCCCGCGCAACACAAGCAGCACGGCGACACCGCCGATAATGGCGGACAGGACGAGGGCTGGAATCCCGGACATCGTGTCGGCGGAGCGGTTCGGATCAGTTCTCGATGAACCGGTATCCAACGCCGCGGACCGTGTCGAGGTAGCGGGCCGCATCACCAAGCTTCTCCCGCAGGCGCCTCATGTGGGTGTCCACGGTGCGGGTGTCGATCAGGTTGTCGTACTCCCAGACGTCCCGGAGCAGCGCCTCGCGGCTTTGGACCCGTCCGCGGCGCTGCGCGAGGATGATGAGCAGCTTGAATTCCGTGGCGGTGAGGTCCACCCGGGCGCCGGCCACGCTCACCAGATGGCGCGGGATGTCGATCACCAGGTCGCCGAACTGCATCTTCTGCGGCTTGTCGTCCTCGCCCTCGGTGCGCCGGCGCAGGAGGTTCCTCACCCGCAGGACCAACTCCCGCGGGCTGAAGGGCTTCGTGACGTAGTCGTCGGCCCCAAGCTCCAGCCCCACCACGCGGTCGATCTCCGCGGCTTTGGCGGTGACCATGATGATGGGGATGCCGCTCGTCGCGGGATCGCGGCGCAAGAGCTTACAAACCTCCAGTCCGTCGACCTCCGGAAGCATGAGGTCGAGCAGGATGAGGTCCGGCAGAAGCTGGCGCGCCTTCTTCAGCGCCGCTTCGCCGTCATCGGCTGTGCTGACTTCGTAACCGGCGTTCTTGAGGTTGAACTCGAGGACCTCGAGCGCATCCGGTTCGTCGTCGACGACGAGGATCTTTGGCATAATTCGCGCCGGGGTTAACATGGACCGCAGCGTGCCGTGGTGACGCCGGGGTTACAAGTCCGTGACATGGCTTCCAGCCTCCGTCGGCTTCCGTTTCGGAATTGAGCCCGGACGCGTGTCCGCGGAGGTTCCCAGAGGCCATGGCAAACGACATCAAGGCGCGCATCCTCGTCGCCGACGACCAGGCGGATCTCGGCGAGGCGCTCCGGTTCCTCTTCAAGGCCGAAGGCTGGCGGACGGAGCTGGCGCAGTCGCCGGAGTCGGCGCTCGACCTGGTGGCCCGCACGGAGTTCGACCTGGTCTTCGCGGACCTGAACTACACCCGCGACACCACCGGCGGCACCGAGGGATTGGAGCTGCTCGCCCGGTTGCAGCAGCTGGATCCACAGCTCCCGGTGGTGGTCATGACCGCCTGGGCCAGCGTGGACGTCGCCGTGGAGGCCATGCGGCGCGGCGCGAGGGACTTCGTGCAGAAGCCTTGGGACAACGCGCGGGTCCTGGCGATCGCCCGGAACCAGATCGCCCTGCGGCGGGCGCTTCGGCAGGGCGACCGGCTCGCCGCCGCCGAAAGGGCCCGGCGGGGCGGGGGACCTTCCCTCGTCGCAGGCTCCGCCGCCATGCGACCCGTGATGGAGCTGATCCAGCGGGTCGGCCCCAGCGACGCCACCGTGTTGATCACCGGCGAGAACGGCACCGGAAAGGGCGTCGTCGCCGAGGCCCTCCATGCCGCCAGCCCCCGTTTCGGCGGACCGTTCGTCTCCGTCAATATGGGCGGGCTCAGCGAGACCCTCTTCGAGAGCGAGTTGTTCGGGCATGTGAAGGGGGCGTTCACCGACGCCCGCGCGGACCGGGTCGGGCGTTTCGAGATGGCGGAGGGCGGGACCCTGTTCCTCGACGAGATCGCGAACATGCCGCTGCCCCAGCAGGCCAAACTGCTGCGCGTGCTCGAGACCCGGTCCTTTGAGCGGCTCGGATCCTCCCGCACCCAGTTGGCCGACGTCCGGCTCGTCGCCGCAACCAACGCCGACCTCCGCGCCGAGGTCGCCGCGGGCCGGTTCCGCCAGGACCTCCTCTTCCGCCTCAACACGATCGAGATCCGACTGCCTTCCCTGCGCGAGCGTCTCGACGACGTGGAACCGCTTGCCCTCCATTCCCTCGAACGGCTTCGGCTGCGCTATCGCAAGGACATCGCCGGCTTCGAGCCCGCCGCCGTTGCGGCCATGAAGTCCCACTCCTGGCCCGGGAACGTGCGCGAGCTGTTCCACGCCGTGGAGCGCGGCGTGCTCATGGCGGACGGTCCCCGGATCCGCGCGGCGGACCTCGGCCTGTTCACCGTCCGCGAAGCCGCGAAGCCGCTCGAGGAGATGAGCATCGAAGAGGTCGAGCGGTTCCTCATCCGTCAGACCCTGGCCCGGTGCGACGGCAATGCGATGCGGGCCGCGGAGCAGCTCGGCCTCAGCCGAAGCGCCTTCTATCGCCGGCTGGAGAAGTACGGCCTGTGAAGGCGCCACCCCGATTCGAGCGGCGTCTTGTGATGCTGGCCGTCGGTGCGGCCCTCCCGGGCCTGCTGCTCGCGGCGTTCCTCCTGTGGCACGACGAGGCCATGGATCCCGGACTCCGGATCCTGCTCTTCTCGGTCGCCTTCCTCTCCGCCGCCTGGCTGGTCGCCACGCTGGTCGCCCGGGTCGTCTTCCCGCTCCGCACGTTGGCCAACATCCTCGGCGGCATCCGCGAGGGAGACTTCTCCATGCGCGCCCGCGGCGCGGTCCGCGACGACGCCCTCGGGGAGGTCTTCCTCGAGACCAACGCCCTCGGCCAGACACTGCTGGAGCAGCGCCTGGGAGCCATGGAGGCGACCGCCCTGCTGCGCACCGTCATGGTCGAGCTCGACGTGGCGGTGTTCGCCTTCGACGACCACAGCCGTCTCCGGCTTGCCAACCGCGCCGGCGAGGCCCTCCTCCGTCGGCCCGCTGAACAGTTGCTCGGCCGGTCGGCGTCCGAGTTGGCCCTCGACGGCTGCCTGGGCGGC
>CAMASJ010000328.1 GCA_945860685.1 Akkermansia muciniphila
GAACACGTTGACCTGGTCCACGGGCGGCCGTGTCTATGTCGCGCTTTCCACGATGGAACCGGACCGGCTTCTCCGCGATGTCGGCCCCATCCAACTCTGATCCCCCGAAACCATGATCCCAGGCTTCATCCTCCTCCTCCGGGCACTCGTCCTCCTGCTGCTCGCGCTCCGGACCTCGGTCCTCTTGGCGACGGACTTCGACCATGGCCATCCGGCGTTCGCCAAGATCCTCGCGGCGAACGTCACGAACGGCGTCGTGGACTACGCGTCGCTCAAGGCGGCCCCGTCGGAACTCCGGTCCTACCTGACCGCCCTCTCCGAGGTCCCGCGCGGGGAATTCGAGAAGTGGTCCCGGGAGCAGCGGCTGGCCTTCCTGATCAACCTCTACAACGCCGCGACGCTTCAGCTCATCGTCGACTACTATCCCGTCCCGAGCATCCGGAAGATCGGCAGCCTGCTGAAGGGCCCGTGGAAGCAGGAGGTGGTCGGTTTCCAGGGCGGACGCATCACCTTGGACCGGCTGGAACACGAGCTCATCCGCCCGGTCTTCTCGGAACCGCGGATCCACTTCGCGCTCGTCTGCGCGGCACGCAGCTGTCCTCCGCTCCGCTCGGAACCTTTCGTCGCGGGAAGGCTGGGAGCGCAGCTCGACGACCAGGCGCGCGTCTTCCTCGCGCAATCCGACAAGAACCGCATCGACCGGGCCGCGAAGACGCTCTGGCTTTCGCCGATCTTCGACTGGTACGGGTCGGACTTCACCCAGGACGGAAGATCCATCGTCGACTACGTCGCGGACCATCTTCCCGCATCCGACGCCTCCGACCTGAAGCGGGGAGGATTCCGTGTCCGGCATACCGAGTACGACTGGAGCCTGAACGACAGGCCGAGATGAGGCGTAAGGTTCCGGCCGCCGCTGCGACTAGAAGTCCAACAACTCGTCGACATGAAACCGCAGACCCGACCGGCCACCATCGCCACTCCGCTCCTGAGCCTCCTGCTGCTGGCCGGCTGCGCGGTCCCCTCGCATCGCCAACGGCTGGTGTCGAAGCCTTCGATGCAGTTCTCGGACTCCGCGGTCCACTCGGATCGTCCGCGCGTGGCCCTGCAGATCGAGTCCGGCGCCTCCGGCGCGGCCGCGGGCCTTGCGGCCGGCTGCAGCAGCTGCCGCTGAGACTCCTCCACGCCGAAACCCATTCCCTCGCCCATGAACCCCAGGATCAAGGCCCTGCTGACGATTCCGCTGCTCGCGCTTCGCCTCGCGGCGGGGCTGCCGGATCCACCGGAAACCGCGTCCACGTTCTCGCTGAAGCGGCATGATTCCGCGGGCTCCGTTTCCTTGGCCGACTTCGCCGGCGAGATCCTCGTGATCGACTTCTTCGCCCACTGGTGTGTGCCGTGCGGCAAATCGGCGCCACTGATCGAGAACGAGATCCGGAAGCACTACCTCCGCAGCGGGGGCAACAGCAACGGCGTCCCCGTCCGCGTGCTCTCGGTGAACGTCGACCAGGAAGACCCCAAGGGCACGGCCCGCTTCATCGCCCGCCATCAGCCGGGCGTCGTCGTCGACGACGTCGACGGCGAGACCTTCCGCAGGTACGGCGGCAAGACGATGCCGCGTCTGGTCGTGGTCGATGGCACCCACGGTGCCGCCGGCGGATCCGGGTTCAAGATCGTCCACACCGAGAACGCCTTCAGCGGCGCTGCCGCCTTGAGGCGGATCATCGACGGGATCGGAAAGGCGGCCCAATGAAGCCCTTTCCGAAAAGGTCGGCCTGGAAATGGATCGTGGCCCTCCGGCTAGCCTCAGCGGGCCTGACGGCGGAGGAGTCGGGCAGCCCGATCGGCCAACGCCTCCAGGTGGAGTCCGATGCGCTGGTCTCCAGCGACATCGTCCTGACACAGTCATCTGCGGAATACGGATGGAAACGCGGGCGCACCGAATGGAACTCCGGCCTCACCCTCGCCACCCAGGACCTTGAGTACCGGCCGGCGAGCTTCGACTTCCTCGGCTCGGAGGCGACGGTTTCCGAACGGCGGATCCTCGGCCAGGTCTCCGGAAAGCAACGGGTGGCGGAGACCCTGGTCCTGTTGGGTTCCTTCCGGGCCTACGACGGCTTCGCGGACTACCGATCCGCCTGGCTCAACCGCTACTTCAGCCAGCAGTTCACGGGGCTGGGATACCGCGATCCGGAGCCGTCCGGTCAGGCGGGGCAGGCGGGATTCCGCTGGGAGGTCGTGCCGGCCACCACGTTCCTGCAGGCCGACGTCAGCTACGCGCGCGACCGGATCGCGCCGGGGTACGAAATCGACTTCGACGGACTTCGACGGGGCCGCGAACGGCTCGGGACCGGCTCCTACCATGTCTCCCTGGAGACGTTGGCGGGCCGGAGGGTCCGGCTGCTGGGCGAGGTCCGGGCCACGGACACCTCTGACCGCGAGCCGCGCTATTCGGTGCAGGGCTCGGTCAACGTGGCCCTGGGAGAACGGTGGGTGGCACGTGCCTTCGGCGGCCATGCGACGGAGCGGCCCACGTTCAACGCCTCCTACGCGGGGGCCTCGGTCGAATACGAGACGGAAGGCGGCTGGGCGTTCGGTTTGACCGGTCGTTGGTACACGGACACGGGCGAGATCGAGAACACGCTCTTCACAACCGCGGCGCCTTCGCTCGAGGCGTTGCAGGGAAGCGTGATGATCCGCAAGACCCATGGAGCGCATTCCGTGGCCCTCGGCGCGGGACCCTATTTCACCGAATACGGTGCGGCCGGCATCGGCACCGCCTTCTTCGGCAACCTCTACCGCGGACGCACATGGGTTTCTGCACGGCTCTCCTACTCGTTCGAATTCTGACCGCCATGAAAAGCATCCTCCTCTCCACACTCCAGGCGCTGCTCCTGGTGCTCGCGTCGAACTCGGCAAACGCCCAGCAGTACCGGGTGGGTGAAGTGGTGACCAACTTCACCCTCATCGACCGCGCCACCCAACAGCCGGTGAGCCTGCACGACTTCGCCGGAAAGATCGTCGTCCTGGACTGGTTCGCCTGGTGGTGTCCGTTCTGCCAGGCCGCCGCCCCCCAACTGCTCGACGGCATCGACCACTGGTACGAAACCCGCGGAGGCAATCCCCAGGGCGTTCCCGTCCTCCACATCGGCGTGAACCTCCAGTCCGGACAGGAGTCGCAGACGGGAAACTTCGTGCAGAGGGCCGGTCTCGAACGGGTCCTGCAGGACTTCAACCGGGCCGTGGCTCGGAGGTTCGCATCCTCGGGCCAACCGATCTTCGCCATCATCAACGGCGTCACCAACGCGGTGGATCACCAGCCGTGGGAACTGCTCTACAGCCAGCTCGGCTATGGTGAGACCAGCTTTCCGATCGCCGATTTCCGCGCCGCCATCGACTCCGTCCGTCCTGCACCGACCCCGGCGTTCGTCCGGATAGTCGAACCCCGGTTCACGGCATCCGGGGGATTCTCCTTCGAGGTCGAAGGCGACATGCCGGGCACCCTCAGGATCGAGACGACGACCGACTTCGTGGACTGGACCGAACACACGGCCGGAACGATCTCCATGGCCGGTGGAAAGACCCGGATCGAGTTCCCGGCAGGACCGACGGGAAGCTTCTTCCGGGTCGTGAGACGCTGAGGCTTCAGCACCCGAATCCGCTGTTCCGCAACGAGATGCCTCGAGAGGGGCGCTACGACCGCGGCGGGGATTCCGTTCCGATGGAAAAGATGCCGGATTTTCTGTATCCGAACCGGGCTGGCGGCGGCCATAGGTCGCCATGCACCAACTGGTTTGCCCCGCGCCGGGCGCAGCAAGTAGCCTGAGGCCGATGGCTCGACCTCTTCCCTCGCGGCGTCGCAATCCCGCGGTGCGTGCCTCCGTCCTGGCGGCGTTGGTCCACCTCTCCCTGCCGGCCCGGCTCAAGGCCGAGAACCGCGTCGACTACCGCTACGAGGACTACATCGAGGACGACAACCGCATCCGCGTCCGCACCCATTCGGTTTTCGCCGAACAGGCGTTGAACTCGAAGGTCGTGGCCAAGGGGAATTTCGTTTACGACGGCATCTCTGGCTCCTCGCCCAACGGCGGCATCCCGGTGCCCGGATCCGGGCAGGTGCCGCTGCAATACCTCGAGGACATCCGCCGGGCCGGCTACGTCGAGGCGGCCATCACCACCGGACGTTTCATCACCCGGCCCCAGATCTCGTACAGCGAGGAAAGCGACTACGAATCGGTGGGCATCTCCCTGAGCGAGAGCATCGAGTTCAACGACAAGAACACGACCCTCACCGTCGGCCTGGCCCGGAACTTCGACCGCGTCACCGGCTACTGGCTCTCCAACCGGACCGACTGGCGCGACAAGGACACCCTGGACGTCCTCGTCGGAGTGACCCAGCTCCTGGGACCGAAGACCTACCTGACCGCGA
>CAMASJ010000329.1 GCA_945860685.1 Akkermansia muciniphila
CAGTTTCGGAGGCCCGGTCAAGGTCCTCGGCGAAGGGCAGCAGCGCGGACATTTCTGTGTTGCGTTGCCGGGCACGCGCGAGCAGGCCGGCTTCGTGACGGACCTCGGCCCGCAGCAGATGCCAGTCGAGGCGCTCCTCCAACCCAAGCGCCTCGTAGGGCATCGAGTCGAGCCCCTTGGCCCAGGCCTCCTCGAACTCGAGCAGACGCCGGAGTTGGAGGTCGGAGCCGCTCACGGAATGGAACCGGAGCAGGGCCTGGCGATCCTCGCGGTAGCGCTCCACCACCTCACGCAGGCCGCCGCCGTCCCTGCGGGGCTTGCCGGCGAGGTCGGGGACGTAGGCCGCGGCGGGCCGCTCGTCGGGCACCGGCTGGCCGTGGCGGAACGCGTCCTGGGCGGCGGCGAGGTTTACGGTGACGAGCCAGGGGCAGATCGCGCGGACGGCCCGGAGAAGTCTCATGGGCCCAGTGTCCCGGGACCGGGCCGGGCATCAAGCCGGCAGGTCCTGGGGAAGTCGGAAGTCGGCAGCTGCCCGGGTCAGTCGGCTCCCAGCAGGCGACGGGACCAGCGGCGACAGGGGACCTCGACCAGGTGGTGAAGCAGAGTCGCCGAGAGCACGATGCCGGCCGCCCAAGCGCACACAACCAGCAGTTTCACCGGGGTTGAGGAATCGATCCAGCGATGGAATCCGACGAAGCGGATGAAGAGCCCGTGGCTCAGCATGTGGACCAGGTAGATCGGATAGCTGATGTCGCCGAACCAGACCACGACGGGATGGCGCCAGAAGGCTGAGGCCGACGCCCCGGCGCGGGCGAGGGATCCGACAAGCACGAAAGCGAGTCCGAGGAAGACGGTGGTGCGTCCGGGCCCCGGTGCCAGGACGAACGGAGTGACAGGAAGCAGCAAACTACATGCGTCGGCAATCCTCGCAGGACGGCTTGAGGGCTCGCCGGGTACGATCCATCGGGACATCAGCACGCCGCCGACGAAGGCCGGGACGAGCTCGAGCAGGCGAGGAAAGGGAAGCCCGTTGAGGAAGGGGGCCTGAAGGCCGGCGGCGAGCGCGCAGAGGAAGGTGCCGGCGACGGAGGCGCGGCGCGGCAGATCCACGACCGTGCGGAGCAGGAACGGCAGGAGGAGGTAGGCGAACCATTCCGAGCTGAGGGACCACGCCGGGAAGTTCCAGCTCAGCCGGTGACTCCATTGCCAAGACTGCACGAGGAACACGTTCGCCACGAGGTTCCCCACAGAGTGGGCCTCATCGGTGGGCCATCCGTTGTGGGCGAAGATAAAGACGGCGGCGAGGAGCGTGACGGCGTGGACCGGGTAGATCCGGCCGAGTCGAAGCGCCTGGAAGCGGAGGTAGGCGCGGGTCCCAAGTGTTCGGAACTCCTCCCTGTAGCGAAGCCCGAGCACGTAACCGCTGAGCACGAAGAAGACCGAGACCATCATGACACCGGCATCGAAGGCAGGTGCGAGCCGTTGGACGTGCGGGAAAAGCAGGCCGAGGACGTCGTTGCAGTGGACCAGGACCACCCAAAGCGCCGCCAGTCCCCGCAGGGAAGTGAGGGAGTCGATGGGCGCAGTCCTCCGAGATGGAGACCCGGTGGGATTGGGTTGTGGCGACATTCGTGCTCCGGGAAGGGACCTCGGATTCACTCGGATGCCGAAGAGACTGGAAGGGGCTGCGGTACGCGGGCAATGGGATTCGGCCTGCGGGTCTCCCCGGTCCCACCGCCCACCGGTTGCTTCGGCGCGTCGCTTCGACCACGCTCCGGCTTCTCATGAGCATTCCGCGCATCGGCATCATCGGAGGCAGCGGCCTCTACCACATCGAGGGCTTCACCCGGCAGAAGTGGGTTTCCGTGAAGACGCCCTTCGGCGAACCCTCCGACTCCTTCCTCACCGGCGAGTTGGCCGGGCGCGAGGTGGTCTTCCTCCCGCGTCACGGACGGGGTCACCGCATCCTGCCGTCCGAGTTGAACCACCGCGCCAACATGTGGGCGATGCGCAAGCTCGGCGTCCGTTGGGTGGTCAGCGTCAGCGCTGTCGGCTCGCTGCAAGCGAAGCTGAAGCCGTGCGACATCGTGCTGGTGGACCAGTTTGTGGACCGCACGAAGCGCGACTTCGAGCACACCTTCTTCGGACGTGGCATCGTGGCGCACGTCGCCTTCGCGGACCCGATCAGCGGGGAGTTGCGCCGCCTCCTGCTGAAGGCCGCCAAGGCCGAGAAGGCGCGTGTCCACGACGGCGGCACCTACGTGAACATGGAGGGCCCGGCCTTCAGCACCCGCGCCGAGTCCATCGCCAACCACAAGACGGGCTTCGACGTGATCGGCATGACCAACCTCGGCGAGGCGAAGTGCGCCCGGGAGGCCGAGATCGCCTACGCCACGATGGCCATGGTGACCGACTACGACTGCTGGAAGGTGGACGAGGCGCACGTCACGGTGGAGATGGTGATCGCCAACCTCCGGCGCAACGCCGAGCAGGCCAAGGCGATCGTCGCCCGCGCGATCCCGACGATCCCCGCGGCGGCCGAGTGGCCGGCCCACGACGCCCTGCGCAACGCCATCATGACCGAGAGGTCCCTCTGGCCGGCGAAGACGGTGAAGCAACTCGGTCCGATCCTGGCCAAATACCTTTGAGCCGATCTGCCCGACGCCGGGCCGGGCCGGGTCATGGGGAATCCGGGCGCATGGACCGGAAGCGCCTGTCCCACCGATGAACTCGAACCCGGTCATGGACTGGTTCCGCCGTCGGCACGGCGAGCCGACGCCGGCGCAGGCGGGCGCGTGGCCTTTGGTCCGGGAAGGACGCCACGTGCTGATCGTCTCGCCGACCGGCACCGGGAAGACGTTGGCCGCGTTCCTCGCCGTGTTGGAGCGGCTCGACGCGGAGCATCGCGAGGGCGTGCTGAAGGATTCGCTGGCCTGCATCTACATCTCGCCGTTGCGCGCGCTCGGCTACGATCTTGCCAAGAATCTGGAGGGACCCCTTCGTGAGATCCACGGATCGGACCGCGAGCCGCAGATCCGCGTGGGGCTGCGCACCGGCGACACGGAGACCTCGGAGCGGGACCGGCAGTTCGCCCGGCCCCCGCACCTGCTGCTGACCACCCCGGAGAGCCTGTGCCTGCTCCTGAGCCAGGAACGGTGGCTGCCGAGGCTCGCGACGGTGCGGTGGGTGATCGTGGACGAGCTCCACGCGTTGGCCTCCAACAAGCGTGGTGCCCACCTCGCGCTCAGCCTGGAACGGCTCGACGAGGTCGTCCGCGGCGCCGGCGGTCGGCTCCAGCGGATCGGACTTTCCGCGACAGTCCATCCGTTGCGCGAGGCGGCGGCGTTCCTCGTGGGCGAGGGGAGGGACTGTGCGATCGTGGACGTTTCGACCGCGAAGAAGATCGATCTGCGCGTCTACACGCCGTTGCAGCGGGAACCCTATCCCGCCGCGGGGTTCACCGGCGTCCGCCTGATCCGCGAGCTGGCACAGCTGGTGAGGCGCCACCGGACGACGCTGGTGTTCACCAACACCCGCAGCGGCGCCGAGTCCGCAACGTATTGGCTGAAGGAACAGCTCCCGGAACTCGCCGGGTCCGTCGAATGCCATCACGCCTCGCTCGACCGCGACCTGCGGCTGGACGTCGAGGACCGGCTGAAGCGCGGTGAACTGCGGGCGGTGGTGTGTTCCACCTCGCTGGAGCTGGGCATCGACATCGGGAGCATCGACCTGGTGGTGATGCTGGCCACGCCGAAGGGGGTGGCCCGGGCGCTCCAGCGGACGGGGCGCGCGGGTCACGACATCCATTCGGTGAGTCGCGGCCTGTTGATGGCGACCAACGTGGGGGACCTTGTCGAGTGCTGCGCCACGGCGCTGCTGGCGCGGGCGGGCCACCTCGATGCGATGCGCATCCCGGAGTCGCCCCTCGACGTGCTCGCCCAGCAGTTGATGGGCATGGGCTGCGTCTCGGTGTGGAACCGGGACGCCGCATTCGGGCTGGTCCGCCGGGCCAGGCCGTTCCGGGAACTGCCCCGGCAGGACTTCGACGACGTTCTGGACTTCCTCGCCGGCGGCGGCGCCTCGCTGCGGCGCCAGTACACGGAACTCTTCGGCAAGATCCACCTCGACGAAAACACCTTCGAGTCGCGGGCCGGTGCCCCACGCCGGGACTTCCTCCAGAACATCGGCACCATCGCCGGAGAAGGCGTCGTGAACGTCCTGTTGCGCAACACACGGATCGGCAGCGTCGAGGAGGGCTTCCTGAGACGGCTGCGGGTCGGGGACGTCTTCTCGCTCGCCGGGCGTCCGCTGCGCCTGGAGCGGATCGGCCTGATGGAATGCTGGGTGGCACGCGCCGACGGTTCCGTTCCGACGGTCCCGCGCTGGGGTGCCAACAAGTTCCCCTTGGCCAACCGGG
>CAMASJ010000330.1 GCA_945860685.1 Akkermansia muciniphila
CGCAGGGTTCGGGAGCCCACGTGGATCACCGCGTCCTCCAACGACTTCACCTTCTGCTGCAGGCCGAACTCCGGTGAGTTCACCCGCTGAAGGAGACGCGAGGCCAAACCCGGATCCCGTCCGATGACCAGCGCCAGCCGCGACGTGGACTTCTCCTCGGCCGCCAACAACTCCTGAAGCGTCTGGTGGATGGAGTTCAGCGACGGCAACGGGGGCACCGACCTGAGGGCTACCCGGATGGCCTCGGGAGACAACGGAGACGGGGCGACCGGGTTCATGCCAGTGCTCCAAAGCAGGTGGAGTTGAATGGCCAGACTGCCAACCGGGTAAGAATGGGACGATTCCTAATGTGAAGTGGCATTCCGGCTCGGCCAGCAACCCAGGTGCCACGGGTGTTCCCGGGTCGGGTTGCGGCAAGAAACGGTGACAGGCTCCACTCCTCATGAGCCGCTTAGGTCACATTTTACCGGTTCCGACAGACCACCTGTCGGGAACCGCCAAACCGGTCCATGAAAAATTTCACGGCCGTCACCGACCGCGTGCCGCCAAGTGTTCTGGTCGCTGCGGAAGGCCCGCGATAGCGTCGTGTCCGATGAGTCCGACGAACCTCCCGCTCGCCCTCGCCGCGGTGGCGACGCTGTCCGCCTCCGTCCTGAACGCCGAGGAAGCCCGTCTCCTGCGGTTCCCGGCCATCCACGGGGAAACCGTGGTGTTCACCCACGCCGGCGACCTCTACTCCGTTCCGTCCACCGGCGGCGTGGCGCGCCGGCTCACCACCGATCCGGACGGTTTCGAGATGTTCGCGCGGTTCTCGCCCGACGGGAAGAACCTCGCCTTCACCGGCCAGTACGACGGCAACACCGAGGTCTATGTGATGCCGGCCGAGGGCGGCACGCCCCGACGCCTCACCTTCACGGCGACCCTCGAGCGTGACGACGTCTCGGACCGCATGGGGCCGAACAACATCGTCATGACGTGGCGCGACGACGAGACGGTGGTGTATCGCTCCCGGCGGACCCAGTGGAACCCGTTCAAGGGAGAGCTGACCCTCGCACGCCTGTCCGGCGGCATCCCCGAGACGCTCCCGGTGCCGCGCGGCGGCTGGTGCAGCTTCTCACCCGACGGCAAGCAGATGGTCTACAACCGCGTGTTCCGCGAATTCCGCACCTGGAAACGCTACCGCGGCGGCCAGGCCGACGAACTGTGGCTCCACGACTTCGGGTCCGGCACCACCACCAACCTCACCGCCGATGGCGCCCAGGACATCTTCCCGATGTGGCGCGGAGACCGCGTGTACTTCGTCTCCGAACGCGACGCCAACCGACAGGCCAACCTGTTCGTCCTCGACCTCAAGACGAAGCAGACCCGGCAGCTCACCGCCTTCACCGAGTTCGCCGTGAAGTTCCCTTCGATCGGAGACACCGGGATCGTCTTCGAGAACGGCGGCCACCTGCACCGCTTCGACTTCGACTCCGAGAAGACGACGCGCATCCCGGTCGAGATCCGCGAGGACGCCGCCGTCGCCCGCGGCGGCGTGAAGGACGTGGCGAAGGACGTCACCGGCTTCGACGTCGCGCCGGACGGTTCACGTGTGGTCCTCGGCGCGCGGGGCGAGGTGTTCTCGGTCCCGGCGAAGAACGGCCCGACCCGGAACCTCACCCGCACCGCCGGCGTCCATGAACGCCACGCGACCTGGTCGCCCGACGGCCGCTGGATCGCCTACGTCTCCGACGCCACCGGCGAGGACGAGATCTGGATCCGACCCCAGGACGGTTCCGGCACGCCGGTCCAGCTCACCTCCGGCGCCGACACCTACAAGTACGAGATCGCCTGGTCGCCCGACTCGAAGTCCATCGCCTGGACCGACCGCAGCAACCGCCTCCAGGCCGTCGACGTCGCCTCCAAGACCGTCTCTTCGGTCGCCGAGGCCGAGGCGTTCGAGATCCGCGACTTCACCTGGTCGCCCGACAGCCGCTGGATCGCCTACACCAAGCCCGAGGTCCGACGCTTCCCGAACATCTACCTCCGCCAACTCGGCACCACCAACGTCGTCCAGGTCACCGACGGCTGGTTCCCGGTCGGCTCGCCCGAGTTCAGCGCCGACGGCAAGTACCTGTTCTTCACCTCCGAGCGTTCCTTCAGCCCGACCTACGGCCAGACCGAGTGGAACCACGTCTACGACGACATGGAGCGCATCCACCTCGTGACGCTCGCCAAGGAGACGAAGTCGCCGTTCGCCCCGAAGTCCGACGAGGTGAAGGTGCGCGACGAGGCCGCGCCGGCCGGTTCGCCGCCCGACGTGAAGGCCGACGACAAGTCCTCCCCGGCTGCCGCCACCGCGGCCGCGACGAACGCGGCGCCCACCGGGAAGTCCTCCGGGACCAACAAGACCGAGAAGGTCGTCGTGAAGGTGGACGCCGAGGGAATCGCCTCGCGCATCGCCGTGCTGCCGCCCCCCGCCTCCTCCTACGGTGCCCTGACCTCGGTCGGCGACCGCCTCTACTTCCTGCGCAAGGGGAAGCTCCACTTCTACGACCTCGAGAAGGACAAGGAGACCGAGGTCGGCGAGGTGGCCGGATTTCGTGTCTCCGCGGACACCAAGAAGATGCTGGTGAAGACCGGCTCCGACTTCGCGATCGTGGACCTTCCGACCGGCAAGCTGGACACCGCGGACCGGAAGCTGTCGCTCGCCGATCTCAAGGTGACCGTGGACCCCGCCGCGGAATGGAACCAGGTCTACGCCGAATGCTGGCGCCAGATGCGCGACTTCCTCTTCGACCCGAACCTGCATGGCGTGGACTGGAAGGCGATGCGCCAACGCTATGAACCGTTGCTCCGCCACGTCCGGCACCGGGCGGACCTGACCTACGTGATCGGCGAGCTCATCGGCGAGCTGAACATCGGCCACGCCTACGTCGGCGGCGGCGACCGCCCGCAACCCGCGCGGGTCCCGCAGGGTCTGCTGGGTGCGGTGATCCGACGCGACGCCTCGGGCTACTACCGCATCGAGCGGATCCTCCCCGGCCACAACTGGGATCCGGCCTACCGCAGCCCGCTCACCGAGATCGGCGTCCGCGCCAAGGCCGGCGACTTCATCGTGGGCGTCGACGGCCGGACCACACGGGACATGGTCGACCTCTACGCGGCCCTCGTCGGCACCGCCGGCAAGCAGGTCCGTCTCCGCCTGAACTCCGAGCCCAAGGAGGACGGCGCCCATGAGGAGACCGTGGTTCCCACCGGCAACGAACAGCCGCTCCACTACCTCGCGTGGGTGCTGGGGAACATTGAGAAGGTCTCCAAGGGCTCCGGCGGCCGCATCGGCTATGTGCACGTGCCCGACATGGGCGTCCCGGGACTCAACGAGTTCACCAAGTTCTACTACGCCCAACTCGGCAAGGAGGGCCTCGTCGTCGACTGCCGCGGCAACGGCGGCGGCAACGTCTCGCCGATGATCATCGAACGCCTGCGCCGCGAGCCCGCCATGTGGACCATCGCCCGCAACGGCTCCGTCAACGTCGACCCGGGCGGCCAGGTGCTCGGCCCCAAGGCCCTGCTCATCGACCAGCACAGCGCCAGCGACGGCGACATCGTCGGCTACCGTTTCCGCAAGCACCGCCTCGGCCCCATCATCGGCCAGCGCTCCTGGGGCGGCGTCGTCGGCATCCGCGGCAGCCTGCCGCTCATCGACGGCAGCACGCTGAACCGTCCCGAGTTCAGCCGCTTCGACCTCGAGGCGAAGGAGTGGATCATGGAAGGCACCGGCGTGACGCCGGACATCGAGGTGGACAACGACCCGACCCGCGAGTTCCGCGGCGAAGACGACCAACTCGACCGTGCCGTCGCCGAGATCCGCAAGGCCCTCGAAGCCCAGCCCGTGAAGATCCCGAACCCGCCACCCTATCCCGATAAGTCGAAGTGAGGTTGGGAAGGGGTTGAAGCGTTGAAGCGTTGAAGGGCGGGCGTCGGGCGTCGCTTCAACCTTTCAACCTTTCATCCCTTCGACCGTTCATCCCATCCCCCTCCTACCTCCCATCATTCAACGGCTGCGTGCTGCGGAGGTAGGCGAAGAGGTCGCGGAGCTGCGTGTCGGTGAGTCCCTCAAGCAGGCCCTCCGGCATCAACGAACCGGAGACGCGCTCCATCGTCTCGATCTCCTTCCGGGCCAGCACCACGGTCCGGCCGTCGGTCGTACGGAGGGTGACCGTCTGCGCGTCCTGGTCGGCAAGGAAGCCGCCGAAGGACCGCCCATCCACCGTCTCCACCCGCTGCGCCTCGTAGCCTTCGCGGACCTCGGCCGACGGATGGACGATGTTCAGCACCAGGCTGGCTATGTCGTTGCGGGGCTGCGCGGTGAGGTCCGGCCCCACTTCTCCGCCCTTTCCGAACACCCGGTGGCAAC
>CAMASJ010000331.1 GCA_945860685.1 Akkermansia muciniphila
GGACACCGGGGACCGCAGCAGGGAACGGCCCCGCACCACGATCCAGCCGGCGAAGGCGACCGCGGCGACCGCGCAGCAGGAGGTCCAGAGACCGAGGGACGGCAGGAGCCAACCCTGGGCGGTTTCGGCGCCGATCCAGCCGCCGAGGCCGTTCAACGCGAGCAGCAGCGCCACTTCGCGTCCGGGTTCGCGCCGGCTGGCGGTCTGGCGCAGCAGCAACGGAAAGACCAGTCCACCGGCGACGAACACCGGCAGGAGGACCAGCGACGACAGGCCCGCGACGCGGAGGAGGTAGGCGAATGGCGGATGGTCGTAGGCGAAGAAGCGCAGGCCGGGACGTGCGGCGAGGAACACGAACGGTTCCGAGGCGGCGATGGGCGCGGTCGCGAGGAAGGCCCAGGCGACGAGGCCTCGGGCGCCGTCGGCGGATCCGGACCGGATGCGGCCGGCGACCGCGCCGGCGAGCGTGAGGGCGGCAATGACGAAGGCCAGCACCAGGGCGTTGGAATGGCCGGCGTTGATGGTGACCTGGGCGGTCTGGTGCTGGAGGAGGACTTCGAGCGCGAGCGTGAGGAAGCCGGATCCGAACGCGAGCAGACGCGCCGTCGACGACCGGATCGGAGGGGCTTCCGGGATCCACGGACGTGGAGTGCGGCCGTCCCGGGAGCGGGTTCGGGAGCGGGAGAACCCGAGGGCGGCACCGGCGAGCAGGAGGTTGGCGCCGATGCCGACGAGGCCGGAGGCGAAGAGGCCGAGGCGAGGGAGAAGGAGGGTGACCGTGGCGAGCACGCCGAAGACGCCGCCGGCGGTGTTGGCGACATAGAGCGAGATGCCGCGGGAGGCGGAACCCAGGGCGCCGAGGGCGGCCGGCATGACGAGGCCCATGGCCATGGCCGGTGGGGTGACGAAAAGCAGCGCGGCGAGCGTGGGGTTCCGTTCGAGCGGGAAGGCTTCCCGGAACGAGTCCGCGAGGAAGACGGAGCCCAGCACGGGCAGGGAGAGGACGCCGACCGCGAGTTCGGCCCAGGCGACGCGCCTCCAGGCGTGACGCGCCGACGCCGGGCGCCAGGCGGCGAACGCGCCGCCGAGGGAGAGCCCGATGAAGAACGCCCCGACGACGCGCGCGAAGGTGTCGCCGCCGGCGCCGAGTACGTCGACCAGGCGCCGGGTCCAGAGGGTCTGGTGGACCAGGCCGACGGCGCCGCTGAGGCCGACCAGCAGATGCGCGGCCCAATTGGGGATCATTGGATCCGGATGCGGAAGAAGGCGCGGGCGACCGGGGTGGGGACGGTGACCGTGGCCATGCGGTTCAAGCCGGACACGGGGGTGCCGATCGCGGTCCAGTTGGGCGACTCCAGGGAATCGGTGAATTCGACCTGGTAGGTCCTTCCCGACGCCGCGGCGAAGGTGAGGTCGAGGCCCTCGATGCCGGGGACCGCCTTGCTGATGGTGTCGCCGGCCTGGAACAGGAAGCGCGTGACCGCGGACTCCGGGTGCAGGGGACCGCCGTCGGGGCCGTTGGAAGAGGCGTCGCGGAGCCGGAGGCCCACCGTGTAGAGTCCGGGCAGCGTCGCGGAGAAGTAGCGGCCGTGGACATGGCCATAGGGATCGGCTCCGGGCTGGCCGGAGTTCTCGCTGAGCGGGAACTCGCGGGTGCCGGCCCGTTCGCCCACGGGAACGGAGAAGGTCAACGCCTCCGCGTCCATCTCGTCGCCCGGGCTTTCCCAGAACCCGAACTCGCCGCCGACCGGTCCGTCGACCTCGACGATCCGGGCGACGACGCGGGTGCCGGGAAGGGCATGGCCGATGGCCGGCCCGCCGTTGATCGGGGTGGAGGCCAAGGCGGTGAAGGTCGGGCTGTTGGCGATGTGGTAGCCGCCGTGGATGCCGTTGGTCACCGCGGGAAGGCGGACGACGAATCCGGATTCGGCCGCGAACCGGTCGGCGTTCATGAAGGTCAGCGCCGAGGCGGCGTTGATGCCGGCGTTGATGTGGGCGTGCTGTCCGGCGGCGACGAAGGCGCCGAGGAAGGCGATGCCGAGGGCGGATGGAAGTGGCGTCTTGCTCATGTCGAAAGGGATGCGGAAGAATTTGGAAGGGGTGAGGGGCCGCGTGGCCTGGACTGGAAGCGGAACGCTTTGCTGACAGGCGGCGTCCCGTTTCCCGGGGTCACTCGGACTCCCTCACCCCCAAGGATCACGTCGGATCAGGCCTTCCGGCTGCGCCAGAGCGCGAATCCGACAAGGGTCACACCGGCCATCGCCGCGTACTCCGACGGCTCGGGAACGGCGTTGAACTGGACGTAGTAGGTTTCCGACGGGGTGTGGATTGGGCCGCCACCGGCGCCGTTGAAGGAGGTGTCGACGATCTGGAATCCGACCGTGTAGGTGCCCGTACCACCGGTCACCGTGAAGCGGCGTCCGTGCAGGTGTCCGTAGGGATCCTCGCCCGGGCCTCCGGCGGTGGCGGGGTCGCTCAGGTCCCAGGTGAAGGTGGGCGTGGCCACGGAGTAGCCGACCTGATGGTTCACGGTCCAGCCGGCTCCGCCACCCTGGTCGGCCCCCTCCCAGAACTGGAAGGCCCCGCCGGTCGGGCCCTGGACGGAGACGATGCCCAGCTCGAGGAAGCTGCCGAGCGCCGCCGCGTTCGGATTCGCGGGCTCGAACGCAGACGTGGCCGGGAGCGCCGTGAACGTGATGCCCCCGTTGAGGTAGCCGGCGTAGCGACCTGTGGACGAGTAGGTCAGCGGCTTTACGTACCCCGAGCCGGCCACGTAGGTGGCGCCGTTCTCGAAGTACAGCTGCGAACCTTGTGTGGTCGCCAGCGCGCCAGCCTCGATGTGCTGTGCTTGGACGGCCCCGGCGGCCCCCAGCGCGATGGCCGGGACCAGCAGGGACTTCATGGTGTGTCTCATTTTGGTATTGGTTGGTTTCTGCCTGCGTTCATCGGCCGTCGGGACGCACGAAACGCGTCGTCGGCGGACCGAGAAGGGGGATCACGCGACGCCACGGGATTCCTTCCACGTGGGAGTCGGCATGGAGGTAGTTCGCCAGCCCGCGGTGCCGCAGCACGCGGACCTGTCCGGAGAAGGCGTTCGTGCCGAAACCGCCCGAGGCGGCGTCGGCGAAATGGAAGTGGTCGGAGCCCTCGAAGTCCTCACGCGTCTCCGTCACGTGCAGCGTCTCCGTCGGCGACGGGATGGACACCAGCCGTGAGAAGTCGAGGTCGGTCGCGCCATAGGGTCGCGGGGTCAGGAAGTCGTTCACCGCGTAGCCGGTCGGCCGGGCCGAATTGGTGTCCCGGGGGCACCGGTAGATGTTGGTCAGTCCGTACGGTGCCAGCGTCCCGATCCACGAGGCCCGTTGGTGGGCGCTCAGGGGCAGCGTGCCGTTGTTGTCGTCGACGTAGAGCGCGACGCCGATGCCGAGTTGGCGCAGTTGCGAGAGGCACGCGGTCGCCGAGGCCTTGGACTTCGCCGTGGCCAGCGCCGGCGGGAGCATCGCGGCCAGGATCGCGATGATCGCGATGACCACCAGCAGCTCGATCAGGGTGAATGCGCGGCGCGGTTCCGCCGCAACGCCTGGTGCGGGCGACAAGGGACGTCTCGGGATGGGACGACGGTCGGACATGGCGGACAGGGGCGGATCCGGGCCGTGGGCACGCCTCGAGGCGGCTCCATGGGCGGAGAATCGTTGAGCCGCAGCGGGGCGGCGGTCGGAGGGGAATCGGGAAACCGAGACCGGCGGGATCCCCGTGGGTCCACGATGCCGGAACGTGGAAGGGAGCCGATGGACGGAGGAAGTCCCACGGCATCGGCTGGCCGCGGGACCGTTCGGGGGCGGATCAGGCCGTCCGGGGAGGCTCGTACGCGGGAGGTTCGGAACGCCGTTCGGCGGTGAACTCGGGTGGCGCCGGCGGTTCCTCGGTGACACCGAGGCCGATCGACACGGGCTTGGAGTCCGAGGCGAGCACGTCGAGCTTCTTGAGGAAAACGCCGCCTTCCGACTTCTGCTGGGCGTCACGACCCTCGCGGCTCAGCCGGCAGAGCGAACAGGGACGGCTGCCGTCGAACGTCGTCCGCACCGCCACCGAAAAGCCGGACTCTGCGGTCCGCTCGACCAACATGGAAGCCCAGGCGACCGACTGGAGCACGGTCCACTGCCACCCCAGGGAAAACCCGAGGAGCAGGGCGACCAAGATCCGGCCCGGACGACGCATCCGACCCACGGAACGCCAGTTTCGGGGATGGGTCAACCCCGAGGGGGCTGCCGTGATGCCGCAGGGGTGCACGCGGAGTGCGACATGAGCTGGTCTCGGAACTTCCACGAGTGCCGTGGGGAGGGCAGAGACTCGTGACCTCGTCTCCTACGG
>CAMASJ010000332.1 GCA_945860685.1 Akkermansia muciniphila
GCCCTCCAGCGATGTTTCCAGCGCAGCCCGGATCTCGGCTTCGCCCTGGGCGGCGGCCACCGAGAACCGACTGGAGAAAGAGAAGCCGCCGTCGGCGTGGAGTCGGGCGAACACGTCCTTGGCCGGGGTGTCGGCCAGTTCGACAAAGAGGAACTCGGCGAGAACCGGGGCTGCGCGGAGGTCCTCGAAGGCGCCCTTCACCGCGGCACTGAGGCTGAAGCCCACGAGACGCCTCAGGCTGAGGTCCTCCGGCGCGCGGGTGAAGGCTTCCAGGTGGGCGGCGTCGATCGCGGCCTGACGTATCCGTTCGATGTCGGAGGGATGTCCCAGCGCCGCCACCGCGTGGCGGTCATGCACCTCGAAGACCTTCGTGCCTGGCGCACCGAGGCCGAGGACGAGGATGCCGTCCGGAAGTCCCACCGCGAACACCGGGGTGGCGTCGCGGATCTGGTCGCGGACATACTCCCGTCGTTGGGCGACGGCCTCGAGCCAACGGTACGGTTCGTCGGTCATGTCGCCCCGAGACTCACCCCAAACGCCGGCTTCGCCAAGGGCCGGAAACGATTCCCGCATGCGACTTGCCCTGGCCCAGATCCGGGTGGAACCCGGCCTCCCAGAAGCGAACCTCGCCCGCGCGGATCGGGCGATCGGCGCGGCGGCCCGCGCGGGCGCGGAGATCGTCCTCCTGCCGGAGACGTTGGACTGCGGTTGGACTCATCCCAGCGCACGGGCACTGGCGGGTGGCGTTCCCGACGGCGAGGCCTGCGTTCGACTCCGCGAATCCGCACGGCGCCACCGCATCTGGGTCTGCGCCGGCCTGGTGGAGAGGAACGGGGCTCGACTGCACAACGCGGCGATCCTCGTGTCCGCGGAAGGAACCGTCGTCCACCACCATCGCAAGATCCACGAACTCGACTTCGCCCGGGAGCTCTATGATGTCGGCAATCGGGTGGAGACCGTGGAGACGCCTTGGGGCCGGGGCGGCGTGGTCATCTGCGCGGACGCCTTCGCCGAGGGATTGGTGCACACGCGGGAGTTGGGACGACGCGGCGCCCTGTGGATCCTGTCGCCCTGCGCCTGGGCGGTACCGCCGGAGCGGGATCTGGTGTCGGAGCCGTATGGCGGGCTCTGGAAGGAAAGCTACGGACCGGTCTGCCGGGAATTCGGCATGTCGATCGCCGGCTGCAGCAACGTGGGACCGGTGGTGGCCGGAGCGTGGACGGGATGGCGCTGCATCGGTTCGTCGATGGTGGTGGGACCGCAGGGTGAGGTCCTCGCGGTTGCGCCTGCCGGCGACGACGCGGAAGTCCTCCTGATCGTGCAACTCCCGGGACCGGAGTCCGAGGGAGACGTCGAAGACCGCAGGGATCAGCGGTAGGCCGTAAGGCCAAGGACCGCGACCAGCGCGCCCCAGGCGACGCCTGCGAGACCCAACGCGCGCAACCGGCTTTCCTGTGCGGTGCACCAGGCCAGCCAGTCGCGGGCGCGCCACGGGGCGACGGCCAACCACATGCCGGCGACCACCCACACGTAGGCCCAGACCGTGACCACGTTCTTGAATGGGCTGGGATGCCAGCGTTGGGAGTCGAGGACGACGTCCGCAGCAAGACAGGCCACGATGGCGAGGCCGCGGATGGAAAGGTAGTCGCGGACGAAGAAGCAGCATCCGATCCCGAGGACGACAAATCCCACCAGCAAGGGAGTCCGGAACTCCGAGAAGTCGGAGATGTCGGTGGTGATCAGGTTCCACTCGAACCAAGCGGTGCCGAGCAGGACGAGGACAACGCCGACCGCGGTGTTGCGATGGAAGCGACGCAACCAGGCGGCGCAGGTACCGGGGCTCAACAGGGGCCAGAGGTGGGCCAGCAGGCAGCCGGAACCAAGGACCAGCGCCAGTTGGGAAAGCGGGAACTTCATCGAGAACGTCGGCGGAGTGTCGGGAAAAGCCGGCTTCGGGCCAGCGAATAGTCGTCCAGCCGCGGGAAACGGCCGCCAAGGCCTCAGGCCGCCGCCATCGGCACCACACGGACACCCGACCGGGCGATGTGACGGGCCCGGAGTTCCTGAAGCGCCCCGTGGACCACGGGCAGGAGCATCTCATGGACCTCGAAGCCCCGTCCGATGTCGCGGAGCAAGGTGATGGTCAGTTCCCCGCCGAGATGTTCCCGGAACTCCTCGAGACCGGCGGTGATGCGGAGGTTGCCGGACTCGTCCGCGAGCAGGAGCTCGTCCGCGAAGAGTTCGAAGCCCAAGCGTTCCAGGAGCCGAAGGATCCGTTCCGCCGGGGCCGCCGGCAGGAAGCCACGGAGACGGGAATAGATCACGTCGAGGGCGATGCCTATGGCCACAGCTTCACCATGGCGGAGGCGGTAGTCGGAGACCTGCTCCAGCTTGTGGGCCGCCCAGTGGCCGAAGTCCAAGGGCCTGGCGCTGCCCATCTCGAACGGATCGCCGCCCGTGGCGATGTGGTCGAGGTGTAGCTCCGCGCTGCGCCGGATGAGCCGCTTCATGGGCTCCGCCTCGAACCGGGCCAAGGCGGGCGCGTCGGCCTCGATCCGGTTGAAGAAGTCCGTGTCGCGGATGCAGGCCACCTTCACCGCCTCGACGTAGCCGGCACGTTTGTCGCGGTCGGGCAGCGTTGTCAGGAGGTCGAAGTCGTTGATGACGGCGAACGGCGGGGCAAAGGTCCCAATGAAGTTCTTCTTCCCGAAGGCATTGATGCCGTTCTTCACCCCCACGCCGGAATCATCCTGGGCGAGCGTCGTGGTCGGGATGCGGATGTGCCGCACGCCGCGGTGGGCGGTCGCCGCGGCAAGGCCGACCATGTCGAGGAGCGCCCCGCCGCCGACCGCGACGACGTAGTTGTGGCGGTCGATGTGGTGGCGGTCCACCAGCGCGTGGATCTCGGAGATCCGAAAGAAGGCGTTCTTCACCGCTTCGCCACCGGGAATCGGAACCGGTGGACAAACCAAACGGGCGGTCTCCGGCATCGCCTGGAACCGCGACTCGATCTCCGCCGAAAGGGTCGGACGTGCGGTGAGCAGGGCCTCGTCGACAAAGAGCAGGACCCGGGCGGAACGCAGCGGACCCGCTCCGGCTCCGGCGCGTAAGACGTCGGAAAGGACCGGGTTCGACGGCAGGAACAGTCCCTCCGTGAAATGGACCTGATGCCGATATTGGACCGTGATGGTGCGCTCTACGACGGACATGCGGTGTCGAAATAGTGACGTTCGGACGCTCCGCGGCGAAGAATATTTGAGCGCATGTCGGAAATCCGGCAACCGGAGGAAACTCGCCGAGCCCGGAGTTGCCCGAACGGCCACGGTTCCGCTTCCATCGGCGCGTGCCGGCTCCGGTGGTGATTGTTTCCCCCCTCATGCCACCCGCCCCGGGTGGACTCGCCGACCATTCCGCGAACCTCGCCGCCACCCTGGCGGGACACCGGGATGTCCAGGTGCTGACCTCCTCGGGCGCCGCCACGGACCCACGATTCGAAGTGCGGTCCGTGGTTGCCGACTGGCACGACGCGGCGGGGGTTGAGGCCGCGGTCGGAGCCTGCGCCCCGGGGGCCGCATTGCTGTGGCAGTACGTGCCCCACATGTACGGCCGCGGCGGGGTCAACCTTGCGGTTCCGACCTTGATGGAACGATTCCGCGGTCAGGGACGCCGGCAGGTCCTTATCGCTCACGAGATCATGGCGCCGTTGCATTGGAAGCCGCACTGGCTCGCCTACGCACTGTGGCACCGATGGGCCTGGAAACGGATCCGGCGGTCCGTCGACGCGGTGGGGGTCTCAACAGAGGGATGGATCGCACACTGGAGCAACCACTGGGCGGACGTGCCCGGAGGCGACGTTTTCCTGCTGCCGTCCCCATCGAACTTCCCGGTGATGCCGGTGCCCTCGGACCATCGGACGCGTTGGAAGGCGGAACTGGGGCTTTCCCCGGAGACCACGGTCCTCGCCTACTTCGGAACCCTCAATTCCGCGAAGCAACCGGACTGGGTCTTTGCCGCCTGGCGTGCCGCCCGGAGCGCGGGCATCCCGACGGCGCTGGCCGTGATCGGTGGAAAGCCGTCCCCTGTGCTGACGCCTGAGGAGGAACCGTGCTACCGCCCTCTCGGCTTCCTCGACGCCGCCTCCGTCTCGCGGGCGCTGCAGGCCGTCGACCTCCTCCTTCTCCCCTTCTCCGACGGGGTCGCCGAACGCCGCACCACGATCACCGCCGGCCTCGCCCACGGAACCCCGATCCTCACCACGGTGGGAGCCAGCACGGGGAAGACGTTGCGGGCCGCGCAGTTCCTCCGTTCGGTCGACGCG
>CAMASJ010000333.1 GCA_945860685.1 Akkermansia muciniphila
CAACCAGAGCCGCCGGAACGGCGACGTGCAGGCGTTCGAGCTGGGACGGGTCTTCCTGCGCCAGAACGGGGCGGCCCGCGAGGGCTGGCGGGTGGCGATTGCCCTGACCGGGGCCCGGGCTCCCCGCTTCTGGTCCGGGGCTGACCGCGAGGCGCGCTGCGACGTGTTCGACCTGAAGGGATTGGTCGAGGAACTGATCGAGCGCCTGGGACTCCGGGGTGTGGCCTATGCCCGTCGTCCGGAGCCGACCGCCCTGTTCGTCGAATCCGCCACCGTCAGCCTCGGCGGGAAGTTGGCGTTGGGCCAGCTCGGCCAGCTGCAGCCGGTGCTCGGGAAGCGTCTCGACCTGCGGGACCCTGTTTTCCTCGCCGAACTCGACCTCGACCAGCTGCTCCAGCGCGGCAATTCCGCCAAGTCCTTCAAGGCCTTGGCGCAGTTCCCTTCGATTCAGCGGGACTTGGCCATGATCGTGGGCGAGGCGCTCACCCACGACGCCGTGTTGGCCGCGGTGAAGCAGGCCAAGCCGGCGAACCTGGAGGCGGTCGAGCTGTTCGACATCTTCCGTGGCAAGCACGTGCCATCGGGCCAGAAGAGCCTGGCCTACTCGTTCACCTACCGCGCGGCCGACCGCACGCTGAAGGACGAGGAGGTCAACGCCGCCCACGCGAAGGTCGTGGAGACCTTCCGTTCCGCCCTCGGCGCCTCGATCCGGGAGTAGGGCTGTCGATTTGCCACCGAGACACGGAGGACACGGAGAAGTTGGCCGTTGTTGGTTGCCCGTGGCCGCGGCTGCCAAGCCGCTGCGGTTTGCCGTTTGGTTTCGGGTTTCCCAGCTGAAAACTGGAAACTTGAAACCGAAAGCTCTCCTTTCTTCAGGACCGGCTCCGCAGACGTAGTGCGTTGCCGATGACCACGAGGTCCGACAGCCCCATGGTCGCGGCGCAAAGCACCGGGCTCATCAGGCCGCAGGCCGCGAGCGGCACGGCGGCGGCGTTGTAGAAGAACGCCCAGAAGAGGTTCTGCCGGATCACCCTCAGCGTCCGTTGGGAGAGCCCGATCGCCTCGGCAACGGAGTCGAGTCCGGGACGGAGCAGGACGATGTCGGCCGCCTCGCGGGCGGCGTCCGCGGCGCTTCCCACCGCGATTCCCAGGTCGGCCGCCGCCAAGGCCGGTGCGTCGTTGATGCCGTCACCCACGAAGGCCACCCGGCCGCCTCCGCGTCGCAGTGATTCGAGGAGGGCAGCCTTCGAATCCGGCTTCTGCGCCCCGTGGATCCGTTCCGCCGGCAGGCCGGCTTCCCCGCCCACGGCCAAGCAGGCCGCCTGGGAGTCGCCGGACACGAGGTGTGCCTCGAGTCCCGAGGCCGCGAGCCGCCGAAGCAGCTCCTGGGTCTCGGGGCGCAGCGGGTCGCCGACGAGGAACAGGGCCTTGGCCTTGTCTCCCTCGGCCAACACGACGGCGGCCTGTCCCCGTCGGGCACCGTCCTCGATCGCGGTCGCGAAGACCGAGACGTCGCAGCCCGATCCCGCGAGCCAGATCGGTGACCCCAGCCGGAGGTTCCGGACGCGCCCCGTGGCGTCTGGCAGTTCGGCCTCGATGCCGGCGCCAGCCTTCTCCTCCCAACGTCCAAAGGTGGTCGAGACACCTGGGGGCGTGTTGACGAAATCCACGACCGCCCGGGAGAGCGGATGCCGCGAGCCCGCGGCGAGGGCTGCGGCGACGGTGCGGTCCGCAGCGGCGTCGGAGCCTGGGGCGACTTCGGATGAGATCACGCGGGGGACGCCGGAGGTCAGGGTGCCGGTTTTGTCGAAGGCCACGACGGTGAGCCGACCGGACTTCTCCAGGGCCACGGCGTCGCGGATGAGGATGCCCCGTCGGGCCGCCGCATTGATGCCCGCCATGAGGGCCACGGGCGTCGCCAGACCCATCGCGCACGGACAGGCAACGATGAGTACGGCGCAGAAGACCGTCACCGCCGCCGCCGCGGGCGAGGCGGGCGGATGGCTGTGCCAGAGCCAGGTGCCGAGTCCCTCCTGGATGCCCACCATGCGGTCGAACTGGAGGAACCACATCAGGGCCGCGGCCACCGCCACGAAGACGACGACGGGCACGAAGACCGAGCTGATCTGGTCGGCGAGACGTTGGACCGAAGCCCGTGTGGCCTGGGCCCGGCGCACGGCCGCGGCGATGTGGGCGAGCGCGGTCGACTCGCCCGTTGCCTGGACCCGGGCCACGAGGCGCCCCTGGCGGTTCAGGGTTCCGGCGAACAGGCGGCTGCCGGGTGACTTCGAGACTGGAAGCGATTCGCCGGTGAGCATCGATTCCTCCACCGCGGAGGCACCTTCCAGCACCTCGGCATCGACCGGAATGCGATCCCCGGGGCGAAGCACGATCCGCTGGCCGGGCATCAACGCGGAGCAGGGCACCTCGGCCTCGACAGCGTCGGGGCCCAGCCGACGGGCGGTCTCCGGGGCGAGGTTCAGCAGCGACTTGAGGGCGTCCCCGGCCCGCTCACTCATGCGGCTCTCCATCCAGTGGCCGATGCTGATCAACGTCACGATGGTGACCGCCTCGGTGAAGAACAGGTGGGCCGAAGTGCCGGTGAGCAGGGCCCCGGTGCTGAAGGCCCACGCGCTGCCCGCACCGAGGGTCACCAGCGTGTCCATGTTGGATTCGCCCCGACGCAGCTGACGCCAGGCGCCGATGGCGAAATGGCGTCCCACCACCGCGAGGACCACCGTGGACAAGGCGAAGGCGAACCACAGGAACCACGGCCGCATGCCGATGCCGAGGATCCACTCCCCGGCCAACAGCAGCGCCGATGCCGGCACGCCGAGCCGCAGCGCGGAGGTCCAGGGCGAGTTGGGGGCGGAGGACGTGCCATCGGAGCGTCGGGCGGGAACTGAGAAACCCGCGGCGACCACGGCCTCTTCCAAGGCCGCGGTGTCGGGTGACGTCCCGGGCTTCCAGACGACGCGCGCCGTGGCTGCCGTGAGGTCGACTGGCGCCGCGAGCACCCCGGGCACATTCTGCAGCGCTTCCGTCACCTGACGGGCGCAGTTGCCGCAGGTCATGCCGTCCACGCGCAACGGCGTCGTCGCCCCGGCCGCGGGCGGCGGGGAACTGCGGGGACGGAACTGGATCCCGGTGGAAGCCACGTAGGCAACGTCGGTCCGACGTGTCGGGCGGACAAGCCCCGAAGCCGGCGTCGTCCACGGTTCGGCAAGATATGGTCGGAATGAGTCCACGGCTCGGAATCGAAGGGGTGGGATTCCGGTTGGGGCCGTCGGTCGGAATGCTTCCAATTGGAGTGCATGGACGCCGTCCGTCTCGAATGCCCGGTCTGTTCCGAACCGATGACCCGCTCGTTCGACGACGTGGTCCGGTTCGCGCACTGCCCCCAGTGCGGCGGCGAATGGGTGTGCCGCGCCAGGTTGGGGGTGGCTGTCGATTCGGAGCACCCGCAGGTCGAACCGCCAACCGCGGTGCCGGTGCTTGGACGCGGACTCCAGCCGCACGACCTCAAGGTCGAGTACCGACGTTGTCCGGAATGCCGTGAGCGCATGAACCGGCGTCAGTTCCTGCCCGGCTCCGGCGTGATCGTCGACGAGTGCCAGGCCCACGGCGTGTGGCTCGACCTGACGGAGCGGCAGCGGATCCTCGAGTTCGCCCGGTCCGGAGGCGCTGCCCAGGCCCTGCAACGGATGAAGGACGAGCGGGGCAAGGCCGCCTCCAAGACTCCCGAACCGGAATCGGGACTTCTCTCCTCGGACGGTCTCGGAGGGGAATGGATTCCTCGCCCCCTCGATCTGCTCGGCCTCAACCCGCTGGACCACGCGGTCTGGTACGTGGCGCGCCTCATCTGGCGCCTCCTGGACTGATCCGGGGACGCCGACGCATTCGCAGTTGAGACCCGGCCGGCGTTGGGTGGTAGTTCACCCATGATGAATCGGCGTCCCAAGGTGGTTGTCCTCGGCGGCGGTTTCGCGGGACTGGCGTTCTGCAAGGAGTTCGGCGATCCGGGGGCGGATGTGCTCCTGGTCGACCGTCAGAACCACCACCTGTTCCAGCCGCTGCTCTACCAGGTCGCGACCGCAGGTCTTTCCGCTCCCGAGATCGCCCAGCCGCTGCGCAGCATCCTGAGCGACCGTCCCAACGTCCGTGTCCGCCTCGGCGAGGTCCGGGACATCCAGCCGGACCGCCGCGTGGTCCTCGTCGACGGCATCGAGGAGTCCTACGACTTCCTCGTCTTCGCCCTCGGCGGTCGGACCAGCTACTTCGGTCATCCGGAATGGGAGGAGTTTGCGCCGGGATT
>CAMASJ010000334.1 GCA_945860685.1 Akkermansia muciniphila
CTCGATCAGGTCCCCGACCACCGCCGCGACGCTGAGGACCACCCCGAGGATCACGGCATGGGTCACGGTCATCCCGGCGAGCCGGTCGCGGAGGAGGTACGCCAATCCAACGGAGCACCCGGTCGAGACGACCACCGCGCCGACGAAGCCCTCCCATGTCTTCCCCGGGCTGATGCGCGGGATCATCTTGTGCTTTCCGAAGAGCGACCCCGTGCAGTAGGCCCCGACGTCGCTGAACTTGGTGACGATGATGAAGTAGAGCACGTAGAAGCGGCCGTCGACGCCGGGGAAGAAGTTGATCTTCTGGATGAAGTTGAGCAGCCACGGCACGTACATGAGGCCGAGCAGGGTCATGCTGATCGCGGTGAGCGCATTGCCCTGGTTCTTCTTGGAGACGAACTCCCGCAGGCACAGGCCGAGGACGAAGAGCACCAGCACGGCCGACTCGAAGTCGTTGGCCCTCGCCGGCTGCCCGGAGAACCGCGATCCCGGAAGATAGACGGTGAGGTAGAAGAACGTGGAAAGCATCAGGAGCACGCCGTTGGCGATGCCCCAGAAGCGGAAACAGACGAAGTTCCGACGCTCCACTAGCCCGTAGAATTCGAGGAGCCCCAGGACCGCCAGCAGGAGCATCAGGCCGAGGAAGACGTACTGCCGGACAAAGGGACTTCCAGAGAAGATCGCCGCCAGCACGATGGTCCAGAGGAACGCGGTGCTCGAAAGCCGGCGGACGAAGATCTGCCCCTTGGTCAAGGCGACGGGCACCGGGATGTTCTCGGCCATGCCGCGAGGCTGGACCGGAGCCCGGGAGCGGTTCAATCCCCAACACCTTTCCGATCCCGCGGGACTGCATCTCACCCCAGCCGGGAGTCATCCCGCCCCAGTTTCCTGTGGACTTCGCCAGTTCCGATGGCAGGGATCCGTTGTCTCCCATGGATCCATCCGACTCCGTCAATCCGGCGACCCAGAACCCGGCACGCCGCCGCTACGTCCGCGCGGTCGGACCACGTCTCCGTTGGGTGCTGAACCTCGTCTGGGGCCTGCTTGCGCTGCTGGGGGCCAACTCGGTCTACCTGCTCACGGTCACCCTCATGACCTGGCTGGAACGCGGCCAGGGCGTCTCGTACCAGAACTACTTCTACCAACTGCAGTTCCTGGGGCACCTCGTGCTGGGGCTGCTCTTCGTCGTCCCCTTCCTCGCCTTCAACGTCGTCCACATCCGGAACACCTGGAACCGGCCCAACCGCAAGGCGGTGTATGTGGGCTACGCGCTCTTCGCCATCAGCATCGTGGTTTTGGTCTCGGGCGTGGTGCTGGTCCGCTTCGACGGCCTGGAGTACCTGCAGGTGAAGTCCGAGCGCAGCCGCGGGGCCGCCTACTGGGCCCACGTCGTGGGCCCCCTGCTCTGCGTCTGGCTCTACATCCTGCACCGGCTGGCCGGTCCGCGGATCCGCTGGAGCGTCGGGATCGGGTGGGGTGGCGCCGTCGCGGCGGCGGTGGCCGGGATGATCGCCCTGCACCGTCACGACCCGCGCGTGTGGTCGGCCAAGGCGCCCGCCTCGGGGGAGAAGTACTTCATGCCCAGCAGCGCCCGCACGGCCAACGGGAACTTCGTGAAGGCGGAGTCCCTGATGAACAACGAGTACTGCCTCGAATGCCATCCGGACGTCTACAACTCCTACCTCCACTCGGCCCACAAGTTCAGCTCCTTCAACAACCCGTTCTACCTCGCCACCATCAAGGGCACCCGGAACCTCGCCATGAAGCGCGACGGCTCGGTGCAGATGTCCCGATGGTGCGCCGGCTGCCACGATCCGGTCCCGTTCTTCTCAGGCGCCTTCGACGACCCGGCCTTCGACATGGAGAAGCACCCGACCGCCATGGCCGGGATCACCTGCGTGGCCTGCCATTCGATCACCCGGCTCGAGGGCTCCGAGAAGGGCCACATCGGCAACGGCAACTACACCATCGAGGAACCGGTCCACTACCCGTTCGCCTTCGCCCCGACCAACTCCCTCGCCTTCTTCGTCAACAAGCAGCTCGTGAAGGGCAAGCCCGACTTCCACAAGCAGACCTTCCTCAAGCCCTTCCACAAGACCGCGGAGTTCTGCTCGGTGTGCCACAAGGTCGGCATCCCCAAGGAGGTCAACCAGTACAAGGAATTCCTCCGCGGCCAGAACCACTACGACTCCTACCTCCTCTCCGGCGTCTCCGGCGTGAACGCACGGGCCTTCTACTACCCCGACCTGGCCAAGAAGAACTGCGCGGAATGCCACATGCCGCTCGAGAAGTCCTCCGACTTCGGGGCGAAGCGCTACGGCACCAACGACCACCTCGCCGTCCACAGCCACTTCTTCCCCTCCGCCAACACCGCCGTCGCCGCCAAACGCGTCGAGTCCGAGGCCGACAAGGCCGAGGCCATCCGCAAGCACCAGGCCTTCCTCAAGGACTGCATCCGCGTGGACATCTTCGGCGTGAAGGAAGGCGGCACCATCGACGGCCGCCTCGTCGCGCCGCTGCGTCCCGCCGTCCCGAAGCTCAAGCCCGGCCGGACCTACCTCATCGAGACCGTGGTCCGCACGCTCCGCCTGGGGCATCCGCTGACCCAGGGAACCGTCGATTCCAACGAACTGTGGGCGGACGTCGCGGTCACCGACGTCGCCGGCCGCACCCTTGGCCGCTCCGGCGCGCTGGGACGCCATGGCGAAGTGGATCCTTGGTCCCACTTCCTCAACGTCTACATGCTCGACCGCGACGGAAACCGCATCGACCAGCGCAACGCCCAGGACATCTTCACCCCGCTCTACAACAACCAGGTCCCGCCCGGCGCGGCACACGTGCTCCACTACCGGCTCACCGTCCCGCCCACCCAGCGCGGTCCGCTCACCGTGGACGTGCAGGTCCGGTACCGGAAGTTCGACACGATCTACTTCAACTACGTCTACGGGAAGGGCTACACCCGCGGCGCGCCCTTCCAGGTGACCAACGACCTGCCGATCTCCCTGCTCGCCTCCGACCGCATCACCTTCGAGGTCGAGGGCGGCGACGGGATGTCCGGGACCAACGCGGTTCCCCAGATCCCGCTGTGGCAGCGTTGGAACGACTACGGCATCGGCCTCTTCCTCAAGGGCGAGAAGGGCAGCGAGAAGGGCGAACTCATCCAGGCCGCCCAGGCGTTCGACCAGGTCGAGAAGCTTGGACGCGCCGACGGCGCACTCAACCTCGCGCGGGTCTTCTTCAAGGAGGGGCGACTCGAGGACGCCGTGGGGGCGCTGCAACGCGCCAACGACACCAACCGCTTCACGCCGGCCGGGAACCGCTGGACCATCGCCTGGCTGAACGGCCTGGTGAACAAGCAGAACGGCCACCTCGACGCGGCCATCCGCGACCTCACCTCGATCCTCGAGGACCGATACCCGGAGCTCGACCAACGTGGCTTGGACTTCCGCCGCGACTACGAGGTGATCAACGAGCTCGGTCAGGCCCTCTTTGAACGGGCCAAGATGGAACGCGGCAACCCGGCCCGTCAGCGCGAGTTCCTTCAGGCCGCGGCGAATCGCTTCGAGGACACGCTGGGCATCGACTCCGAGAACCTCACCGCCCACTACAACCTCGGCCTGATCCACGCGAGCCTCGGAGACGCGGCGAAGAGCGCGCACCACCGCGCCCAACACGAGCGGTTCCGTCCCGACGACAACGCCCGCGACCGGGCGGTCGCCATCGCCCGACGCACCAACCCCGCCGCGGACGCCGCCGCCCAGTCGATCGTGCTCTACGACCTCCAACGGCCGGAAAGCCTCTCGTTCGGGGTGCAACGTCGTCCGGAAGTCGCGTCGGACTCCGCCTCCCGCTGATCCCCGAGTCCCCGGCAGCACGCCACTCCGCAACGCCTTTCCGAAATGCCCACACAACCCACCCCGCCGCCCGACGACTCCGAGGAACTGGTCCAAGGCGACGACCGCAGGATCACCGCGGCGCTGAAGTGGTCGTTGGTCGCCGTGATTGTTCTGCTGGTGGCCACGGCGGCGCTGTTCCTCCTGTTGAGGGGCCGTCGTTCGATGGGCCCGATCCAGGTCACCCGCCTCGACGCCCCCCAGTCGCTCACCAACGCCGCCGCCCTTGCGGTGCCCCACGCGCCCTTCACGGACATCACCGCCGCCGCGGGGATCACCTTCCGCCATGCCACAGGGGCCGAGGGGGAGAAGCTCCTGCCGGAAACCATGGGCAGCGGCGCCGCGTTCCTCGACATGGACGGCGACGGCGACCAGGACCTGCTCTTCGTCAACGGCACCAGTTGGA
>CAMASJ010000335.1 GCA_945860685.1 Akkermansia muciniphila
GCCGCCCGGGCGCTCTTCACGAGGACGGGCGATGTTGACGGTCAGAGGACGACCACCGAGCTCCTTGCCGTGGAACATCTCGACGGCCTTGTTGGCCTCGTCTCCGGTCGAGAACTCGACGAAGGCGAAACCACGGGACTTGCCGGTCACCCGGTCCAACATCAGATTGACGTTCGTAACGACACCAGCGGCCGAGAAGTGATCCTGGATGTCGCGCTCCAAGGTCTGATAGGACAGATTGCCCACAAACAGACGGGCATTGTTTTCGCTCATACGAGTAACTTTACGCCGCTCTACAACCGAGTGAGGGAGACTGCACTAGCAGACCTCTTTTTTGGGGGCACCGACAAGCGATCCTCCGCAAACCGTCAACGTGACGCCGACACTGCATGTTCAAAACGGACGCCTAAACGAGCCATAGAAACAGCCGAGCGTCAATGGGATAAATCAGGAAGACGAAGGTTCTCCATCAGCAGGGCCCGGTTTCCCAACCTTCCGCTTCCACGGGTTCGCGGCCGGTTCCGGCAGTCCAAGGACCCGGTAGGACGTCCGGAAGTGCATCTTCGCCACCTTCCCCAACGCCTCCGCACCGTGTTGCGCCACCAGGGCCCGCGCCGCGGTCTCGACGGCGGCCGACGCCCCCTTCGGCAACGGCATGCCGTATTCCCGCTCCAACCGCTCCAGCCGCAGCACGTATTCGTCGCGCGCCAGGATCGACGCCGCGGCGACCGCCATGTCTTCCTCGGCCTTGTGTCGCTGCACCAACGGCAGCGCCTTCCCCTTCTCCATCAGCGCCCGTTCCACCGTCGACTTGCTGGAGGAGAACTGGTCGCTGATCGCACGGACCGGCGGCGGCACCATCGAGGCGCCGCGTTCCAGCAGGTTCTCGATCACCCGGGCATGGCCCCAAGCCAGGACCGTGTTCACCGAACCGTATCGCCGATGCATCCGGTTGTAGGCCTCGTTGCCGATGGCAACGACGTCATGCACGCAACCCGGCGTCGTCCGGATGATCCTGGCCAGCTTCCCGACCTGCGCGTCGCTGCCCACGCTCTTGGAATCGCGGATCCCGGCCTCCTTCCAGGCGGACAGCACCTCGGCGTTCACGTAGACGGCCGCGATGCACATCGGCCCGAAGAAGTCGCCCTTCCCCGACTCGTCCACGCCGATGCGCGGATCGTTCAGCGTCGGGTCGATCACCGCCTCATAGCCGACCGTGGCGCCTCCCAGCACCTCCGGCTCCAGGACGAACTCGACGAATTCCCGCGTCCCCTTCCCCTGCACCACCAACTTCCCGCTCTCGTAGTAGGTCAGGTTGTGGTCGGGCTTCACCCCGCTGAACCGCGCATGCGCCACGTCGCGCAGACGGTAGGTGCCCGACCGGACCAGACGTTCCAGTCGGTCCGCCTGCTCCGCGGTCAGCTTCGCCGTGTAGGTCGTCACCGCCGAAACGTTGCACCTCCACCTCCCGTGCCCGTCGAGCCCGAACTCGTCACGCCGGGAACCCGATGCTACGGATCTGCCATGCAGTCCGAACCCCCGCGGGCCCATCCCACAGCGGCGCTCCCCCATCGACGTCCAATGGTGGAATCCCTCCTCGCCTGGTTCGTCCGCAACGCCCGTGACCTCCCCTGGCGTCGCACCCGGGATCCCTACGGCATCTGGATCTCCGAGGTGATGCTCCAGCAGACTCAGGTGCGCACGGTGGTGGCCTATTGGGAACGCTGGATGCGGGAGTTGCCGGACGTCGCCTCCCTCGCCGACGCCGCCGACGACCGGGTGCTGAAGCTCTGGGAAGGCCTCGGATACTACTCGAGGGCCCGCAACCTCCAACGGGCCGCCCGGCGGATCGTCGGCGTCCACGGCGGCCGCTTCCCGGAAGCCCACGCCGACCTGCTCGAGCTGCCCGGCGTCGGCCGCTACACCGCCGGTGCCATCGCCTCGATCGCGTTCGACCAGCCCGAACCCATCCTGGACGGCAACGTCATCCGCGTCCTCACTCGTCTCGGCGCCATCGCCGGCGATCCGAAGACCAAGCCGGTTTCCGAACGCCTCTGGTCGGAATCCGCGCAACTCGTCGGCGAGGCGGCCGCAGCGGAAGCCGCCGGAAACCGACGCTGCGCCCGTTTCAACCAGGCCCTGATGGAACTCGGAGCCACGGTCTGCACGCCGTCCTCGCCCAACTGCCCCGCCTGCCCCTGGACGGACGCCTGCCGCGCACATGCCCGCAGCGAAGTCGATCGCTTCCCCGAAACCGCCGTCCGACCGACAGTCACCGCCCGCTTCGTGGCCGCCGCGATCCTGCGGCACCAAGGCCGCCTGCTGGTCCACCGCCGGGAAGGCGGCGACGTCAACGCCGGCTTCTGGGAGTTCCCGAACGAGGAGATCCGGAAGGACCAGGACCCGGGCCCCGTCCTGGCCCGATGGCTTTGCCTCGGATCCGTCGCCTGGACTCCGCTTGCGGAGCTGCGCCACGCCATCACCCGGTACCGGTTCACCCAACGCATCGTCCTCGCCGACGCATCGCCGGATCTCGCCCGCCTCTCCGGCGAATGGCTCTGGGCGACGCCGGAGGAACTGGAATCGTTGGCCCTCACCGGCGCCCATCGCCGCCTGTTCCGACGCCTCCGCGACGACGGAATCGCCTGAACCGGGATCCTTCAACCCGGCAAAAGAGGCCTGTCGCGCGAAGAACCGAGCCCGACCCTTCGGTGCGTTCTGCTGCGATGACCCGTCCAGGTCTTCGTCGCCCTGCCGTGTTTCGGGAGAAGGGTCACGCGGAGGCGCGGAGTCCGCGGAGAGGGGACCGTCGATTCCCTCAACTTCCCTCAAATCAGGCCCCCCTCCGCGCTCCCCGCGCCTCCGCGTGCCAAACCGCTTCCACTTCAGCCCATGTCGGATGTAGGCGGTCGCCAACGGATCCGTACCGGCTCCGTCTCATTCTCTCCACGCTCTCACGCCTGGGCACGGCGTCCCTGGGGAGGGAGGCGGCCGCGGCGTGCCCGCGCACAGCCGGATTGTCACCTGTGCGCGCCGGGGCCATGGTTCGCCGCACGTGAACGAAGGCCGACTCATCGAACCGGAGCACCCCGTCTTTTCCGGGTTCATCTTCAAGATCCAGGCGAACATGGATCCCAAGCACCGCGACCGCATCGCGTTCGTGCGGGTGGTGAGCGGGAAGTTCGAGCGGGACATGACCGTCCTCCACGTCCAATCCGGACGGAAGGTCCGCCTCAGTTCCTCGCACAAGCTCTTCGGCAACGAACGCGAGACCGTCGACGAGGCCTACCCCGGCGACATCATCGGCCTGGTCGGCCATGACGGCTTCGGGATCGGGGACACCCTGACGACCGATCCGTCGGTCCGCTACGACGAGATCCCCCGCTTCACGCCGGAGGTCTTCGAGTACTTCCACAACCCGAACACGGCGAAGTTCAAGCAGTTCCGCCAAGGCCTCGACCAACTGCTCCTGGAGGGCGTCGCCCAAGCGTTCCACCTCAAGGACACCGCGAGCCGCGTGCCCCTGCTGGCCGCGGTCGGTCCGCTGCAGTTCGAGGTGCTCCAGTACCGTCTGGAGACGGAGTACAACGCCGAGACCCGCCGCGAATCGGCCCCCTTCTCGGCCGTCCGCTGGCTCCCCGTCGGCACCAAGCCCGAGGACCTCGACGCGATCTCGCTGCCCACCGGCGGACGCTTCGCCTTCGACGGCGACAACAACCCGGTTGCGCTCTTCCCCACCGAGTGGAGCCTGAACTACTTCATCCAGAACAACCCCTCCATCCCGCTCGCCTCCTTGGCGCCCCCGCGCTCGACCGATCGTTGAGCCCGCCCGGAGGCCCACCCACCCGCTTTCCCATCATGTCCAACATCCAGTACGCCACCCCGAGCATGCCGGACGCCGAGGGCCACTTCGGTCCGTTCGGCGGACGCTACGTCCCGGAAACCCTCGTCCACCCGCTCCAACAGCTGGAGGAGGAGTATTGGAAGGCCCAGCAGGACCCGTCCTTCCAACACGAACTCGACTACTACCTCCGCGAGTTCGTCGGACGCCCCACGCCGCTCTACCACGCGGAACGGCTGACCCGTGAACTCGGTGGCGCGAAGATCTATCTGAAGCGAGAGGACCTCCTCCACACCGGCGCCCACAAGATCAACAACGCCATCGGCCAGGTGCTGCTCGCCAAACGCATGGGCAAGGGCCGGATCATCGCCGAGACCGGCGCCGGCCAACACGGCGTGGCCACCGCCACCGTCGCCGCCATGTTCGGCATGAAGTGCGTCATCTACA
>CAMASJ010000336.1 GCA_945860685.1 Akkermansia muciniphila
ATGAGCGCAACCTCCTGAGCGATGTCGCGCTCGCGTTGGCCAAGCGCCTGCAGCAGGAGCGGCGGCCGGACCTGAAGCTCGTGGTGATGTCGGCGACCTTGGAGGCCGAACCCGTGGCGCGGTACCTCGGGACGCCTTCCGGTGTGGACGATGCCGAAGTGCAGCCGGTGCCGATCCTGACGTCCGAAGGAAGGACCTTTCCGGTTGAGCTGCGGTGGTTGGAGTATGGCGACAACCGGCCGGTGCACGAGCAGGCAGCCGACAAGGTGGAGGCGATCATCGAGGCCGGCTGGGAAGGGGACATCCTGGTGTTCATGCCCGGCAAGGCGGAGATCCTCTCGACGTTGAATGCGATCCGGGCCGCGCGGATCGACGAGCGGATCAGCCTGGTTCCGCTGCACGGCGAACTGCCGCCCGGAGACCAGGACCTCGCGTTCCAGCCCAGCGAGCATCGGAAGGTGGTGGTCTCGACCAACGTCGCGGAGACGTCGGTGACCATTGAGGGCATCCGGCATGTCGTGGACGCGGGGCTCGCGCGGGTGGCGCGTTATGACGCCGAGCGAGGAATCCAGACCTTGGCGGTGGAGGAGATCAGCCGGGCTTCGGCGGAGCAGCGGACCGGACGGGCGGGGCGGACGGCGCCGGGGACGTGCTGGCGCCTGTGGACCGAGAGCGGCCATTTGAACCGGGAGGCCCGGAACACGCCGGAGATCCGACGTGCCGATCTGGCCGAGGTCGTCCTGCTGCTGCATTCGCTCGGAGTGCGGGAGGCGGTGCGGTTTGACTGGCTGGACCGCCCGGACCCGGCGGCGGTTCGCCGTGCGGAGTCCCTGCTCAAGGTCCTGGGTGCGATCGTCGCCACCGAAGGCGAAGGCGGTGGATCCGACCTCACGGAGGTCGGTCGCCGGATGCTCCGACTGCCGATGCATCCCCGGTTCGCGCGGATGCTGGTGGAGGCTTCGCGGCATGGGTGCGTTCCGGCGGCCTGCCTTTGCGCTGCGTTGGTGAACGGCCGGGATCTGCTGATGCGTGTGGGACGGGACGAGACACACCTGGCGGAGGCACGGGAGCTCTTCGAGGGCAGCACCCAGAGCGACTTCCACACCCTGATGCGTGCGCATCAGTTCGCCCGCAACAACGGCTTCTCCGTGGATTCCTGCCGTCGTCATGGAATCCACGCGCAGACCGCGCGGCAGGTCGAGGACACCTTCCGCCAGTTCCTTTCCGTCGCGGAACGGGAGCGTCTGGTGGAGCGCGGGGACACTTCGCCGCCGCCGGAAGGCGACGGTCTGCTGCGTTCCCTCTGCGCGGGCTTCATCGACCAGCTGTGTGTGCGGAAGGACGCGGGTTCCCTCGATTGCCTGCTGACCGAGGGACGGACAGGGACGCTGATGCGCGAGTCGGTGGTGCAGAAGGCGGAGCTTTTCGTGGCGGGAAGCATCCGGGAGGTTTCCGGCCGTTCCGGAGGTGTGTTGACCCTGATCGGAATGGCCACGGCGATCCGCCGCGAATGGTTGCAGGAGCTGTTTCCCCAGCACCTGAACACGGTCGTGGAGCATGTGTATGACAGGTTGCACAAGCGTGTGGCGGCGGTGCAGCGGGTCCGTTTCCTGGACCTGGTGATCGGGACGGACCACCTGCGGGAGGTGGATCCGGCGCGGTCCGGGGCCTGCCTTGCCGAAGCCTTCGGCCGGGGTGCGTTCGACCTGCCGCAGCTCGACCACGAGCTCAAACAGTTCATCGCCCGGGTCAACCTCCTCGCCCGCAGCCTTCCGGAACTGGAATTCCCGCCCTTCGACGGGCCGGCGTTGGTCCGTGTGCTGGGCCGGGCCTTCGAAGGACTCACGCTGGCCAAGGAGGCTCAGACTGCGCCGCTGCGGGCGGCCTTCCGGGCCCACCTGCAGCCCGCCCAACTGGAATGGCTCGAGGAGATGTTGCCGGTTCACCTGCCATGGACCGAGGGGAGGCGCCTGAAGCTCACGTATTCCGAGCCGGATCCAGATGGCGACGAGGAAGGACCGTCCGGGCCGGAAGCGCAGGTGAAGCTTCAGGAGTGCTTCGGGTTGAAGGAGCATCCGAAGTTGGCCGAAGGCCGTGTTCCGGTCCGGCTGGCGTTGCAGGCGCCCGACGGGAAGAGGCTGGAGGTGACCTCGAACTTTCCGAAGTGGAAGGAGTCCACCTACCCGCGGTTGCGGGCGCAGATCAAGACGAAGTACCCGGGGGTCCTTTGGCCTTGAACCGGTGGATTCAAACCCGCCGACGGACCTTGTGGACGGCGGCCTGGTCGGTGGGCTTGATGACGATCTCGTCGATGTTCACGTGTGCCGGGCGCGAGGCCATCCAGACGAGGGTCTCGGCGATGTCCTCGGGGGTGAGCGGTTGGACACCGCGGTACACGGCGTCGGCACGGACCTGATCGCCCTTGAATCGGACGAGGGAGAACTCGCTGAGGGCCATGCCCGGGTCCAGGGAAGAAACCCGGATGCCGGTGCCGTTGAGTTCCAGTCGGAGCGCCTGGGTGATGCTCCGTTCCGCGGCCTTCACCCCGCAATAGGCCGCGCCCCCTTCGTAGGCGGTGTGGCCGGCGATGGAGCCGATGTTGATGAGACTGGCTCCGGCGTCTCGGGGCATGAGGGGTACGATCGCGCGGGTGACCCGGAGCAGGCCGAGGAAATTGGCTTGAACCATGGCTTCCCAATCCGCGTCCTTTCCGTCCACCACCGGTTCGAGTCCATGGGCACCGCCCGCGTTGTTGACCAGGATGTCGACGTTGCTTGTCCGGTTGCGGACGGCGGCGGCGAATTCCCCAACGGACTCGGAGGAACCGACGTCGAGAGGCAAGGCATGGGCTTCCCCACCCACATCGCGACAGGACTGGGCCACCCGCTCCAGGCGATCGAGACGTCGTGCACCGATGATGAGACGGGCGCCGGCCCGGGCAAAGGCCACGGCCGCGGCGGCACCGAATCCGCTCGAGGCGCCGGTGATGAGCACCCAACGATGCCGGAGATCCATGACTGGATCCTAACGTTGGAACCCTGGAACGGAAGCCAACGAATTCCTGAAACCTCCCTGCCTTTGGTGGCGTCCGCGACGGCTCCAGAAGCGTCTTCCACAGAGCACCTTGAGACCTCCGACAATGAGTCCATCAAGACACCGGAGATGAGCGAGTCGACCACCGATCTCGAGATCGTCCGTGCCGTCCTGAAGGGGGAAACCTCCCGGTTCGAGGAGATCGTGACCCGATACCAGGCTCGGCTTTTCGGGATGGCCCGGCGCTATTCGCGGCGAGAGGACGAAGTGGCGGATGTGGTCCAGGAGATCTTCCTGAAGGCCTATGCCCGACTGGATTCGTGGCGCGGGGACGCGCCGTTCGAACACTGGTTGATGCGATTGGCAACCAACACCTGCTACGACTTCCTCCGGGGGCACCAGCGGAACCGTGAGGATTCGTTCACGGACCTGACGCGGGAGGAGTGCGATTGGCTGGAGCGCAACGTGGCGGGGACCCACCGGGATTCCTCCTCCGCAGATGCGGCGAAGGCGTTGGTGGCGAAGGTCCTCGAGCGTTTGAGCCCGGCCAACCGGATGGTGATCACTCTGCTGGAGTTGGAGGATCGTCCGGTCCGCGAGATCGCGGCCCTGACCGGATGGTCTGAGTCCCTGGTCAAGGTGAGGGCATTCCGGGCGAGGGCGGAGATGCGTCGCATCCTGGGTCAGATGCAAACCGATTCGTACCTGTAACCCCTATCGGTGTACCATCGTCGTCCCCAGCGTTGAAACCGGCTCCGGATCGAATGATTTCCCTGCTGCTCGAGGCTTCCCGCTCGACTCCGCCGGACGTTGCCGTGCCCCTGGGTTTCGAGCGGCGTGTCATGCGGGTGGTTCAATGGGTTCGGCCCGAGGATTCCCTCCAGATTTGGCTCCGAGGATTCCGGACCGCGGTCTTCGCCAGTGTCGCCGTGGCGATGACCTCATGCCTTCTGGTGGTGGATGGATCTTGGTTCTCGAGATCAGAAACCCTGGGATCCGAAGCCGACGGGGGTGCGGAGTGGGGCGTTTCGAGTTCGATCGAAGAGGAAGACCCTCTCGACCAGATCGAGTCGGGCTGACAGGCTTTTTCGTAGCGTGAACGGCTCCGACGCAAGCATCCCAAAAATCCTCACTGCCGCGTTGGTCATCTTCGGGGCTGGCGTGCTTACTGGGGGCGTCACCGTCGGAGTCGCCAGCCGGGCTTCCAAGGGCGGCCGGCCGGCCTTGGCCAAGTTGGCT
>CAMASJ010000337.1 GCA_945860685.1 Akkermansia muciniphila
GTGGTGGAGCCGAGCGAGCCCCTGAGGGACGAAGGGGCGGCGAGGCGGAGGAACGCAGTCCAAGGCGCTCGACTACCAGCCTGGCATGATCGAGGCGCTGAAGCTTGACGGCTGGACGGGTCTGGCCGACCGGGTGATCCGCGGAGGCCGGAGCGATCTGCCGTCGAAGGGCAGGATTGACCGGGCCACGGGTACCGTGGTGGATTCGCGTCCGAGATCCCTGATCGATCTGGTGGCCCCGTTGGCCGGCCAGAACCAAAAACGAGTCGATCGGGCCGAGTATTCCGAGGCGTTATCGGGAACGGTGTGATGGCAGCGACATGGCAGCGGAGTGCTGGAACGAGCCTGAATGCAGGCCTGCGACGCATCCTTCCGTCATGGCATTGTGGGGGTCAGGAGTTCGAATCTCCTCGGCTCCACCACTTCAGCCCGGAGGCGGTCGGTTCAGATGAGGAATCCCGCAGGCGACTGCGGGTTTTTTCGTTTCGGGATCAGGTTTTTCGGCGTCTTCGACAGACGGCGTTTTCCGGTTCCCGACGCGAATTTCCCGACGTGAAACAGATCGTTTTCCGGGTGATCCCGGTTTCTTTTCCTCAATGACGATGAAAGCCGCCGTGTTGCACGGACGCGAGGACGTCCGCATCGAGGATGTCCCGGAACAGCCCATCCAGCCGGGCGAGGTCCGCATCCGCATTGGCGCGGCGTTGACCTGCGGCACGGACTTGAAGGTCTACCGCCGCGGTTACCACGCCCGGATGCTGAAGCCCCCGTGCGTGTTCGGGCATGAGTTGGCCGGAACCGTTTGCGAGGTGTCTCCGGAATCCCACGGCTGGTCGGTCGGCGACCGCGTCGTCTGTGCCAACTCCGCACCTTGCGGCGGCTGCCCGTCCTGTCGACGCGGACAGGAGAACCTTTGCGACGACCTCCTCTTCCTGAACGGCGCCTATGCGGAGTCCATCGTGGTTCCGGCGCGTCTGGTGCAGAAGAACCTGCTGCGGCTACGTCCGACCACCGCGTTCGAGTCCGCGGCGCTCACGGAACCGCTCGCGTGCGTGGTCCAGGGTGTCGACGACCTGCGCCTGGTGGCGGGCGAGCGGGTGCTGGTTTTGGGCGCGGGGCCGATTGGGCTGTTCGCCGTGGCCTTGGCCCACCACGCGGGGTGTACCGTCGCGGTGGCCGGTCGAGGCGAGTCGCGTCTGTCACTGGCCCGGCGGTTGGGCGCGGACTCGGTCGTGGACATGCAGGGCAGGGAAGACCTGGAGCCGGCGATCCGCGACGGACTGCCCCATGCGGAGTTCGATGTGGTCTTCGAGGTGGTGGGGAAACCCTCCGCCTGGGAGTCCGCGACGCGGTTGGTGCGGAAGGGTGGGCGGGTCAACTTCTTCGGCGGCTGCCCCGGCGGCACGTCGGTCCAGTTCGACACCGGCCTGATCCACTATTCAAACCTGACGCTCCTCGCCTCGTTCCACCACACGCCGAAGACCATCCGTCGGGCGTTGGAACTGGTCGAGGCCGGCGTGATCCGATCGTCCGACTTCGTCGACGGTCAGGCGCGCTTGGACGATTTGCCCCGACTCTTCCGCTCGATGGCGACGGGCAACCGGGCTGTGAAGACGCTGATCCGGCCCTGAGCCGCGAGCTGGAGGGGACCCTCACCGCAAGCGGCCAAGCCGAGAAGGGGACAGCGGTTTTGAGGTGGTGGAACGACACCCCAATCGGTGGTGTCGATTCTGGCGTCGGATCCAAATCCACTTTGCCGTGGCGTCGTCGCGCTTTTGCGTGAGGTCCGGATTCGTTCCATTGAAATGGATCCGAACGAGCTGGGGATGAGGCGAAGCGATTGAGGAACCCGCCCCGGACCGTGACCCTACCCCACAATCCGAAAGCAAGGAATGGACAGGTCGAGTGTCGAAACGGTTAAATGGCTCGTCCCACGTCCGTCATCACACCGCATCTGTCATCCTTCAGTACCCATCCACGAAACACTATGAGCAACGGAAGTAACGAGGGCATTGCGCCCAACGCAAAGCGGCTGCTTTTCGCCGGATTCATGGCGATCCTGGCCGCGGGAATCGGCTTCGGCATCCGGGGCGGCATCCTCGCCAACTGGGCGGCCGACTTCGGATTCACCGGGGCCCAGCTGGGCGCCATCGGTGGCGCCGGGTTCACGGGCTTCTGTTTCGGAATCATCATCGGCGGCGTGATTGTGGACAAGATCGGCTACGGCAAGCTGGTGGTGGCGGCGTTCCTCTTCCACGTCCTTTCCGCCTTCGTGACCTTCGCGGCCTCGAAGGGCCAACCCCAAGCCACGGCCTACAACTTCCTCTACTGGGGCACGTTCATCTTCGCCTTGGCCAACGGCACCCTGGAGGCCGTCGCCAATCCCCTGGTGGCCACGTTGTTTCCCAAGAACCGCACCCACTACCTGAACATCCTCCACGCCAGCTGGCCCGCGGGTCTGGTCCTCGGCGGCCTGGTCGGTTGGTTCCTCGGTGAAGGCGAGAACGCCCTCAGCTGGAAGATCCAGCTGGCGCTGTTCCTCGTGCCCACCGTCCTCTACGGATTCCTCTTCATCGGTCAGAGCTTCCCGAAGTCCGAGGCCTCCGCCCAGGGGCTCAGCATCGGCGAGATGCTGAAGGATGTCGGCATCATCGGCGCCGCGGTCGCCTGCTACCTGCTGGTGCTGTTCTTCCAGAACGCCCTCCAGCTCCCGGCCGGCGTTTCCTACGCCATGGGTGGCGCGATCCTCGCCGTGGTGGCCGTCATCACCGGCTTCTCGGTGGGTGCCTGGCTGCTCTTCGTCCTCCTCATCACCCACGTCCTCGTCGGCGCCGTGGAGCTCGGCACCGACGGCTGGATCCAGAACATCACGGGCAACATCCTGACCCCGGGCCAGGGCAAGATCCTGTTCGTCTTCACGTCGCTGTTCATGTTCGTCCTCCGCTTCTGCGCCCATTTCATCGAGAAGAACCTGAAGATCTCGCCGATCGGCCTCCTCTTCATCTGCGCCGTCCTCGCCTGCGTCGGCCTCAACATGGTCAGCGGCATCACCACCTTCGCCGGTGCGCTCGTGGCCCTGTCGGTCTACGCCCTCGGCAAGACCTTCTTCTGGCCGACCATGCTCGCCGTCACCAGCGACCGTTTCCCCCGCACGGGCGCCATCGCCATCTCGATCATGGGCGGCTGCGGAATGATGTCGGCGGGCCTGCTTGGCTCTGCCGGACTCGGCTACGCCAAGGACCGCTACGCCGGCGAGGCGCTCCAGAAGACCAACCCCGCGATCTACGCGACCTACAAGGCCGAGAAGCCCAGCACCTTCCTCTTCCTGGCCCCGGTCAACGGCTTGGACGGCACCAAGCTCTCCGCCGCCCAGAGCTCGACCAATCGGACCCCTGAGCAGACCACGGTCGTCGAGGCCAGCATCGCGGGCGATCGCCAGACCCTGAAGGCCGACTCGTTCATCCCGGCCACGATGGCGGTGATCTACCTGCTGCTCTTCTTCTACTTCAAGGCCATCGGCGGCTACCGCAGTCTGAGCCTTGCCGAGGTCAAGAAGGCCTGATTCCGGCCGCAACTGAAAGGCGGGCACCTCCACGAGGGGTGCCCGCCTTCTGCTTCGAGGGAGGCTGATCCCCAGGCTTCCGGTCAACTCCGTCACGCACCGGGACCGATCCCGGAGTCGGTTTGCGCGCCGGCCGGAAGGAGTCCGGGCCCGACCCGCGGAATTGCTTTGCACCGTGTTCCTGACGAAGGTCCGGCCATGTCGCTGAAGGTGAACCTCAAGCACCTCGAGAACGGACCGGTCGAGTTGGACGACTCGATCCCGGCTCCCGAGCTGGTGCCGGATTTCCAGGACGAACTGGTCCGCCTGGTGCATCCCGTGGATTACGAGCTGAAGGTGGAACGCCAGTCCGATGGACTTCTGGTCACCGGCCGTCTGGCGACCCGCCTTGAATGCGACTGCGCCCGCTGCCTGAAGACCTTCATCCTGCCTCTCGAACTGCCGGAGTTCGCCGCCCTGATCCCCTTCGAAAAGGTCGAGGGCGAAGAGATGACGGTGATCGATGGTGATTTTGCGGACTTGACCCCTGTCGTCCGAGAGGACATTTTGCTCGTCCTGCCAACGAGTCCGTTGTGCAGTCTTGATTGTCGCGGGCTGAAGCCGAAGACCGAAGCCCGCGATCTTCATTTGGGGGAGTCGTCCTCGGCAAGTGCCTGGAGCGCCCTCGACAAGTTGAACCTGTAACCGAATAGAATATGGGCGTTCCC
>CAMASJ010000338.1 GCA_945860685.1 Akkermansia muciniphila
TGGGAATCCTTGCCCTCGCCAGGAGTCACCAGACCCGGGCAGTTCGGCCCGATGAGGCGGGTCGAGCGGCCCTGCATGGAACGCTTCACGCGGACCATGTCGTTCACCGGGATGCCCTCGGTGATGGCCACGACGAGCTCAAGCCCGGCGTCGACGCCCTCGAGGATGGCGTCGGCGGCAAAGGGCGGCGGCACGAACACCGCGCTGGTGGTAGCCCCGGTCGCCTTCACGGCGTCGGCGACGGTGTCGAAGATAGGAACCTGGACGCCCTTGTGTTCGAAAACCTGGCCGCCCTTGCCCGGGGTGACGCCGGCCACCACCTGGGTGCCGTAGTCGATGGACAGCTGGGCGTGACGGGCGCCGAAGGAGCCGGTGATCCCCTGGACGAGAACCTTGGTCTGCGGAGTGACGAGAATGGACATGTCGGAATTGGGTCTGAGGTTTCGTTCAGGTTCAGGCGGCAACCGCGGCGACGACCTTGCGGGCCGCGTCGGCCATGGTGTCACCGCTGATGATGGTGAGGCCCGACGCCGCCAGGGTGGCCTTGCCGGCGGCGACGTTGTTGCCCTCGAGGCGGACGACCAGCGGCAGCTTGAGCCCGGTCTCCTTGACCGCCTCCACGATGCCCGTGGCGATCACGTTGCAGTCCATGATGCCGCCGAAGATGTTGACGAAGATCGCCTTCACGTTGGGGTCGCTGAGGATGATCTTAAACGCTGCCGAGACCTGGTCCTTCGAGGCCCCGCCTCCCACGTCCAGGAAGTTCGCCGGCATGCCGCCGAAGTGCTGGATGATGTCCATCGTGGACATGGCCAGGCCGGCGCCGTTGACGAGGCAGGCGATGCTGCCGTCGAGCTTGATGTAGTTCAGCGAGAACTTGCTCGCCTCGATCTCCAGCGGCGACTCCTCGGCGAGGTCGCGCATCGCCTGGATGTCCGCATGCCGGTAGAGGGCGTTGTCATCGAGGCTGATCTTGGCATCCACGCAGACGATCGACTCCTTGCCGGAAGGCGTCTCGACGATCGCAAGCGGGTTGATCTCCACCATCGCGGCGTCGGTCTCCCACGAGGTCTTGTAGACACCCATGATGAGTTTCACGGCCGCGTTGAAGACGTCGCCCTTGAGGCCGAGGCCGGAGGCGATCTTGCGGGCCTGATAGGGCATGATGCCCACGGCGGGATCGACCCACTCCTTCAGGATCTTCTCAGGCGACTTCTCGGCGACCTCCTCGATCTCAACGCCACCCTCGGTGCTGGCCATGATCAGCGGCCGCGACGTCGCGCGGTCGAGCAGAACGGCGAGGTAGAACTCCTTCAGGATCTTCTCCGCCGCGGCGACGAGGATCGTCTGGACCACACGGCCCTCGGGTCCGGTCTGCTTCGTGACCAATGTCTTGCCGAGCATGTTCGTCGCGAAGTCGACCGCTTCCTCAACGGACTTGGCCAGCTTGACGCCGCCCTTGAAGCCGTGGGTGAAGGTCCCCTTCCCGCGGCCGCCCGCATGGATCTGGGACTTGATGACGATGAGGGTGTGGCCGGCTCCGAAGAGCCGTTCGGCGGCCGCGCGGGCCTCCTCGACGGTCTTGCAGGGATCGCCGGAGGGGACGGCGACACCATACTGCTTGAGAAGCTGCTTGGCCTGGTATTCGTGGATGTTCATTCGGGGACGTGGAAACGGGATTGAGGCGTGGAAGACGCGGGTCCGCACCCTGTGGGCCGGACCCGGCTGCGGCAACGGTTCAGCGCGATGCGATCGGGGCCACCTTCAGTCCGACGGGACCGGTGTACACCGACTGCGGACGGATGAGACGGTTGTCGGCCAACTGCTCGAGCACGTGGGCTGTCCAGCCGCTGGTCCGGGCGATGGCGAAGATCGGCGTGAACAGGTCGGTCGGGATGCCCAGGCTGTAATAGACCGTGGCGCTGTAGAAATCGACGTTCGCGTGGAGGTTCTTCTCCTTCAGCATCAGTTCCGCGATCCGCTCGGACATCTGGATCCACTTGGGTTCACCCAGCTTGGCCGAAAGCACCTGGGCCATCCGCTTGAGATGTGGGGCACGGGGATCGAGCACCTTATAGACCCGGTGACCGATGCCCATGATCTTGCGCTTCTGGGCGAGGCATTCCGCGACATATGCGTCCACCGCCTCCAGGGAACCGATCTCCTTGAGCATCTTGATCACGCCCTCGTTGGCGCCGCCGTGGAGCGGGCCCTTCAGGGTCCCGATCGCGGTCGTGACCGCGGAATACATGTCGCTCAGCGTCGCGATCGTCACCCGGGCGCTGAAGGTCGAGGCGTTCATGCCGTGGTCCGCATGGAGCACGTAGCACATGTCCATCGTGCTCTCCTTCTCGGCCGACGGCTTCTCGCCGTCGATCATCCACAGGAAGTTCGCCGCCTCGCCCAACGACGCATCCGGCGAAACCAGGGGCAACCCCTGGCGGGAACGATGGAAGTAGGCCGTGATCACCGGGATCTGCGCGATCAACCGCAACGCCTTGCGACGCTGAGCGTCCATGGTGTCGTCGTCCGCCGTGGTGTCGTAGCAGCCCAATGCGCTCACACCGGTCCGGATGGCGTGCATCGGAGGACAATCCTTCGGCAGCGACGTCACCAGGTCCACCACCCCCTGCGGCAACTCGCGGTAACCAGCGAGCACGGCTTTCAATTCCGTGAGCTCCTTCGCGGTCGGCAAGGAATTGTGGAAAAGCAGGTGGACCACCTCCTCGTACGTCACCGCTCCGGCAAGCTCGTTGATGTCGTAGCCGCAGTAGATCAGCTGGCCGATGTCGCCGCGGACGTCGCTCAGGCGCGTGTGCGCGGCGACGATGCCCTCAAGACCTTTGGAAACGTTGCCTGCCGGGGTGGTGGTACTCATCGTGTGGTAGGATGCCGCAGAATGCGAATGCTTCAAACAGTCTGTTGGCGCGATGAAATGGGCGTCAACGAATTACCCGTCCTGATCCTGGGTAATCCTCTGCTTCAGCAGGATCGATGACCTCCTCGAGGGTACGGCGACGACGCCAGATGCGCGGGAGCACGCCGTCGTGCGGTCCAAACAGCCAGGCAACGACGAAGAGCCCCGATCCCGCCACCACCGCGGCCCCCGAGGGCGAGCAGTCGAGCCAGACGGAAAGGTGCATCCCGAGCACGGCGCTCAGGGCGGAATGGACCACCGAAAAGACCATCCGACGCCCCAGGCGGTCGGTCACCAGCGACGCCGTCGCCCCAGGAAGGATCAGCATCGCAATCACCAGGATCGCTCCCACCGCCTCGAAGGCCGAGACGACCACGATCGAGAGCCAGACCATCAGGCCTTGGAGAATCCAACCCGGCCGAAATCCCAGCGAGGCGGCCAAACCGGGATCGAAGGCCCCCACGAGCAGTTCCTTGTAGAAAAGGAGGATCCCGACCACAGACAACAACAGGACCACCGCCATCCGGACCAAGGCGGGAGGCCCGAGGGGGATTCCCCACAGTTGCACCGACGGAGACAGCGGGATCAGCGGAAGTTCACCGTTCAGGACGCAATCCTGGTCCAAGTCCACCTTGTCGGCGAAGAGCGAGATCAGGATCACTCCGATCGCAAACAGGCTCGAAAAGGCAATCCCGATGGCCGCGTCCTGCTTGACCCGGGAATGCCGGTGGATGCCTTCGATCAGAAGGGTGGTGACCACCGCCGCCCCCACCGCGCCGATGAACATCGGGACAGTTCCGCGGGAACCGGTGGCCAGGAAGGCGAGCACGATCCCGGGCAGGACGCTGTGGCTGATGGCGTCACCGACGAGGGCCATCCGCCGGAGGATGAGGTAGTTCCCCACCAGTCCGCAGGCCGCGGCCACCAGGAACGACATCAGCGCCATCACCCCGTAGTTGGCCAACTCGGTGGTCCAGGGCGCCATGATCACCCGTTGGAAGTCGAAGGGAGGAATGAGGTTCATCGGTTCCCCCCGTAGCCCGTGGGCTTGCCCGGCCGGGCCACCGGCAACGGACCATGGACGGCGTGCACGCCCGGGATCGGCTTTCCGTGCGGGTCTGTGTCCGCGAACTGCAGTCGGCGTTCCAGTTGGCGGACCGCGTCCTCACCCAGCACGTGCTCGATCTTCTCGGCGTCGTCGTGCACGTGGTCCGGGGCCATCTGGGCGGCATGGGTCAGGTACAGCTCCCACAGGCGGTGGTTGCGGACGATCGCCGCGGCGCGCTGCCAACCCGACGGGGTCAGGCATACGGTCTCG
>CAMASJ010000339.1 GCA_945860685.1 Akkermansia muciniphila
CCTCGTGCTCGTGACCCTTCAGTAAGGCTCGTGTGACAGCCCGCGAAACCCTGACGCCCATGAAACCCAAAGCCCCGTTCCACCCCGGCCGAATTGCCGTGCGGTGCCTGTTCCTGGCCGCCGTGGCTTGGCTGGGCCTGGCGCCCCGCGCCCTCGCCATCATGGCCGATCCGAGACCCATGGAACACACCCAGCCGGACGGCACCAGAATCATGCTGCGCCTGCGGGGCGACGAGTACTTCCACTGGATGGAGGACATGGAGGGGTTCACCGTGCTGCCGGCGGGCAACGCCTACGTCTACGCCGCGCTCGACGCCCAGAAACGTCTTGTCGCGACGAAGTGGAATGTGGGTCAGAGGAATCCGCGTTCGGCGGGTTTGGTTCCACGTCTGTTGCCGCCACGGGAAGCGCGTCCAGCCAGTCTGAACGGCGGGTTGAAGCTTCATCGTCCATGGCTGACGCCGAGACCGAAGGGTGTCGGCAGGAACATCGCGCCCGTGGGCACGGTGAACAACCTGGTCATTCTCTGCAGGTTCAGCGACCACGTTCTCGGCACGCACACCCGGGCTCCCGCAGACTATGAAGTGCTGTTCAACCGGCCGGGAGGTGATCCCGTCCTGGCTCCGACCGGCAGCGTGCGGGACGCGTATCTGGAGAACTCCTACAACATCGTCAGTCTCCAGAGCACGGTGCTGGCGTGGGTCACGCTGCCGCAGACCCAGACCTATTACGCCGGAACCAACACCGGCCTCGGCGACGGCTATCCGAACAACGCGAAGAAGATGGTCGAGGACGCGCTTGCGCTGGCCGACCCTCTGGTGGATTTCGGCCAGTTCGACGCGGACGACGACGGCTACATCGACGCCGTCACCTTCATCCATTCCGGCTACGGCGCGGAGAACACCGGCGCGCCGACCAACTACATCTGGTCCCACCAGGGCACGCTGCCCAACGAGTGGACCAGCGCCGACAACAACGGTGGCGGCGGCAAGGTGAAGGTCGGACTGTATCACACCGAGCCGGCACTGTGGGGAACCAACGGCACCGGCATCACGCGCATCGGCGTGATCTGCCACGAGCTGGGCCACTTCTTCGGCCTGCCCGACCTCTACGATACGGACTACACCAGCAGGGGTCTCGGGGCCTGGTGCATGATGGCCGACAGTTGGGGCTTTGCGGGGGACCAGCTCCGGCCGCCGCACTTCAGCGCGTGGTGCAAGGCCGTCCTCGGCTGGACCACGCCTTCCGAGTCGCTCGATCCCGCCACCTTTGTGCTGGGCCAATCCGAAACCTTCGCGCACTCGGCCAAGATCACGCACGGCTTCCCCGCTGGTGAATACCTGCTCATCGAGAACCGCCAGCCCGTGGGCCTGGACTCGAACATTCCGGCGGGCGGCCTGGCCATCTACCATGTGGACGAAAACATCTCGACCAACTCCAACGAGGGCTTCCCCGGCCAGCCTGGGTGGCCGGCCAACGGCAACCATTTCCGGGTTGCGATGCTCCAGGCCGACGGTCTCCACGAACTGGAACGCAACCTCACCAACGGCAACGCCGGCGATCTCTATCGGGCGGGCGGCGTCACCCGGCTCGGACCGGAAACCACACCCAGCTCGGACGGCTATCAGGGCGGCGGAACGTGTGCCTCGGGCAGCGTCATCTCCGGCGTCGGACCCTCCGGAACGACCATGACCTTCTCCTTCAGCTACTACGGACGGGTCCTTTACGTGGACAAGTCCTACACGGGAAGCTCCGACGGTTCCTGCCTCCGTCCCTACAGGCGCATCGGCGACGCCTACGCCGCCGCCGCGAACGGAGACGCCCTGCAGGTCCGGGGCGCGGACTACGCCGAGACGCCGCCGCAACTCAACTTCACCAAGCGCATCGACATCTATTCGCTGTCCCCGCCGGTCACGGTCCGTTGAAGACGATGAATCCGCACCACGGGCGAATCAAAGCCATGAAAATCCATTTCCAAAGACTCCTCAGCCTCGTCGGAGTCCTGCTCATCACTGCGGGTGCCGCGGCGCAGAACTACACCATCGACTTGGCCTCCATCGGCGCCGGCGCGACGAGCACCGGCGGCGGGTATTCCTTGGGCGCCGGAATCGGCCTGGCCGGTGCCGGGCAGTTGAGCGGCGGCGGCTACACGGTGGAGGCCGGGTTCTGGACAATTCCACCGGCGAATGCGCCGGCCACCATTTTCGACAACACCACCGGCAGCGCCAACGGCGGCTCCGGGGTCACCGCCACCACATGGCTGGCCAGCAGGTTCTGCCTCGGATCGCAATCCTACCGGCTCGACTCGGTGAGCCTGCTGCTGAACAGCCAGGACTCCAGTGGCGGCGCCGGTCCGCCCAGCAAGATCCGCCTCCAGGTCTATGCCAGCGATCCGGTGACCGGAAAGCCGTCCACCAACACCGGCCTGATCATGAATCTCTCCAGCCATACCAATCCCGTTGCACTGCTGCGGGGGCAGCAATTGGTCCGATGGACCAACGGCACGCCGTTCACGCTCGTTGCCGATACCTGCTATTGGGCCGTCTTGAGCCGCGAGAGCGGAGGGAACATCGGGCAGATCGCTTCCTTCACGAAGCCCACCGGTGATGCGGGCTCCTTTGGGGCCAGCAGTTCTGCCAACGCCGGAGCGACATGGGGAACGATCACGTTGGCCAGCAACAACAAGATGCTGATCCGGGGTGTCGCCGAAGAAGGCGCCGGTGCCCCTCTTCTTTCCATCGCGGGACAAGGGGCGGACGTTCGGATCTTCTGGCCGCCTTCCGCCACGGGCTTCGTGATCGACCAAAGTCTCACCGTCACCGGAGCATGGTCCCAAGTAGCCTTCCCCTATTCGACGAACGGGATCGACATCAGCGTCAGTGAAACCCCAGCCGCAGGGAACAGATTCTACCGGCTGCGCCGACCGTAGATCTCGGCTCGTTCGTGTAGCGTCTCCTCCCGCAGGCTTGGCTTCCGAATCATCGGAGAAGCCCGACCTGGAGGTCCGAGTACCGAAGGAAGGGGGACGGGAACCCGACGTGTTCCCGTCCCATGCTCTTACTGGCTGTTTTCCGGCGGCCCCGTGGTAGTATTGGGGGATCATGAAGCGCTACTACTCCCTCGCGGCTGCGGCCGCCCTGCTGGCGGGCTGCGGCGCCGGAACCCATCGGGACATCCTGACCAGTTCCCACTCCAGCGCCGTGCCCGGTTCACCGGCGGCTTCCCTCACCGACCCCGCCACGGCGGGCCCGGAGCCGTTCAAGGTACCGCCCGTCCCGCGGTTCTCCGTCTCCTACATGGACACCGCGGTGAAGCCGTCCGACGACTTCTACGCCTACGCCGCCGGCAGCTGGCGGAAGAAAAACCCGGTGCCGTCGGACAAGTCCCGCTGGAGCGGCTTCGAGGAGCTCGACCAACGCAACTGGTTCCTCATCCGCACCATCCTCGAAGACGCCGCGGCCGGTCGCATCGCCGACCCCAAGGCGAGTCAGGTCGGCGACCTCTACGCGGCCGCCATGGACACCAACCGCATCGAGAAGTTCGCCTTCGCCCCGTTGGCGGAGGACTTCAGGAAGATCGCCGCCGTGCGCGATGCCGCGTCTCTCATAGGACTCGTCGGCGAACTGCACATCCGCTCCACCGCCGCCCTCTTCGGAAGCGGGGTCGAGGCCGATGCGAAGAACAGCTCGGTCTACGCCTTCTACGTCTCCCAGGGCGGACTCGGCCTTCCGGACCGGGACTACTATCTCGCCGACGGCTTCGCCCAGCAGCGGGAGGCGTACAGGGCCCACATCGTCCGCATGCTCACCCTGGCCGGCGACACCCCGGAGGCCGCGGCGTCCGCGGCCGGGAAGATCCTCGAGCTCGAGACCGCCCTCGCCAAGGCCAGCAAGCCCCGCGTGGAGCTGCGCGACCCGCTGGCGAACTACAACAAGCTCGACCGCGCCGGACTCGCCAGGCTCGCGCCAGGCATCGACTGGAACCGCTACTTCACCACGATCGGAACGCCCGGCGTGACCGAGGTCATCGTTGGCCAGACCAACTTCCTGGCGGGCCTCGGCGGGTTGCTCTCCGAGCGGCCCATCGCCGACTGGAAGTCCTACGTCCGTTGGCACGTGATCCGCGACGCCGCCCCCTGGCTCCACTCGGCCGCGGCGCAGGAGTCGTTCGCCTTCTACGGGACCACCCTGCGCGGCCAACCGGC
>CAMASJ010000340.1 GCA_945860685.1 Akkermansia muciniphila
TCCAGGAGACGCGCGTCGGCCGGGTTGTCCTCGATGTGCAGGATGCGCAACGGTGGAACCATGGTTCGGCGGAACGTTCATTCGGCTCCGCTTGTGGCGCAAGCAACGGATGGAACCCCGCCGTCCGGCCCGATCGGCCTTTCCCTTTACCCACCACTTCCAATCGCTAGCCTCCAGATCATGAAGCGCTTCGCCCGGACGGCGTCCCCATTGCTCGGGTGCTTTCTCCTCGCCTGCGACGGGTCCGCCAAGCCGCCGACGGTCCATTCCGGCATGGCCGGCGCCTCGGCGGCGGTGGACCTCGGCGAGGACCGGTTCGCCGTGGCCAACGACGAGGACAACCGCATCCGCATCTACCGCACCGACTCGGCGGGCGCTCCGGAGGCCGAAACCGACTTCTCCCGGTTCCTCCAGGTGCAGGGTCGCAACACCGAAGCCGACATCGAGGGCGCCGCCCGGATCGGCAACCGCATCTACTGGATCGGCTCCCACGGACTTTCCAAGGACGGCAAGGCCCGCCCCAACCGCCATCGATTCTTCGCCACGGACATCATCCCGGCCCCCGGCGGACCACCCACCCTGGTCCCCGTCGGCAGACCGTGCATGGACCTGCTGACCCAGTACGCCTCCTCCAGCGGCCTCCCTGGATCCGACCTGTCGCGCGCCATGTCCATCCCGCCGAACGAGCCGGGAGGACTCAACATCGAGGCGCTCGCCGCAGGACCGGACGGTGCCCTCTACATCGGGTTCCGCAGCCCGATTCCCACCCGCCTCGCCCTGATCGTCCCGCTCCTGAATCCCGCCGAGGTCGTCGAAGGGCGGCCCGCCCGGTTCGGTGAAGCGCTGCGTCTCGACCTGGACGGCCGGGGCATCCGCGACTTCGCCTGGGACGGACACCAATGGTACCTGCTCGGTGGCGGTGGCGGTGGGGAGGACCGGAAGACCCGGCTCTACCGTTGGGAGGGCCCGGGAAAGGCCGCGATCCCGCTCGCCGCCAAGGGCCTCAAGGACCTCAATCCCGAAGCCGTCACCCTCCTGGGCTCCGGCGCGGGTACCACGCTCCTCATCTGCAGCGACGACGCCAGCGGATCCGGCGGCGGATCCGGCTCTCGGAACTTCCGCAGCCTCAACCTTCCAGTTGGGAACCTCCGTTGAGGACTCCCGGGATCTCCGTCTAGAGCAACCGGGGCTGGCCGCTTCTCGACGGCGTCAAACCCAGCTTCCGGAAGGCCTTCTCAGTGCAGATGCGCCCCTGCGGCGTGCGGTTCAGGTAGCCTTCCATGATCAGGTACGGCTCATAGACCTCCTCGATCGTGTCCGGCTCCTCGCCGACCGCCACCGCCAGGGAATTCACCCCGACCGGCCCGCCGGCGAACTTCACGATCACCGCCTCGAGGAGGCGCTTGTCCATCTCGTCCAGGCCGTCCGCGTCGATCTCCAGGATGCCGAGCGCACGGTCGGCGATGGCGCCGTCGATGCGGCCGTCCCCGCGGACCTGCGCGTAGTCCCGCACCCTGCGGAGCAGGTTTCCTGCGATACGGGGCGTCCCACGGCTGCGACGCGCGATCTCCAGCGCTCCCGCCGGATCGGTCTCGATCTTCAGTAGGCGCGCGCCGCGCAGGATGATTCCCTGTAGCTGCTCCGCCGTGTAGTAGTCGAGCCGCTCCCGGATGCCGAAGCGGGTCAACATCGGCGCGGACAGCAACCCGCTCCGCGTGGTCGCCCCGATCAGGGTGAACCGCGGCAGGGTGAGCCGGACGCTGCGCGCGTTCGGTCCCTGATCGATGATGATGTCCAATCGGAAGTCCTCCATCGCCGGATACAAGTATTCCTCGATGGTCTTCTGGAGACGGTGGATCTCGTCGATGAAGAGCACGTCCCCCTCGCTCAGGTTGGTCAGCAGGCCGGCGAGGTCCGCGGCCTTCTCGATCGTGGGTCCCGAGGTCGCCTTGACCGTCGCCCCCATCGCGTTGGCGAGGATGTTGGCGATGGTGGTCTTGCCGAGTCCGGGCGGTCCGCTCAGGAGTATGTGATCCAACGGCTCCTTCCGCCGCCGGGCCGCCTCCACCGCGATCTCCAGACGCTCCTTGACCTTCGGCTGGCCGGTGAAGTCGTCGAACGCCGAGGGACGCAACGCCGCCTCCAGGGTCGCATCGGGCTTGTTCAACGAGCTGAGGGGACGGTCCGCCATGGCCGGTGAGTGTGTTCAGACAGCCCCGGGAAGGAAGGCGGAAGAATCGGCCGGCGATGCCCGAACACGCCCAAGGCAAGTTCTCCGGACTGCGGACGGGTGCGATCCACGGCGTCCCACAAGGCCTTGTCTTTTCGGCCGGGGACCGGATTCTTTCCCGCGACTCCCCATGAGAAACGCAGTCCGACTCCTTCCGTTGGCCATCGCCACCGCCACCGCCTTCGCCGCCGGCGTCGGCTACGAAGACACCCCGCAGATCCCGGGTCAGAAGTGGAAGGTGCACGACAAGAACCGCCCGAACCCGCCGGTCGTCGCCCCCGGCGAGACCTTCAGCCACCAGGCGCCCGCCCCGGCCGACGCCACGGTCCTCTTCGACGGCAAGGACCTGTCCAAATGGCAGGGCGGCAAGGACGGCAAGGCGCCGTGGAAGGTCGAGAACGGCTACTTCGAGGTCGTGAAGGGCACCGGCGACATCCAGACCAAGGAGAAGTTCGCCAACTTCCAGCTGCACTTCGAATGGTCCGCCCCGAACCCGCCCAAGGGCGACAGCCAGGGCCGCGGCAACTCCGGCCTCTTCCTCCACGGCCTCTACGAGGTCCAGGTCCTCGACGTCTACAACAACAAGACCTACGCCGACGGCCAGGCCGGCGGCCTCTACGGGATGTGGCCGCCCCTGCAGAACGCCATGAAGAAGCCCGGCGAATGGAACACCTACGATGTCATCTTCGAGGGACCGCTCTTCGGAGACGACGGCAAGGTGACCCGCAAGGCCTCCGTCACCGTGATCCACAATGGCGTGGTGCTGCACCACAAGCAGGAGTTCAACGGTCCGTCCGGACACCGCAACACGCCCAACTACTTCAAGTACGACGGAACCGGACCGATCCGGCTCCAGGACCACGGTGATCCGGTCCGCTTCCGCAACATCTGGATCCGTCCGCTGGGCGAATACGACCGCCCGGAGACCCACTGAACCCGTTCCGTCGCGAACGTCGGAATCGGAAGGTGAAGACAAAGGGCCGGCATCCCATGGATGCCGGCCCTTTTCGGCGTCACCAAACGGCGATGCAGCTCAGTAGAGCCAGCGGGTGATCCCGGAAGACGCGTCGAGCTCCACGCCCTGGCGCCGAAACGCCCAGCACATGTAGCTCACGCTGACGAAGAACGAGGCCGGCACGCGGTTGGCCGCCGTGATCTTCACTCCCAAAAGGGTCGTGTTCCCGCCGAATCCCATGGGACCGATCCCCAGCTCGTTCGCCGTCTTCAGGACGTCCTGCTCCAAGGCGTCCAGGGTCGGATCGGGATTCCGGTCGTCGAGCAGCCTCAGGAACTGGGTCTTGCTCAGCTCGTAGCCGGTCGCCCGGTCGCCTCCGATGCAGATGCCCAGGATTCCAGGTCCGCAGCCCTTGCCCTGCGCCTGGAGCACCGTGTCGAGGATCACCTTCCGGCAACCGTCGAGGTCGCGGTTGGCGTGCAGCTTCTCGTTGGGCAACGAATACTGGGCCCCCACGTTCTCGCAGCCGCCGCCCTTCAACATCAGCCGGACCTCCACCGAGGACGAACGGTGCTGGTGGAAATGGATCGCCGGGGAGCCCGGGCCGACGTTCGTGCCGTCGTTCTTGCCCGTGACCGAGTCCACCGAGTTCTGCCGCAGGTAGCCCTTCTTCGTCGCCAGCTTCACCGCCTCCCGCGCGGTCTCCGCGAAGGTGATCTGGTCGAATGCCACCGGGACGTCGACATAGAAGAGGATGCTGCCGGTGTCCTGGCAGATCGGCTGCGACTTCCGCTTCGCGAGCTCGATGTTGCGCTCGATGATCCGCAGCGCGCTCTCGGCGATCGTCCCCTTCTTCTCGGCCTCCAGGGAGCGGATCAACGCGTTGTTCACGTCCTCCGGGATCTCGGCGGAGGTGCGTCGGATGAGTTCAACCAGCGATTCAAGCAGGGCGGACATCGACGCGGACGCTACGAACCCGGCCGGGAACCGTCAACGG
>CAMASJ010000341.1 GCA_945860685.1 Akkermansia muciniphila
CCATCGGGCGCATCAAGCGCTCCCTCGACCGCGCGACCGGCGGCAATCCCTACGCACCGCAGACGGCTCCCAACCGGTCGGGCTCCGGAGGCGCCGCGGCACCCGGTGCCGTTCCCGCTCCGCCGCCGAGTCCGGCCGCCGCCGCCGCCGAGAAGAAGAAACGCGAACAGGAAGCCGCGGAGACCGAGAAGCGCGTGGTCGACTTCCTGAAGCAGCGGGTCGCGGACGGTTCCCCGAGCGCGGCCTTCGAATTGGGAAAACGTCACGAGGAAGGTCGGGGAGTCCCCCTCGATCCCAAGGAAGCCCGAAGGCTGATGGAACTGGCGGCCAAGGGAGACAACTCCGACGCCAAGAAGTGGCTCTCCGAGAATCCCGCCCCACCCCCGGCGGACGCTTCCAAGGCGAAGGCGAAGGGTTTGACGCGGAGCGCGGCATCGGTCTCTCCGGCTCCTGCGGTGACCAAGCCTGCGGGCACGAAGTGATCCGCCGGGTTCCTCTTCCTTGATTCGGCCTTGTCTGGGCCAGCATACTTTTGAGGCACAGGAATCGCGGAAATCGACCCGCCGAAGCGGAACGATCCGGCCCCATCACATTGAACCTCCAGGAACATCGCCAACGGGCCGCCGCCCTCTCCGGTGGAACCTCCAACTCCAACATCAAGGAGCTGGTGATCCGTCTACTCAAGGCCGGAGAGGCCCAGGGGCCGCTGCTCGACTTCGGAGCCGGCCAGGGGGAACTGCTTCGGCACTTCAGCACGATCGGACTCGGAAAACCGCTCTCCGGGGCCGACATTGCCGCGCGGCCTGCCGCCTTGCCGCAAGAGGTCGAGTGGTTCACCCAGGACCTCAATGAGCCGCTGCGGATCGGCAAGCGGTTCGGGACGGTCGTCTGCTCTGAGACGATCGAACACCTTGAGAACCCGAGGCAGGTGTTCCGCAACCTCGCCGAACTGCTCGTCCCCGGTGGAACGCTGGTCCTGACGATGCCCAATCAGGAGTGCATCCGGAGCTACGTCGGCCTGATCCTCGGCGGACACTTCACCCATTTCCTCGGCACCACCTACCCGGCCCACATCACGGCCCTGTTGCGGATGGACCTGCAACGGCTGTGCGGAGAAAGCGGCTTCGAACCTCCGGTGTTCGCCTACACCGGCGACGGCGGCATTCCCAAGATCCCCCGGATCAGCTGGCAGGCGGTCAGCTTCGGCCTGCTCAACGGCCGCCTGTTCAGCGACAACGTCGGAATGGTGACGCGCAAGCAGCCTTCCGCCGCTTAGCTCGTCCGGCCAAGCGAGACCGTCGCCCCCGAATGCGCCTTCCAGGCGAGGACGAGGATTCAGTTTTCCCGGATGCCATTGGCGGTGACGAAGTACCCGCAGCCTTAGGCTAGAGCATCCTTGGACGGCACCAGAGGTCGTGCGCTCGAAGCAGAAGAGGAGAGCCGAACTCAGGATTCAGTCGCCTGGGGAACCTGACTCCCGGCATTTTCATGCCCCACACGGAAACGAATTCGCCCAACAAGGGAACAGAAAGGGCCGCCGGGGATGCCAGCGGCCCTTTTGAAAAGAAGTCGGGAAAGATCAGGCCTTGCGGGCCGCGCGACGGCGCCAGAGTGCGAAACCGATCAGGCCGGCACTGGTCAGCGCAACGTATTCGGAGGGCTCGGGGACAGGGGTTACGTCTGCCCAAGAGTTTCCGACTCGAATTTCATCGACGACTAGATTCGGAGTTGTAGTCGTAGAATCTTGTCGAAGAAAAATCCGCTGAACTTGAGTCAAGTCCGCCGAAGCACCAGAAGAAGTCAACGTGGCGGCAGGTTCTGTTCCTCCAAAGCTATCTGAGCTCGGATTGATCCAGAGATTTGCAACATCATTTCCTGTCCCGCTGTTCAACACATAATTACCAACCAAAAATATCGTAGATCCGACCGCCTGAGTCCCACTCGACCAAGCGTTTTGAGCCGCAGTTGTTCTTTGATTGATACCAACGTCGAAACCAGCACCGTCGGAGCGGGTCCAAACAGTTGCTCCGAAAGTAGTTGAGTTATCGCCAACTCCAAAAAAATACCCCCCCGTCGAGTTTAGAGAACCCAAACTTACCACATTAATCACTAAAGAATACCACGTCGTTGACGTGCGAGCTGTAAAGGTTCTATGAGGATCAATACCAGCGCCTGCAAAGGATGCCGAGTTTCCAGCGGATGCCTGAAGTCCCGGGACACTTAAATTTCCAGATACTACTGACACCGTATCACCTGAATTTACATTCACCCAAACGGCAGAAGACTGGGCAGCCAAATCTACGCCTGTTGTATAATCGAAACTTTCATGTAGGACTACCTGAGCATTGGAGATCCGGATTCCGATTGATACGGTCGAGAAAACAAGTAGAAGATTTCTTCTGATCATAAATACGAACTTATAGATATTTATATAAAGCCTTGAATTGGAGAGATTTTACAGCAACCATCTTAGTCCGCAATCTCTGGGTGAGCGGCTCCCGAAACAATTCGGTGACGGCCATGTAAACCGGATCCGTTAGACCGCCAGTTCCTCCCTTTCGACGGAAGGGGTGATCCGGAGCGATACGTCGTTTTTGGCGCACCTCTGGACAACCAACGGTTCCGTCTTTCCGAACGTTGCGCGAAGCTGGCCCTTCACTATCTCCCGGGCTCCGTGAATTTTGGGATCCTTCCGTCACTCCTCACTGCAGCCGCCACACGACCATCGGCCGGTTGAACTCGAACCGGACCGTGTTCTCCCACTTCCCAGCGGTGACCCCTTGGCTGACACGCACCCACTCCTGCAGCCCAGCCGATTCCCACAGCTGCCAGTCCAGCACGGAAGGCCACCGGATCTCGACCTCCACATAGCTCCAGAGGGGTTCGATGCGGGAGGGATCCCCATGGATGAGGGGCACGAACTCCGGGTGGTCCACGAACGGATTCCGGTTGCCTTGGAGGCCGAACACCCGGTCGTTGCGGCGCCGTTCCCGATCGTCCACCGGATCCGACAGATGCCAGCACAGCAGCGTCGTCAGACGGCCCATGTACCGGCCCTCCGCGGTCACCAGGGCCAGGTCGTCCGTCAGTTCCAGATCCAATTCGCCGGTGACGCCTCCCGCATAGCGCAGGTCCATGTAGAGCAGCGCCCTCGCCAAATCGCCACGCTGGCCGACCGGAGGCTGCCAGGAGTCCCGGTCCGTCGAGCTTCCCACCGCGCGTTCATGCGCCGGCTCACGGAAGCTCCCGTCGGGAGCCCAACTGCGGTCGAAGAACTTGTTGCCACGACTGCTGTTGACGTTGGCGTCACAGGCGAACAGGTGATGCAGGTCGGAATAGGCGGGACCGGTCGAATCGATGCCATAGCTGTTGGGCCAGACATGCTCACGGTTCCAGCCGCCGGTGTCTCCGAACTGCGAGCGGGGCAGTGTGGCCGAGCTGTAGACCAGCCGGACCCGGTTGGTGTCGGCGGGATCGGCGTCCAACTCCGCCAAGGCGTCCGAGGTGTCGAATCGCGAACCGGAGGAATAGGGAATGACCACTTGGTTCCGGATGATCCGATGCAGACGATCCTTCAATTCGACTCCCGCGAGCCCATTGGTACCCGAGTAGTAGCCCGACGGCTCTGCGGCGAATCCCGTCCAACAGAGAATCCATCCCAGCAGCAGACTCCGGCCCAGCCAGCGGCTTCGTGTGTCGTCCCCCATAAGTTACGCCCCGTTACCAATAATGGGCAACCAATGCCCAGCAGCTGAGTGACGACTTCGAGCGCGGGGGGAGTCAAGAAGGTGAACGTTACGAAAGGCGTTGTCGCCGATCGGTAGCGAAAGCCGGAGTAACGAAAGGAAGGCCTGGATCAGGCCGAATCACCGCACCGTCAGGCCTGGCTTGCCCAGTCTCCCTGGGATCCGAGTGCCCAAGTGGGATCGCGAAGATGGATGCCGGCAAAGGGCCGCGGGCCAAGGTTCTGCGTCTCAGGCCGGAACGACTCAGATGGAACGAAGACCGACCTCACGCAGATACGCAAAGACGCCAACAGGGTGGGGGATTCCGGTTCGAAACTGCGGTCGACCCAAGGGGTACGGTTCAGCGACGGGAATCCAACGGTTTTCTCCCTTTCCTCAGCGGCTTTGCGGCTTTGCCTGCCAATCCCTTCTGCATCGTTCCGCCTAAGGC
>CAMASJ010000342.1 GCA_945860685.1 Akkermansia muciniphila
GACTACCGCCAGGACTACAACCAACTCAGGCCCCACAGCCGGCTGGGCTACCTCAGCCCGGCGGCCTTCGCCAAGAATCACCGTCCATCCCCGGCTCCGGTCGGGCTCCGCCCTCCCTCCACCGGGGATGGACTTTCCGCAGTGAACCAACAACCATCAACCAACGCCTAGGACTCTCACATCCCCTGGAGCAGGTTCGGAGGCCCGGTCAGGATCACTTCCCCCGGGATCCTGGAGGGCAGGCCCGATTGGAACCTCTATCGGGATGGGTGTCCCCACGGAGAGTCCCCGTCGCAGGTCGCAGATCGGGCCGACCGCTTCATCGCCCTGTTGAGGATGTCGGAAGGCGACGTGATCCTCTTCTCCCACGGACATTTCGGCAGGGTGCTCGGGGCTCGATGGATCGGGATGCCCATCTTGGAAGCACGTCGCTTCCTGCTCGATCCCGCCACGCTCTGCCTGCTGACCTACGAGAAGGACCGGACCGATTCGCCTGTGATCGCCCTTTGGAACTCCGCCGCGGAGTGACCCAGGCGGCGGCGCGCACGCCCGTTCCGGGTTCCGTTGGATGTTTCCAACCCGCCGCGCTTTCCGCCTAATCGCCCGATGCAATTTCAGTTCGGTTTCCTGGGACTCGGCTTCATGGCCGCGACCCACATCCAGGCGCTCGCCAAGGTTCCCGGCGTGGCGGTCGGAGCGATCTGCAATCCCAGCGGACGCAACCTCGACGGCGACCTCACCCGCGTGGGCGGCAACGTCGGCGACCCCAACGGCGTCCGACTCGACATGTCGCGCGTCCGAGCCTATCGCGACATGGACGCCTTCCTCGCGGATCCCGGGATCCATGTCGTCGACATCACCACGCCGACCAAGACCCACGTGGACCTCGCGATCGCCGCCCTCAAGGCCGGCAAGCACGTCCTGGTCGAGAAGCCGATGACCCGCACCGCGGCCGACGGAAGGAGGCTCGCCGAAGCCGCCGCGGAGGCCGCGCGTCGAGGCGTGTTCCTCATGCCGGCCATGTGCCTGCGTTTCTGGCCGGAATGGTCCGCCGCGAAGGCCGCCGTCGACTCCGGTTCCTACGGACGCGTGCTCAGCGCGCGCTTCCGCCGCGTCGCCCAGGCCCCGGGCTGGGGACACGGCCACTTCCTGAACGCCGCCGACTCCGGCGGGGCGCTGCTCGACCTGCATATCCACGACGTCGACTTCATCCGCCACCTGTTCGGACATCCGCGCAGCGTCTTCTCGCGCGGTCACACCCGCGTCAGCGGCGGCATCGACCACGTCGTCTCGCTGTTCGACGTCGAGGGCGGCGCGGTGGTCAGCGCCGAGGGCAGCTGGGCGATGACGCCCGGGTTCGGGTTCAACATGGCCTACACGGTCGTGTTCGAGCACGCGACGCTCGACTACGACCTCTCGCGCGGACCGGAGGCGCTGCGGCTCTTCGTGGAAGGCAAACCCGTGGAGGTGCTCAAGCCCGGCGGACCCGACGGCTACGCCGGCCAGATCCTGCACCTCGTCGAGTCGATCCGCGCCGGCAAGCCCCCCACCGTGGTCACCGCCGACGACGGCGCGGCCGCGGTGGCGGTCTGCGAGGCCGAGGAGGCTTCGATCCGCACCGGACAACCTGTCTCCCTCTGAGCCGAATGAGTCCCCTGCACGTGGTCTTCGACTGGGACGGCACGATCTCCTTCATCCGGGCCGGATGGGGTGAGGAGATGCTGGCCCAGTGGATGGAGTTCCTGCCGGCGCTTCCCGGCGAGTCCGTCGAGGCGCGCTCCGCCATGGCCCATCACGAGATCTGGGCCTTGAATGGACGTCCCAGCATCCACCAGATGGAGCGTCTGGCGGAACTGGTGGCCGAACGGGGCGGGAAGCCCCTGACGCCGGACGGTTTCCAGGACGACTTCCAGGCCCGGCTCGGTCGCCTGATCCGCGAACGCATCGACGCCATCCAGTCCGGCGCGAACACGGCGGACCACTTCATGGTCCTGGGCGGACGCGCGTTCCTCCATCGCCTCCAAGCCGCCGGCGTCGGGCTCCACGTGGTCAGCGGCACACCCCGGCCCTTCGTCTCGGGCGAGGTGGAATGCCTGGGACTGCGGTCCATCTTCGGCGAACGGATCCATGGACCGACCTCGCTGACCGACACCGCCTTCCACAAACGCAACGCCATCCGCGACATCATCGCCGAACACGGACTCGATCCGGCCACCCAGCTGGTCTCCTTCGGCGACGGCGTCACCGAGATCGTCGAGACGCTCGCCGCCGGGGGCCGGGCCATTGCCGTGGCGGCGGACGAGGAGCACTGGCATTCCGGGCGCACCGACGAATCGAAGAAGTCCCGCCTGCTCGCCGCCGGCGCGGAGTCCTGCATCCCGGACTACATGGGAATCGATTCCTGGTGGTCCCGCCTCGGATTGGGAAAAGGCTGATCGGATGAATCCGGAACGGACATTCCCCACGGTGTTGGTCCTGCACGGCCCGCCGGCGTCGGCAAGCTGACGGTGGCTCGGGAGGTGGCCGCCCGATCGGGATGGCCGCTCTTCCTCAACCACCTCACGGTGGACCTGCTGCTGTCGCTCTTCCCGTTCGGCAGCCCGGGCTTCGTCCGGCATCGCGAGGAGATCTGGCTCCGCCTCATGCCCGAGGTCGTCCGCGAAGGACGCAGCCTCGTCTTCACGTTCACGCCCGAAAAGACGGTGGACCCCGGCTTCCCGCCGCGTCTGGAGGCCTCGATCCAGGAGGCCGGCGGCCAGGTCGAGTGGGTGTCGGTCACCTGTGAAAGTGAGGTCCAGCTGCAACGGGTCGAATCCGCGGACCGCAAGGCGCATGGCAAACTGGATTCACGGTCCTTTTGCCTCGAGTTGGAGAAGAACGGGGCCTTCGCGTTCCCGCCGTTGCCGACCGGAATCACCTTGGACACCACGGCAACCCCGGCCACGGAGAACGCCGTCCGGCTGCTACGTCGGCTCGGCCAGGCCGTCTGAGCCGGATTCGGGGCCAAATTGGCCGCCGCCGACCCGCGTTCGGACCCGCTCCCACAAGACCAGCGGTTCCCATTCCTTCCCCTCGCGGCTTTGCGGCTTTGCGCGCCAGTTCCCTCTGAACAATTGGGTCGAACTGCGGCATCCGAAACAGAAAGGTTGAAACCTTGGACTGGCCTGCCGGGTCACGGCGTGGGATCCTCAGATCTCTGAACAATTCCCGGTCTCTACGCGTCCGTCTTCGCGTCCCGACCGGAAATTGATACGTCTGCGTCATATCGTCATGGAAACGAAGCATCACCGGCAGTTCTGGGCACGTTGCGGCTCCCTCGCAGCCATCGCCGCCGCCTCGGCCTTCACCGCCTTCGCCGAGTCCAAGCCCGTCTCACTGGACGACTGCGTCAAGATGGCGCTCCAGAAGAACCTGGATGTCCGCATCGCGTACTACAATCCGCGGCAGGCGTTGAGCCAGCTGCGGCAAGGCTACGGGGCCTACGACCCCTCGTTGCAGCTTTCGGCGGGGCAGAGCTTCCGGGCGCAGCCGGCTTTGGCCTTGCCAGGTCAAGCGGTGGTGCCGGGCGCCGAGGCGTGGGGTGAGAACTACCAGACGGGCATCAACGGCCTGGTTCCTTGGGGCACGACGTACAACATCGGTTTCAACGTGCCGCGTTCGAGCGACTCCCTGAACCCGGCGGCGGGCTTCCTCTACAATCCGTCCCTCCGCCTGGGCCTGAACCAGCCGCTCCTCCAGGATTTCTGGATCGACCAGCCGCGTCTGGCCATCGCCATCGGCACGCTCTCGATCCAACGCTCCGAACAGGACGTGCAGGAACTGGTGATCAGCGTCGCCACCCAGGTCGCCCTCGCCTACCATGACGTCATCGCCGCCCGCGAAAGCGTCCGGGTCCAGAAGAAGGCGGTCGAGACCTCCGAACGCCGCCTCGCCGAACAGAAGAAGCGGGTCGAGGTCGGTGCCTTGGCGCCCCTCGACGAGAAGCAGTCCGAGGCCGAGGTGTTCCGCACCCGCGCCGACCTCCTGCGCTCCGAGGGCAGCCTGGGCGACGCCCTGGCCCGCCTCCGCAACCTGGTGTCCGACGACTTCGCGGCGCTCGACGATGTCGAGTTCGACCCCACGTTGACCCTGACCGCGGTGCCCGTGGCCTTCGACAAGAAGGACAGCTGGC
>CAMASJ010000343.1 GCA_945860685.1 Akkermansia muciniphila
GCACCACCATGGTGAGGTCCGGCGTGGACTTGATGGTGAGCACGCCGAGGCGGCGGACCTCCTCCGGCAGCTTCGGCAAGGCCTGGGAGACGCGGTTCTGGACCAGCACCTGGGCCTGGTCGATGTCGGTGCCGAGCTTGAAGGTCACCGTGAGCGTCATCACGCCGTCGCTGGTGGCCTGGGAGAAGGTGTAGAGCGAGTTCTCGACGCCGTTGAGCTGCTGTTCCAGCGGGACGGCGACGGTCTCGGAGATGGTCTTCGGATTGGCGCCGGGATAGACGGCGCGGACGACGATCTGGGGCGGGACCACCTCGGGGTACTCGCTGATCGGCAGCCGGTACATCGAGATGAGGCCGACGATGAAGATCAGGATCGAGAGGACCCCGGCGAAGATGGGTCTCTTGATGAAGAAGTGGGAGAAGTTCATGGGGGACCGGGGCGGGACGGCCTGGGATCAGCGGGCGGGGGAATTGGTGGCCTGGACCGGGGCGACCGGTTGGCCCGGGAACTGGATCCGGAGCTGGCCGTTCACCACCACCCGGTCGGTCGGGGTGAGCCCGGAGGCGACGAGGCGCTTGCCGTCGGAGAGCGGGCCGGTCGTGACGAACTTCTTCTCCACCGTGTTGGAGGCCGAGACGGTGTAGAGGAACTTGCGGCTCTGTTCGGTTCCCAGGACGTCGTCGGGAACGAACAGCGCGGTGGTCTTCGGTCCGGAGGGAAGGCTGACGCGGGCGAACAGGCCGGGGACGAAACGCTGGTCCGGATTCGCCAGCACGGCGCGCAGCACGAGGCTTCCGGTCGAGGGATCAAGGCGGTTGTCGAGCGACTCCACGGTTCCGACGTGGGGGAATCCGGTCTCGTCGGCCAGCCCGACTGCGACCTCGATCCTGCCTTTGGCGTCGACGGGCAGGACGCCTTCGCGCCGGAAACGGTTCAGGCGGAGCAACACCGACTCGTCGAGGTCGGCGTACACGTACACCGGGTCGACCGAGACCACGGTGGTCAACAGGGTGGTGGCGCCGTCCACGCCGGAGACGTTGTTTCCGGGCGTGACCAGCGCGCGGCTGACGCGACCGTCGATCGGGGACCGGATCTCGGCGTACTCGACGTTAAGCCGGGCCGTCACCAGCGCGGCCTCGGCCACGGCGACGGAGGCCTTCGCCTCGGACAGGCGCGTGCGACGCTGGTCGGCTTCCTCCAAGGAGATCGCCTTGGTCTTCAGCATCTGCTCGGCGCGCGTGGCGTCGCGGTCCGCCTGCGCGGCCCGCGTCTTCGCCGACTCCAGGTCGGCCTCGGCGCGTTGGAGGGCCGCCTGGAAGGGACGTGGATCGATCACGAACAGGACGTCCCCCTTGCGCACCGTCTGACCGGCTTGGAACCGCACCTCGGCGAGGAAGCCGGAAACCCGCGCACGGATCTCCACGGAATCCACCGCGTCGATCCGGCCCGTGAGGGTCTCGGTCGGGATGTACTCCCGTGATTCCGGGGCCGCGACCGTGACCGTGGCCGGTGGTGCTGCGGTGGGGGCCGATGCGGCCCCGGCGCCTTCCTTCGAACAACCGGCAAGCCCGATCAGGGCGGCGGTGATGGCGGTGGTGAACGGGGATGGCAGGGGCTTTGGACGGTTCACGGCGGAAATGATGGAAAGGGTTTCGTGGAAGAGGGCCTCAGGCGGCGAAGGCGGAGGAATCCGCCCCCAGCATTCGTTGTTGTCGCAGATGCCAACGACGCAGGCGCAGCAGCGTCTCCTCGAACAGGGACGGGAAGACCAACTCCGGCACCTCAGTGCTCCAGGCGAGGGCTTCCGCCTCGGCCCGTGCGTGCCGAACCAGCTCTTCGGGCAGCCCCGACCTCAAGGCGGGATCGCCCAAAGGATGCAACGCAAACACCCTCGGACGACGCGTGGACGGAACTTTCGGAAGGGAACGGAACGAAGCCATGGACTGCAGGAGAGTCGGAGTGAAGGACATTGTTAACTGACTGGTCAACATCCTATCACCCTATTTTGCTCCCGCAAGGGGTCGTTGGATGAAAACCTCCGGGAACTAGCGGGAAGGGTTGGGGATCCCGGCGAGCCGGCAGACCGATTCCTCGAGTGGATCGAGGACGGAGAGGTCGTTGCGGATCCGTGCCTGTTGCAGCATCCCGATGGTGAGGGCCTGAAGGCTGGACGCGATCGCATGCGGGTCGCCGGGTGCGGCCGTCCCCGAGGTCTGGGCTTCGCGGATGGTGGATTCCAGATACCGAAGGTCCCGCTCGAACAGATCCTGGCAGACATGCCGTAGCTTCTCGTCGATTCCGGCCATCTCTGTTCCCATGCTCGAAACCGGGCAACCGCATATACGGCCGTACTTTGCGGCGATTTCCTGTTGGTGTTTCCGGATCAGGCGCCCCCAGTCGAGGAGGCGCTGGACGGGAGTGCTTTGAAGGGAAAAAACCGCGTCGTACTGGAGCTTCCATTCCTGCCATCCCGCCTCGTAGGCGGCGACCGCCAACTCGGACTTCGACGGGAAGAAGTGGTAGAAGCTGCCCTTGTTGACGCCGGCCCGTTCGCAGATCTGGTCCACGCTGACGCCCTCGAAGCTTTGGGTCCAAATGAGGTCCAATGCGGCGTCGAGCAGACGTTGTCGGGAATCGCTGGGGCGGGCCATGGTGAGGAGGAACGAAGAGACAAGTGGCCTGAATATACTGACTGGTCAAATCAATTGGCTCGAGAATACCAAACTTCGCAGATGACCTGAGCCACGGAACGATTCAACCGAAGCGAAGGCGGAACGTGCGCCTCCGTTCAGCGGAGATAGAGATCCGACATCTGACGCCAATGGCGACGTCCGTGGGCTCGTCCTTGCCAGACGTAGAGTTGGTGGCGCATGCCCTTCGCCTCGAGCTGTTCCGCCAGCTTCCGGTTGCTGATGAGGAACGGATCACTTTCGCCGCAGGCGAGAACCACCTCGAGGTGACGCAGTCCCTCCAAATGTTCGGGCTCCCGGGCGTTGCCCAGGAACATGGTTGGCATGTGGAAGTAGACGAGGTCGTCGACGAATCCGTCCAGCAGGTCCCGAAACTCCGGAAGCCGCTCGGTGAGGTCGTAGCGCCCGCTCAGGCCGACGGCCTTGACGAAGAGTCTCGGATGGCGGAGGGCGAGGTTGACGGCGTGGTAGGCGCCGAGGCTGCAACCGCAAGTCATGCTGCGGATACCCGGTTCGTCGACGTGCATCAGTGGCAGGACCTCCCCGAGGAGGTAGTCCTCGTATTTCTGGTGCCGCCGGATGCGGTCGGCCGGGTTCATCCACTGCGCGTAGAACGACTCGGTGTCGATGCTGTCGACGCACCAGAGCTGGAGTTCCCCGGCCTCGATGCGCGGCCGCACGGCCTCCAACATCCCAAAGTCCTCGAAGTCGAAGAAGCGGCCGCAACGGGTTGGAAAAACCAGAACCTGCGTGCCGGAATGTCCGAAGGCCAACAGCTCCATGTCACGGCCGAGGTTCGGGCTCCACCATCGCAGGTATCGCCGTTCCATGGCCGGTTCAGGAGATCTGCGGGAGGAAGCCCCGGATGGCTCCGGTCCAGGCCTCGTATCCCGAGGGGTTGAGGTGCAATCCGTCGTCTTGGAAGAACCGGGGATCTGGGCGGCCTGAACTCATCAGGACACTGGCGACATCGATCCAGAGGGAGTTCGGGCGGCGTTCCGCAGCGGCTTGGAGTCCCCGGTTGAGCTCCGAGATTTTGGGAGCGAGGTGGAGGCGTGTCGGCGACACCTTGACCGAAAGCAAGGCGAGCCGCGTGCCGGGTCCGCAGCCGGCGTCCAACTGGCGAGTCAAGTGGTCCAGTTGGGCGAGCACATTCTCCGGGGTCGCTCCGTCGGAGAGGTCGTTGTCTCCGGCGTAGAGGACCACGCTGCGCGGGGCCAATGGGCGGACGAGGCGCCAGAAGAACCAGGAGCAGGCCGCCATGGTCGCGCCTCCGAACCCGCGGTTGACCACGGGAAGGCCCGGAAAATCGTCGGCCAGGGAATCCCAAAGCCGGATGGAGGAGCTGCCGTAGAACACAATCGGTGACGGCGGCGCGGGGGACCGCTGCTGGAGTTCCTCCATCGCGGCCACCTCCGACTCATACCATTGCACCGCGTGACCCTAGGGAGATGGAGGCTTC
>CAMASJ010000344.1 GCA_945860685.1 Akkermansia muciniphila
CGCCTGTGCAATCCCAGCCGGCATAGCTATCGTTGCCTCGTTCTGGCGGGCCTTGATGCAAAAAGCTGCCGTCCGAACGTCGAGCCAGATCATAATACCACGCGCCAAACTCCTGCATCCATGCGCCCGTGGCATCCCAACCTTCGTAGCTGTCGTTGTCCGGTTCCGGAGGACCCTGATGGGAGAACGTTCCATCCCAGCGGCGGGCGAGGTCGAAGTACCAGGAGCCGAACTCCTGCATCCAGGCTCCCGTCGCGTTCGGCCCGGACTGGGCGACTCCCGGCATCGCCCAGAGGATGTTGAAGAAGTTGCCGGTGTGACCCGTGTCGCGCTCGGGTCCGTGGGAAGCGACGCTCAAGCGGGAGAAGAACTCCGCTCCGTCCGCTTCGCCGAGAAGGTTGAAGAGGACGGCGGCCATGCCGCACTTGCCATTGTCCTCGTGGTTCTCGATCCAAGGGTGGTGGTCGCCGTAGGGAATCGCACCCTTGCCGATATAGAATCGCAGGAGGCGGGCGCTGAGTTCGATGGCGCGGGGCAGCTCGGGATCCTTCACGCCGGCCTCGCGCGCCAAGACCAGGGAAATGGTCAGCGGCAGGCCCGGGGAATTCATCATCCCGTAGCCGCCCAGGCGGCCGTCGGGTTTCGCGAAGCCGTGTCCCCAGGAACCCACGGCGCTCTGACCGTTGGCGGCTTCCAGCGCGAGTCGCCTCAGGCCCGGCATCACCGACACGTCTCCGGTGACCTGGACATACTCGGAGAGCAGCAGCATGACGTAGCCGTAATACCAGGTCTGCATCGAGGTTTCGGAGAAGGAGGCCGCCCACTGCGCCTCCTTCCGGACCAACGGTAGAAAGGCGGGATCGCCGCTGGCGAGAAGGGCCAGCGCATTGACGGAACGGACGATGGGATCGTCCTGCGATCGAGGCTTCGCCACCTTTGCGGCCAACGCCTTGTACCCCTGATCCAGGATGCGTTTCGACTTGGGGCAGTCGAAGGGCGCCGTGGCCCCGTAGCTTCCAAGAACCGGCAGCTTCACGACGACCTCCTCCGTCTTGCCCGCCCGCCAGCGGGTCACTGTCAGATTGCCGCCACCCGCCTCCGTTTCGGCGGCGGCGATCGCCCTGCCGAATTCGGTGCGCGGGTCGTGTGAAAACGGTCTGCCTCCGACTCCAAGGAGGACGTCGCCGACAACGAAGGAGCCCTCGGCGGGGGACCCCTTCTCCACCTGGGTGACGGAGATCTGCCGCGCCTCGGTGGTCACCATCTGGTCGCTATACATCCAGCCCCTCAGCCCGGTAGGACCGAGGTTCCAGTCATGCTTTGCGCCGGCAGGAATGGTCTCTTTCCGGGTGAAATCGGGTATGGCAGGACGCCCTTTCGGCACCGCGGCGAAGACACCGTGGGGAACCGCCAACAGCGCGGCGGCAACGAACGAAGTCAGGGAATGGAATGGGAGGGTCCGCTTCATGGGATCGGTCTGAGCTGCACTCCCTCCGGGGCGGGAGTCGGGGTTGACGGGTTGATCTTCGGAGGCTTGGCGGTGGGAACCGGTTGTGGGCGTAGACGGAGGATCACGTTCGAGCCGACGGGAGGCAGGATCGTCGGGTCGACCTGCCACGGCAGCGCCTCGTTCTCCTGGCTGTGGATCGCAGGCAGGCAAAGCACCTCATCGCCGAAGGTGGAGAGGGAGATCAGGTTCCCGCTTTCGTCGCAGAGGTATCGGCGTGGACCCGGCCCGTTGTCCTGCAACACCGATCCGGCGAAGACGAACGTGTGCGTCGGGAACCGCTTCTTGGGATCCCCCTCGGTGGCGGCGCCGGAACTCCTGCGGGCCGGGACGATGAAGGCACTGATGGGATGCTCGATCCACTTCCCTCCATCGCCCTGGAGCACCAGAAAGACATCCACCGCCCCCCCCTTGGGTGGAACGTCCAACCACCGTACGGGCGGATCACCCAGCGGCTCCCGGGTGGCCGGGCTACCCGGCTTGGCCCCCAGCAGCAGGAGCGCGGCGTGGACATGCATGGGCTTGGCCGCAATCGCGACGATGGACTCGTGCTCCTTGGTTCCCTTGCTGCAAGCCACCAACTCCAGCGCGCCCCGATGAAGGCAGACCGACCCCTCCAGATCCAAGCACCGCTCCTCGACGTTAATGTTCACCCCTGGAAACCGGAGCTTCTCGAGGGCTGCCGGAGCGGCTGGGTTCGTCGCACCCGAGGCGGCTTGGGGTGTTTTGGCCGGGAGACCGTCCGCACGGGACCCGGCCGCGTTCAGCGCGACGCAGGTCACCAGCAGCGCCAACAGATAGCCCACGAATCCAGCCGACAACGTCCGGATCTCAGCCGGTTGCAGCCACTTTGAATCTGGCGGGGAAGCGGGCACGACTAGGGCATCCTTCGGTCCAGCGTTTCCAACGTCATCACGGCGTAGCAGGTGGCGAGGACGCGATCGGCCTCCCACCAGCGCGGCTCGGGATTCACCCACGAGCCATCAGCCCCCTGAAGCCGCAGGAGTCGCCCGGCGACCTGGGACTGCCAGGGAACCTCCGTGCCATCGGACAACCGGAGGCGAACCTCCTCCGCGATCGTCAGCGCCTTGGTCATCAGGTGCAGGTAGTAGAAGTAGCCCTGCTGCCCCATGCCCGGGTTCTCCTCGATCGTGTAGTTCGACCGAAGCCAGTCCTGGACGGCGACCACCCTCGGATCGTCCTGGCTCATCCGGGCGTGGATGAAGCTCAGCAGACCGCCGTAGCTCATGCTGCCGTAGCTGCGCAGGGCCACCTTCCCCGTGACCGGGTTGGTGACCGCGCCGGCCATGCTGTGACCGGGATAGTAGAAGAAACCGCCCCGGTCCTTCGGGTCGTTCGAAACCCGGTCGGAAGCGTTGGTTCCGGGAAGGTTCTGGCAGTTCGCCAAGAAGCGGGCCACCGCCTTCCAATCCAGGTCCGGCAACGGCACGTTCCTCAGATCGGAGTCCGGCGATGGCTGAACGGCCGATGGGTACTCCCTCGGTAGAAGCACCTCGGAAGCACGCATCGCCTCGATCGCCACAAGCGTGTTGTTCATGTCGGAGTGCTGGTACTTGCTGCCGTAGCCCACACCACCGTCGAACGGCGTGTCGTTCGTCCCCTTGACCCCCATGTCGATCTGGCTGGCGGCGATGAACCCGCGGGCCTTCAGGATGACCGGCAGGAAGTTGGTGTCGGCGGCCGAGATCAGCGCCATCAGCGAGAGCGAGGTGTTGTAGTTCGCCAAGCCGATCCGGTGGATGGAACCATCCTCCTTCACGCAGGAGAGGATGTAGTCGAACCCCCGGCTCATCTCGGAGGTCCGGCTCCGCTGAAATCTCTGGGTCGGTTCCAGGTTCATGGCGGTCAGGACCAGGGCCGTGATCGCGGGCTGGTCCGGCGTGGACCACCAGCCGTTCGTGTTCTGCGCCATTTGGAGGAAGACCAGTCCCCGCTCGATGGCGGCACGCAACTCCGCCCGAGTCGGCGCCGTGCCTTGCCGGGGCGAGGTGCCGGACTTCGACGGATTCTCCAACGAAACCGACAAGTCACCGAGCGACCGCGGATTCGAAGCGGAGGCCGCGTCGCCGGCGGTGGCGCCTTCGGCGAAGCCCTCCGCCGTCATCGCAGAAGCCACGGCCGACGCCGAAGCGAGGACGAGGACACCGGACACGAAGGCAAGGAGCGCGTTCTTCAAGGTTTGGATCCGTTGATGCATCTGTTTCGGCCTTCTGCACTAGGGCTCATTCCGACAACCGCCGAGTATCCCATCGCCGTCTCCAACCGGAGCGGACTCTCATTTGCCATTGGAACCCCGCGAGTCTGCGCATCGGCGTGTTGGGCTCAACGACCAACACCACGGCGCATCACCGTTCAGGTGGTTGAGGGGTTCTGCCACCGGCATCCACCTTTCTGCCAGCTCCGGAGGGCGGACCGCTGAGAATTCCGGTTCCTGCTCCCTCAGACACGTCCTCACGGCCCGCCCCACCGGCCTGCGCGAAACCCGCTTCGGACCATCGAAACGCACCCGTCTCCTCAGTGACGGGACTTGCCGAGGTCGCGTTCGCGGAGCCAGAGGAAGATCACCGGCGTGACCACGAGGATGTGCAGGAGGCTGCTGACCATGCC
>CAMASJ010000345.1 GCA_945860685.1 Akkermansia muciniphila
GCCGTGTCGCCGGTGCCGCCCTGGACGTCTTCGCCGCCGAACCGCTCGCCGCGGACCACAAGTTCCGCACGCTTCCAAACGTGGTCCTCACCCCCCACCTCGGCGCGAGCACCGAGGAGGCGCAGGAGAAGTGCGGCCTCGAGGTGGCCGAGATCATCACCGGCTTCCTGCTCACCGGCGAGGTGCGCAATGCCGTCAACCTCCCGGGTGTCGACGCCAAGGCCTTCGAGATCCTCCAACCCTACGTGGCGCTCGGGGAGAAAATCGGACGTCTGCTGAGCCAGATGGGCGCCTCCGGCGTGGACCGCATCTACGTCACCTTCGGCGGCAAGGCCAAGGACCTGCCGGCCACCGATCCCGTCACCCGCGCGGTGCTCAAGGGCTTCCTCTCCTCCGCCGGTCCCCAGGACGTCAACGCCATCAACGTCCGTTCCATCGCCTCCAACCTCGGCATCACCGTGGAGGAGAAGCGTTCGGACGAGCCCGTCACCTTCAACGAGTGGCTGCACGTGCAGCTCTTCGCGGGCGAGACCAAGGTCGGCAGCGCCGGCGGCACGTTCTTCGGTTCGCCGAACAACCCGCGGATCGTCCGTCTGTTCAGCACCCCGGTCGAAATTCCCACCAGCGGAATCCTGCTGCTCCTGAACCACCAGGACCGCCCGGGCATGATCGGCAAGCTCGGCAGCATCCTTGCGGACCACAACGTCAACATCGCGAGCATGAGCCTCGGACGTGAGGCGGCCGGCGGCCAGGCCCTGACCGTGCTCCTCCTCGACAGCCAACCCCCGAAGGCCTGCCTCGACCAGCTCGCCGCGGACCGTTCGATCTACAACGTCCGCGTCGTGTCACTCTGAGACGCGGATGTCTCCTCAGACCCCTGGCTCTCAATCTTAATCTTACTCCTAATCCTGATCTCAATCTCCCGCTCCCGCCGCGTCCCTGGATGCGGGAGACGGGAACGAGATCAAGAGTAGGATTAAGAGTAGACCCAGTCCCGGTCTGGCGAGGCCCTTCAGGAAACAAAGCCGGGTCGATAGGCGGTTCGGACGAACCGGTTGGCCTCGGCGACGTTGGTCACCTTCAGGCGCCTTGAATCCCATTCCAGGCGTTTTCCTATGCGGATCGCCAGGTTGCCCAGCAGCAGCGTCTCGGTGATCGGGCCGGCAGTCTCGAACGAGGACAATGCCTTCGGGCCGCCCTTGCAGGCCCGGATCCATTCCGCGTAGTGGCTGGGCTCGAATTCGGCGTACTTCTCGAACAGTTCCGGCACCGACTTGAAGTCGTCGTAGGTGCGCCCGGTCCGGAAGCGCGCGCCGCCCTCGTAGTTGGTCAGCATCGTGTCCGCCGAACCCACCACCAGCACTCCGTTGCCATCGTAGCTGGCGCCGGGGAAGAGGTCGGCGGAAGGCTTCAATCCGCCGTCGTACCAATGGAAGCGGAACGCCGCACGGCCGTTCCGGGCGGGGATGTCCCAGACCAGATGCGACCGCAAGGGTCCCGTCTCCGGGTTGGCGCCGTCGGCAACGAGGGCTTCGACGGAGGTCGGATCGGCAGGATCGAGCACGAGGCCCGCAAGATTCAGCAGATGGCACCCCATGTCGCCGACCGCACCGGTGCCGAAGTCCCACCATCCACGCCATTTGAAGTGACCCCAAGCTGGATGGTACGGGCGTTCCGGCGCGGTCCCGAGCCACAGTTCCCAGTCGAGTTCGGAGGGCACCGGCGGACGATCCGACGGGCGCCCCACGCCTTGGGGCCACCAACTGCCGGGCCGATCAGTCCAGCAGTGCAGTTCCTTCACCGTTCCCACCGCCCCGCCCTTTACCAACTCGGCGTCCCGACGGAGTTTCGGATGCGAGATCCCCTGGTTGCCCATCTGTGTGGCGACCCCAGCTTCTTTGGCGGCCCGGGTCAGTTCGCGCGCCTCCCAAATGGTGTGGGTCAATGGCTTTTGGCAGAACACATGCCACCCCTGCCGGACCGCCCGGATCGCTGGTGGGAAATGGGTGTGGTCCGGTGTCGAGACCGTCACCGCGTCGATCGAGTTCCCTAGGTCGTCGAACATCCGTCGCCAGTCGGCGAAGCGACGCGCGGAACCGAACTTCTCGCCGGCCTTGGCCAAACGGTTCGAATCGACATCGCAAATGCCTACGATGTCTTGGCTTCCGACCATGTTGAGGTCGGTCCAACCCTTCCCGCCGACGCCGACGGAAGCGATCCGAATTCGGTCATTGGCTCCAAGCACGCGTCGGCGGCTGACATGCGGCGCGGAACAGCCTGCGATCAGGAGACCGCCGGAAAAGAGCAAGGAATGGCCAAGGAACCGGCGTCGGGACGTCTGGGGCATGTGCGGATCGACGAAGGAAGGCGTTGGAAATTCGAAGCCCCCCCCGTCCCATGCGGGACCGGTAAGTTCCCACCCACCGTCGTGTCCTAAAGTCTCCCTCCAGCCTACCTACTTGGGGACACGTACCTACGTGGGGACATGTCTCTTGGCGCAGTGTCTCTTGGCGCAGATTCTCCTTCACCCGCGGACATGTCCCCAGTGGGTTCACAGCGTCCTCCTTCGGGACACGTCTCTTGGTGCAGCGTTTCCTTCACCCACGGACGTGTCCCCAGTGGGTTCTACGACTCCAATCATGATATTTACTACTTAATTAACGATCCAAATCCCAAACGCTCCAAATCACTAAACGAAAAGCGCTCTAAGTTTAATTGAGTCGCGTTGCACCAAACGCGCATGAACCTAGTATCAAATAGCGCGTAGGCATGTCGCTTTGTATCAGGAAACATTGATTCCAACGTGCCGTCGACATTTTCACATATAAGTAGAGCATATCTTTCGTCATCAGACCAAACCAGCTTTTCGTTGCGCCTCACCCCGAGATCCGAGGACAGCAAAAGAATATACTTTTGATTCAGTCTGCCAACAGCCAAACCATGCACCCAAACCTCAATGTGATCAGAACCAAGATCTCTTTGAGGGTTCACAAGTATAACACTAACAGACAAATTTCCAACACGATTTGTGATCGAGACCTGCTCACTGTACTCGATTGCACTTCCATTATCCCTAACTTTTCCCGGCCCGCATCCAACAATCAAAAGCACGCCTAAAAAGACACCACCTATTTTTGCTATTTTCATATGTTGAAACCGATCGGGGACACGTCCGTAGGCCACCACCTCGCGGACAGATGTGTCACTTGTTGCATTAGCCCCGGCAGCGGCTATTTTGAAGAATTCATATCAGCTGCGGTTCGGCGAAACGCATTATCTTTAAAAAAGATGTCGTTTTGCCTTTTCATCCGCTCAGAGTCAGGCTCCATAGACATTATACTGTAACAAACAATCGGCACTCGAACAATCTGATTACTCTAATACAAATCACAACCACGCCCACGATCACAGTTCGTGCAGGCGCAACCTAATGCAAGGGTGTACTGAAATCGATATTGAGTCAAAACATGATCCATTTCAAATACCATTTGACGCCTAAGCACACTGCGCTCATAAACCAAAACCACAACAACGCAGGCCAAGAGAAACGAAAACACGATCCCAATCATTTTCAACTTGAAGATGTTCATTTTCACTTCCGGCAAGGAAATACTATAGGAGGTCTCGCGGAGGGGAAGCTGCTATCTCGGAAAGGCCAAAACCAAGAGTTGTTCGCACAGAACCTTATCGTAATCTCTTTGCAACAACCAGCTTCACAAAAGAGTCGCGAAACCGATAAGGGACACGTCCGTAGGCTACCGAATCGAGAGGGTCTGGCAAGGTGGGTGGATGGGCGTGGTTAGCTCAGTTAGCTTACACGCCTGTTGATCGCCGGCAGCGCTGTCTTCGGCGGTTGGTATCGGTCTTCAGCGCCATTCGGCGGCGGTTTTGGAGCCTGCTCGCTTCGATCTCGGCAGTATTGGCCTGTTGGAGCGGCCACCGCAGGCATACCTCTGACGTTCCCGGGCCGTTTCGGCCCGGTTGCGGTGCGCTTTTGAGGGGTTGTCCCTGTCTGCGTCAGGGATCTTTTGTCACTTCAGACCGGCGTCGGCTGGGGTGCCCTCGCCAACTCCATCTCCATCGGCGTTCGTCGGATGT
>CAMASJ010000346.1 GCA_945860685.1 Akkermansia muciniphila
ACCTCGAGAGTCTCTTGATATGCCTCCTTTCTCGCCGCGTCCCATGGAGTGATTTTCGGATTGGGATCATCCATGGCGAATCTGTACAAGTCTCTGTTCCATTCGTAAATGATTCCATCCTTTGTGCACGGGTTGTTGTATGCGGTGAATTCCAGCCACGGTCTGTGGTGGACCTGAGCGTACACGTGCGCGAATAGATCCCGGGTGCGTGCCAAGGCCACGCCCAGAACAGTGACCGCTAAAGCACCATCCAGTAGGCCATCTCGCAGCAGCTTTTCCGACAATATGGGAGCCAAGGCGGCATCTAGCGCAGCTCTGGCAGAGGTGACCTCTTCGCTGGATTTCATGCTGTTAGGAAGGAAATCAACCGCCCGCTTGAGATTGCAAGCGAATGCCCGGCATATGGGCGTCGGTATAGCCATGGAGTTCTCCTGCCTGATGTAGTCATTCACCAGCCGTATGGCATACTCAGCGAAGATCTTGCAAGTGATCCAATCACGTGGCGGAGTGTTGTCGTACATCATGCCCATGGCTGCCTCCTTGGTTAGCTTGACTGCGTTTAATATCCTGATGCGCTTCCGATGGAAACGTGTGTGTACACGCCTTTGCCATCGGTTTTGACCCTGATGGCGCAGGCCCAATCTGGTGCGATGAAAATCGTAAGCAAAGTGCTAAATCTCATGTGTTTCGAGAAGCATTCAAAGGCGTTGCGCTGAGACCAACTTTTCTTCGAACCAAACCTTGAGACCTCAGTGCGATTTGGAGACGATCTTGCCCTACAAGGCTCTCGACCACGCCCATTCAACCTTGCGAATCCTGCACCTCAATCTGATAGGTCGTTGGTTCGACGATATTGTCGCCGGCGGAAAGCATGAAGAGTTTCGAAAGTTTACTCCGTATTGGAAGGCGCGTCTGGCGAGCCGGGAATACGACGTGGTCGAGTTCAGGAACGGTTACGCGCCAGACGCTCGCCGGATGCGGGTGGAATTCAAGGGGGTCGTCGTGGAAGGCCGAGGGAAGCAACGGGAGTTTGTGATCCAGTTGGGGCGGATCCTAACTCCGCCTACCCGCCGGAGTTTGAAAGGTTCCCGACCCGCAACGGAGCTTCGCTCAGCCCGACAGGCTGCAAAGGTGACCTCCAATTTGGGTGGGAGGCGGACCGCTCGTCCGGCGATTCGTACACCACAGGATCTCCGACGGATCATCGGAAAACTCTCCCCATCAAGCCCCATCACGGATCGGTTCAGTGCGAATTGGAGGAGCGGAGCCCGGCGTGGGGAAGGGCAGCAGGAGCAATCGAAGGTCTGGTACCGGACCCAGCACGAGCATTGGATGGGCTGGCTGGATGCCTACCGCGGGCCCGGCGCCTACAACCGGAAGGACCATCGTCGGACGGCGGAGTTCGTCTACAACCACATCGTGAACCCGCAGATGCTGATCTACCTGGCCGAGGCGTCGCGTCTGCCCCGGCCGATCGTTCATCGTGCCGCTCGAGAAGCCTTTGCCCATTCCTCCACCATGGCCTCTATGTCTGCCGCCATCCGCCGGACCGTTCCCTGGTCGGTTATCGAAGAAGCGCTGACCTGAGTTCTTCCGACGGGACTGAATGAAGGTGTCGGCGGGTGAGTAATGCGAACTCCGTGAATGACTCGATCCAGATCGGCGACGATGGCCTGCCTGAAGGACCCAAGGCGGTGGAGATCCTGCCGGACGGAACCCGGATCGAGTACTTCTGGGACGGGTCGAAACTACTCAACATGGGGTGCATTGTTGAAGCCCGAGCATCGTATCCCCTGATGGATGGTGAAACTCCCTGTCCACCCGAATCTCTGTGCGGCTGGTGACGACGATCGGGTTGGTCTGGGGGGCGCTTCAACCCACTTGTCGTTCGGAACAATCGTTTCCACACTCGCCACTCGGCTACCATGAAACTCCTCATCCTGATTCTAGCCTTGGCCCTGGTGGTCCGGGCCCAGCAGCGCGGGATGGTGGCGGAGCCGCTGACGGCGTCGCAGCGCGCGACGGGCGAGATCCCAGCCGGCGGTTCGTCTGGGCTCTTCATCGGCGTGGGAACCTTCGACGCGGGATCCAACCTCGGCTCGCTGAAGTACGCGCCCGACGACGCCATCGCGTTGGCCCACCTCTTCGCCCTCGAACTCCAGCTGGTGCCGCCGTCGAGGACGCGCGTGGCCCTCGGCGGCCTGCCCCGCTCGAAGAAGGGGGAAACCCAGCTCGCCGCGCTCAAGGCGGCCGGGGTGCTACTGGTCGGGGCCGACAAGAACACGCTCCTCACCGCCCTGCGCCAGATCAAGGCCGACGCCTCCCAGCCCGACGGCCTTATCGTGGTGTCGGTGGCGACGCATGGATTTGAAGACGGGGGAGGCCAGTACTTGATGCCTTCTAATGGGCTGAGGGAAGAACCGGCGACGACCGGCATTCCGTTGAACCTGGTAAAGCAGCGGCTCCAGGAGTCGGCGACCCGGAAGCGCATCCTACTGCTGGACGCCTGCCGGGAGGCGGTGGAGGGCGGGACGCGGGGGAGCGAGACGGCGACGGCGGGGTTGAGGGAGAGTTTTGCCAAAGCCGAGGGATTCGCGGTGCTGGGTTCGTGCAGCGCCAGGCAGTTGAGCTGGGAGTCCGATGATCTGCAGCAAGGGGTCTTCACCCACCACTTCCTCCAGGCGTTGCGCGGCGGGGTGGGCGGGAGTCCGACGGACGGACTGATCCGGCTAGGGGACGTGGCCCAGTGGGTGGCGGTAGAGACAGCGAAGTGGGCCAAGGCGAATCGGAACGTTGCCCAAGAGCCGTGGACGGAAGGGGAGATCGCCCGACAGATCCCGCTGGCGGTGGACCCGGGGACGGCGCGTCGACTGGCCGAGACCCGTGCGACTGCCGAGGCCGAGGCCCAGAAGGTCCGCGAGCAGGCCGCCACCAACGAAAAGCGCCGGAAGGAGGCGCTGAAGCGGGTACGCAACGCCCAGGCCGACCACGAGGCCCAGTTTGCCAGGACCAACCTGGATGCGGTGGAACTGGCACTCGCCCCCGGCAACGAGGCGAAGGCCGAGGACTTGGTCCGCCGGATCGAACGGCACTTCAAGAAGGACGCGGTCGAGACCGATGACGTGGTCGACTTCCTCAACTGGTGGCGCGTCCACCAGCAGGCGGCGCGAACGACCGCCATCCTGGATTCCCTTCTGATCCCAACCAACCGCGTGGTGCGGCCGTCGGGCGCATCCGAGCTGGGGATCCGGACGAATGCCAGCCGGACCGGCACCGGCGAAGCCCAGACGGGATCCCTCTACGAAAGCCTTCAACTGGCACCGACCCGGGATCACCCCCAGGTGGATTCCGGCCAACCTTTGGTGAACACGATTGGGACGACGCTGTTGCCTGTGCCTGCTGGGAGTTTCTTGATGGGGAGCGAGGGAGGGGATTCGGACGAGAAGCCTGTGACGCGTGTGACGATCTCGAGAGCATTCTGGCTGGGAAAGCAGGAGGTGACGCAAGGGGAGTGGGTGGCGGTGATGGGGAGCAATCCGAGCCACTTCAAGGGGGACCGTTTGCCTGTGGAGAGTGTGAGTTGGGAGGAGTGCCGGGAGTTCCTGAGGAAGCTGAATGGGCGGGAGCGGGCAGCTGGGAAGCTGCCCGCTGGGTACGAGTATGTGCTGCCGACGGAGGCGGAGTGGGAGTATGCGTGCCGGGCGGGAACGACCGGCAAGTGGGCGAGCGGGGACAACGAGAGTGGATTGGGCGAGTACGCTTGGTACGACCAGAACAGCGGGAGCAAGACGCACGAGGTCGGGGGCAAGAAGGCGAATGGTTGGGGGTTCCACGACATGCACGGGAACGTGTGGGAATGGTGTGACGACTGGTACGGCAACTACCCGGGCGGGACCGTGACGGATCCGACCGGTCCGAAAACGGGCTCCCTCCGGGTGCGCCGCGGCGGCAGCTGGAACTCCTCGTCCGGCCTCTGCCGTTCGGCGCTCCGCCTCGGGAACGTGGCCGGCATCCGGTTCTACGTCCTGGGCTTTCGCCTCGCCCTCAGAGCAGTCCCCCGGGCATGAGCGAGAGGAGTGGTGGAGCCGAG
>CAMASJ010000347.1 GCA_945860685.1 Akkermansia muciniphila
TCGGCATCGCGGTGTACATAGCGTCCGCCACCCGCACTGGGCAACGCCCGAAACGGGGGCCGTCCCGGCCGCATCCGCCGCGGCCGGATGTTTCCAGCCTCGGATGCCCGTGCCACGATGCCTCCATGCGACTCGATTCCCACCAGCACTTCTGGCGCTACGACGCATCCCAGTACCCTTGGATCCCGGCGGGTTCCGCCCTCCAGCGCGACTGGCTGCCCGCGGACCTCGCGGCGATCCACCGGTCCCTCGGCTTCGACGGTTCCATCGCGGTGCAGGCCCGGCAGTCGCTCGCCGAATCGCACTGGCTGCTCGGCCTCGCCGACGCGGATCCGCGGGTGAAGGGCGTGGTCGGCTGGGTGGACCTGCGCGGCGACGACGTCGAGGATCCGCTCGCGCAACTCGCGGCGCACCCGAAGTTCGTCGGTGTCCGCCATGTGGCCCAGGACGAGCCGGACGACCGGTTCCTCGTGGGCGCCGCGTTCCAGGCTGGGATCCGCCGTTTGCGCCTGTTCGGGCTCACCTACGACCTGCTCGTGTATCCGCGTCAGTTGCCCGCCGCGATCGGGTTGGTGGCGGCCCATCCCGAACAGCCGTTCGTGCTCGACCACATCGCGAAGCCCCACATCCGCGACGGCGTGCTCCAACCGTGGGCGGAGCAGATCCAGGAGTTGGCCCGGCATGGGAACGTCCTGTGCAAGGTGTCCGGGATGGTGACTGAGGCCGATCACCGCGGGTGGAAGGGCGGCGATTTCCGTCCGTACCTCGACGTCGTCTTCGAGGCCTTCGGTCCCGGCCGGCTGATGTTCGGTTCCGACTGGCCGGTCTGCCTTCTGGCCGGTTCCTACGAACAGGTGGAAGGGCTGGCGAGGGACCATCTCCGCCACCTTTCGCCGGAGGAATCCGCCGCGTTCTGGGGCGGCAACTGCGAACGGTTCTACCTCGGCTGACCGCGGGCCTTTTCGCGACCGGTTGTACCGTCGGGCTTCCGCTCAGGGCCGCCGGACCTCGTGGCTTCTCCATCCGGGGGTCTCGTGGACCGAGAGTCTCCCGTCGGGCGCGCGGAAGAGCAGGGCGTCGATGTCGAACCGCCGGCAGAGGGCGTCGGCGCGTGTGGGGCCGAGGACGCTGAGCACCTTCGACAGGGCGTCGAGGGTCATGGGATCGCGGCCCACGAGGGTGACCTGGGAGTGGTCGGTGAGGGCCTGGCCGGTTCGGGGATCGACGATGTGGGAATACCGCACGCCGCCGATCTCGACGCGTTGGAACAGGTCCCCGGAGGTGACGAGCGCCCGGTCGCGGAGATGGACCTGGCGTCCGGGAGGGGCGTTGGTGAGGTCGAGGAGGCCGACGGTGACGACCCAACCGGATTCGCCGGGCGGCGAGGAAGCGGCGTAGAGGTCGCCGCCGCCGCTGACGAGGCTTCGGGTGATGCCGCGGGAACGGAGGACCTTGGTGGCCTCGCCGATGGCATAGCCCTTGGCGATGCCGCCCGGGTCGAGGCGCATCCCGGGGCGCAGCAGGCGGGCCGTCCGGCGGCCCTGCGCGTCGCGTCCGAGCACGACGTTGGTCCAACCGCAGGCGTCGCGCGCGGCCGCGATCCGGGAGGCGTCGGGGAGCGCCCGTTGGCGGCGGGCCCGTTTCCACACGTCGACGAGCGGTCCCACCGTGATGTCGAAGGAACCGTCACCGGCACGGGAAACCTGTTCGGCACGTTCGAGGACGCGGAAGAGATCCTCGGAGACGGGGACGTCGGTCCCGGATCCGGAGGAGCGCGCGAGTCGGCTCAGTTCCGAATCGGGCTCGTAGTCGCTGAGGATGCGGTTGAGTTCCGTGATGCGGTTCCAGGCGGCGTCCGCGGCCTCCCCGGCTTCGCGATCGGAGGCGGCGTAGAGGACGATCCGCCACGGCATCCCCATCCGGGTCGCGGTAAACTCCCGTCGGACCGCGGGGGTGGATCCGGTGCGGCATCCGGTCCAGGAGGACAGGAGGCCCAGGAGCAGGACGAGCCGGAGCAGCGGTGCGGTACGGCGGCCGGGGTTCAAGCGAAGATGCGCTCCCGGATCTGGTCGACGCCGGCGGTGCCGGTGGTGCCGAGTTGGTGGATGACGCAATGGGCGGCGGCCATGGCCATCTCCATCGCCTCGGAGGGCGAGGCGCCGGCGGCGAGGGCGAGGGCGAGGTTGGCGCTGACGGAATCGCCGGCCCCGACCACGTCGATCGGACCGAGCACGGGATGGGCGGTGACGTGGGCGGTGGATCCGTCCGGGCCGGCGCCGACGATCCCGCGTTCGGCGAGCGTGATGAACACGTGGCGGCCGTTGGACCCGGCCATCCGTCCCGCGGCGTCGCGGAGGGAGGACAGGTCGTCGACCGGGCCGCCGTTCAAGCGGCCGAGTTCCGCGGCGTTCATCTTCCAGTCGACGGCGGGCCAGCCGCGGAGACCGCGTCGGCTGTCGGCGACGATCGGCAGGAGGGGGCGGCGTGCGGCGAGCCGGCCGACCTCGGCGAGCACCGCCGGGGTGACCACGCCGGTGCCGGGGATGTCGACCTGGTCGAGGACGATCCAGGCGTCGGTGGAATCCGCGGCGCGGCGGATGCCTTCGATCACGGCGGCCTCGCCGGTGGGCGGGGTCGGGGTGAAGTTCTTGAGGTCGAGGCGGCTGAGTTCCTCGGGAGGGAGGCCGGGGCGGTGCAGCAGGGGTTTGGTGTAGGTGAACGTGTTCCGGCCCGACGCGACCACGATGCCGGAGGGATCCGCACCGCGGCGCTTCTGGACGGCCCGCTGGAGTTCGAAGCCCTCGCCGTCATCGCCGCGCAGTCCGACGCAGCGGATGGATCCGGTGCCGAGGGCGGAGAGGTTGTTGAGGATGGTGCCCGCGGCGCCGGGGAGGCATCGGACGCCGGTGATGTTGTGCACGGGCAGACCGGTCTCGATGGAGACCTCGGCGCGTTCGGGATCGATGTCGAAGTAGCGGTCCAGGCAGAAGTCGCCGAGGAGGCCGAGGGTGAGCGAGGGGAAGCGGCGCGTGATCGCCTCGAAGCGTTCGGGGGTCATGGGAGCGTGGCGACCAGGCGGCGGTGGAGGTGGTGGATGAAGGCGAGGTTGTCGCACTGGGCGTAGTGCATGGTGCCGCCCATGCGGGAGAAGCTCTTGCAGAAGCGGAGGTAGTAGGCGGGGTTGGACTTCGGGGGTTCGCCCTGGGTCCAGTCCCAGCCGCCGCCGTCCTGGAGGTCGACGACGAAGATCCGGTGGCCGGCCACCGGGCCGGCGCCCGCCTGGAACCGGATGTTGTGGGCGCAGCTGAGGCTCTTCTCGAAGACCTGGGGGGCCATGATGGCGGAGCCGACGGAGAGGACGACGCCGTGGTCGAGTTCGGCGACGATGCCGGCGAAGCGTCGGAAGTCCTCGGCGGCGGCGCGTCCGAGGACGGCGCCGTTGAACATGGGATGGCAGGAGATGATGTCGTAGCCGATGCCCGGGTGGACGGTGGCGGCGACCCCGTGTCGCCATGCCGCGGCGAGGATGGAGCCGTGTTTGGAGGGGTGCTGGACGTCATGGCGGCCCTCGTGGAGGTCATGGCGTTCCATGGCGGCGAGCAGTTCGCAGCAGGCCGGGGCCATGGGGTCCGCGGGGAACTGGGAGACCAGTCCGGCGAGCTGCTCGCGTGGCGGGAGGTCGCAGCCGTCCTCGTGGATGAAGCGGCCGAGGGAACCGCCCCAGCCGAGTCCCTGGAGGGCGCCGGCCATGAGGGCGAGGTGGATGTTGCGGCCGGTTTCGTCCCAGGTGCCGAAGGTGCCTGCGGCGACGTTCTCCTCGACGCCTTCGGTGGAGCGACCGAGCCAGGAGTATTCCCAGTCGTGGATGGTGCCGGCGCCATTGGTGGCGAGGTGCTGGAGGAAACCCTTCTCCATGAGGTCGGCGAGGAGGAGGGCGGCGCCGTTGCGGAGGAGGTGGGCGCCGTACATGAGGACCACCGGCGCACCGCGGGAACGGGCGTCGCGGATGGCGTCGGCGGCGAGGTCGACCTGGGCGGACTGTTCCCGGGAAAGGGGGGCCGGCTGGCGGTCGATGGGGACGA
>CAMASJ010000348.1 GCA_945860685.1 Akkermansia muciniphila
CGCCGGAGAGCTTCCCGATCGGGCGTTTCCAGGGAAGCTCCCAGCGCCGAGCCAAGGATCGGGCGTGTGCGGAATCCCAGCGGTCGAAGAAGTGGCCTCCGTAGCGGTCGAGGTCCTCCAAGGCCATCCAGTCCGGGGCCAGGTGCCCCTGGGAGACGTAGGCGACGCGCTGGCGGATCGCCGGCGAGGCCTCCCAGAAGTCGCATCCCAACACGCGCGCCGACCCGGAATCCGCCCGGAGCAGCCCCATGAGCAGCCGCAAGGTGGTGGTCTTCCCCGCCCCGTTCCTTCCGATCAACCCGTAGACCGCCCCTGGGGCGATGCACAGATCCAGGCCGCTCACCGCCACCACGTCCCGTCCGAAGGACTTGGTCAGGTTGCGGGTCTCGATGACGGCGGCCATGGGCGCTTCTCCGGCTTCATCGTCCGGGGACGACGGTGAACTTCACGGGGGTTTCGTCGGCGGACGGCGACGGGTTCACGGCGTTCAGCTCCTCCCGCACCACGGTGATCACCCTTGGTGGGGTCACCTGCAGCTGCGTCGCCTCCACCGCCAGCTGCTTGGCGCTGCGGCGGAGGGCCACCTCCTGCTCCTCCCGCGTGATCGCCTTCGCCCGACCGGAGACGAACGCCCCCTTGCCATGGCGCATCTCGATCACTCCGTCCCGCTCCAGTTCCGTGTAGGCCTTGACCACCGTGGTCGGATTCACGGTCAAGGCGGAGGCCAACTCGCGGATCGAGGGCAGCTGGTCGCCCTGCCTCAACGTCCCGCCGGCGACGTAGTACTTCACCTGATCCATCATCTGCCGGTAGACCGGCACACCCGAGCGCTCGTCGATCTGGAAATGGAGGCGGTGGATCATGGCGGGAACGACGGTGGGGGGATTGACTGTCTGTATGATAACACCCAAACAGGGAATGTCAATCGGACGGGATCACGGAAAGCCGGGACGGCGATGTGTCAGGCTGGGCTGGCGGAATCCGCACCGCGGTGCAGACCGTCGCGGACGACGTCGTATTCGTAGGAGGTGATCTCGAATGGGTTTCCGTCGGGATCCTGGAAGTAGAGCGACCAGGAGACCTCGTGATCGACGGGCGCCGGCGGCGACGGGAGCTGATCCCGGAGGTGCCGAAGCCAAGGGAGGAAGACGATACCGGAGACCCGGAAGGCCAGGGTCGTTCGGCCGTTGCCGAACGGACGTTCGAAGAGCGACAGGTGGACCGAGCCGTCTCCGTTGCGGACGACCAACGGGCCGCCGTCGCGCATCCAGAAAGACAAGGCGGGATCCCGGTGGAGCCCGAGGACGCGGGCGTACCAGGATTCGGCGGCGGCGCGGTCGGACACGTGCACGTGGAGGTGGTCGATGTCCGCGAGTGGGGGCGTCATGGAATCCTCCTGCATGAAGGCGGGGCAACCCTTGGCCGGAATCCACCGGCGCGGGTTGGCGGGCCTACTTGGCGCCGGCGCCGCTGAAGACGGCCGGGATCGTCCGCAGGAGGATCCGGATGTCGAGCCAGAGCGACCAGTTGTCGATGTACTCGAGGTCGAGGCGGACCCATTCCTTGAAGTCGCTGACGTTGTTCCGGCCGCTGACCTGCCAGAGGCAGGTGAGACCCGGCTTCACGCTGAGGCGGCGTCGATGGGCGAAGTCGTCGAAACGGGCGACCTCGTCGACCGGCAGCGGGCGGGGCCCGACGAGGCTCATCTCGCCACGGAAGACGTTCCAGAGCTGGGGCAGCTCGTCGATCGACCACTTGCGGAGGAAGCGTCCGACACGGGTGACGCGGGGGTCGTTGGTCACCTTGAACACCGGCCCGCTCATCTCGTTGAGGGCCGCCAGCTCCTGTTTCAGCTGCTCCGCGTTGGTCACCATCGTGCGGAACTTCAGCATCATGAAGGGATGCCCGTTCAGGCCCGCCCGACGCTGGCGGAACAGGATCGGACCCGGGGAACTGACCTTCACCGCGATGGCGGCGAACAGGAACAGGGGCGAAGCCGCCAGGAGCAGCGCGATGGACCCGAAGAAGTCGATGACGCCCTTGGCAAGCGACTGCCACGTCTGCTCGGGACCGGTGCGGAACACCAGGACCGGGTGGCCGGCGAGTTCGTCGACGCTCGTCTGGGAAAGGCGGGTCTGGAAGAAGTCCGCATGCATCCAGACCTCGACTCCCTCGAGCTCGCACACCTGGACGATCTTCTCGATCTGGCCGAACAGGATGTGCCTTGGGGCGACCAGGACCGCGTTGGCGGCATGCTCATGCAGCAGGAGCGCCAAATCCTCGGTGCGGGCCCGGGTTGGATCGAGCCGCGCCACCACCTGGACGTCTCCGATGGCGTTGAGCTTCAACGCCTGCCCCAGGCGCTCCAAGTCGCGGTCGCCACCCAGCAGGATCACCCGGCGACGCGCGCCGCGGTCGCCGAGACGGGCATGTGTCCAGAGCCGGATCGACTCCTCTTTCACCACCATGGCGACCACGACCATGGGCAGGAACAGGGAGACGACGCCGCGGGCGACCTCCTGCTTGAAGAGGAACATGGCCACGATGATGGCCAGCGACATCCAGGCCGATCCGCGGAGGATCTGGGCCAACGTCTGGCGCCGCGAAGCCAGGAGCGGACGGCGGTAGAATCCCTGGAGCTCCAACAGCGGAGGTGTCAACGGCACCACCACCAGCAGCAGCCACTGGTACTGGGCGAACGGACCGATCATCGACTGCTTGTCCAGCTGCGGCAGCGAGCGGACGAAATGGGCCAGCCAAAACATCGCCCCAAAAAGCGCGGCATCGAGCAGGGCGTGGATCTTTGTCTGAAGTTGGCGCTGGCGGAGCAGCATCGTGTGAGCTGTGTGTATTCCGATCCGGGGCCCCTGTTAAGAAGCAAAACGGCGACACTTGCCGGCTCGGACTCCGGAACCGCCCGTTTCCAACGGCCCGGTTCGCGGGTTTCCGGACAGACACAACTCGACGCCCGGGCGTTCACCACCCCTTCGGCTCACTATGCGGGCTGCCGCCGGCCATTTTCCCCTTTGGCAGCCCGGGGTCGCGTCCTACGGTCGTCCCCGACGCGCATGACTCCGCCCAAAGCCGCCCTCTGGTCCCGGTTCCAAAGACACCTCCTCGAGTGCCCGTCCATCGGACTGTCCCTCGACATCAGCCGGATCAATTTCCCGGACGACTTCCATGCCCGAATGGAACGTCCGATGCAGAAGGCGTTGATCGCGATGGCCGAGTTGGAGAAGGGGGGCATCGCCAACCCGGATGAACGCCGCATGGTGGGCCACTACTGGCTCCGCAATCCGGCGCTCGCCCCGACCCGAACCATCGCCGACGAGATCGGGAGGACCTTGGCCGACATCAAGTCCTTCACCACCGAGGTCCACGCCGGCCGCATCGCCGGTGCGCACGGCCCCTTCGAGACCGTCCTCGTCATCGGCATCGGCGGTTCCGCGCTCGGACCCCAGTTCGTCTCCCGGGCGCTGGGCCAGCCGAAGTCCGACCGGCTCCGGCCGCTGTTCTTCGACAACACGGACCCCGACGGCATGGACCGCGTCCTGTCGGAACTCGACGGGAAGCTGGGACGGACATTGGTGGTTGTGATCTCGAAGTCCGGCGGCACTCCCGAGACGCGGAACGGCATGCTCGAGGCCAAGGCGGCTTTCGAGCGGGCCGGACTCGATTTCGCCCGGCACGCCGTCGCCATCACCGGAACCGGCAGCGCCATGCACAAGGTCGCGGTCGCCGGCGGATGGTTGAAGACCTTCCCGATGTGGGACTGGGTCGGCGGACGCACCAGCGAGCTCAGCGCGGTCGGACTCCTTCCCGCAGCCCTCCAGGGCCTCGACATCGACGGCCTGCTCGACGGCGCCCGCATGGCCGACGACGTCACGCGCCTCCAGGTCGTCCGCGACAACCCGGCCGCCCAACTGGCCTTGATGTGGTACTTCATCGGCGAAGGCCGCGGCGCGAAGGACATGGTCGTCCTTCCCTACAAGGACCGCCTGGAGCTGTTCTCGAAGTACCTCCAGCAGCTGGTGATGGAATCGTTGGGCAAGGAACTCGACCTCGACGGCC
>CAMASJ010000349.1 GCA_945860685.1 Akkermansia muciniphila
GGCCGCCGCCTGTTCGCCCAGTCCCGCCCCGGAGAAGCCGAGGTTGATGAAGTCGAGGTCGAGGTTCCTGCAGACGATCGCGGGATAGCTCAGTCCGGGATTCTCCGCGCATCCGCCCTGGGTGATCGAAGACCCGTAGAAGACCACCGGCTTGGGCAGCGCAAACGGCGACGGAGCCTCCACCTTCGCCCCGTCGTCGAACGCGATCCGTCCCAGCGCCACGCCCTTGTACAGCGGCAGGTAGACGAGCACCTCGCGCATCCGCCGGTCGTTCCCCAGGGTCCATTGCCTCCGGATCAAACCCTCCCGGTCCGGCCACGCGCTGTTGCGATAGCGGCCGTCCACGTAGAGGTCGAAGCCGCTCTGCCCCACCGTGGTCATGTGGTGCATCGTGGAGGTGTCGCTGTTGGTCGCCATCAGGGTCAGCTTCGTCGAATCCGTCCGGAACCGGAATCGGCCGCCCGAGGGATGCTGGGCCAGTCCCCACACCGCCGTCGGCAGGGATCCCTTCATGCGGGTCGGCAGACGACGCAACGTCGGGGCGTCCTCCCCGAACCATCCCAGTCCCGCGACATGGAGCTCCAGGGAACCGGGGCCGAGGAACACCGTCTGGGCCTGTAAGCCGAAGGCGAGAAGAATGACGGAAAGGACGAACCGGCAGAGGCGCATGGAGTCATCCGAGCAGCGACCGCCCTCGATCGCGAGCCCGAAGGATCTTCACCTCCCGGTGGGCTCCGGGTCCGGATCCGATCGCCTCCTGCCGCCTGCACGCTTCTGCGTGGGTTCCTCCCTCATCCCGACGGCGTGGCCATGTTTCAGGCCGCGAGACGCCGGAGCCGCAGGGCGGCGGCGACACCCTTCTTCGCCGGAAGACGGACGGCATGGCGGATCATCCATCGCCGTTCCCGTGAGGCCCCTTCCACCCAGCGTTCGCAGATCCCGAAGGCCAGTTCGGGATGGTCCTTCGCGATGTCGCCGAGGTGGTTCGCCACGCTGCGTCGGACATAGAGGTCCGGGTCGTCCCGCAACGCCTCCAGGATGGGCACCGTCGGCGACGGATCCCGGACCAGCGACGGGATCCGCATCGCCCACGGCAACCGGGGCCTCGAGCCCTCGGAGCAAAGCCTTCGCACATGCGGATCGGGATCGCGCGCCCACTCCATCAGACGCTCCAACGTGCGCTCCGGCCAGCGGACCAGGAACGGACGCATGGAGAACTCGGCCGTGAATCGCCGCGTGATCTCGTACTGGGCGCGCATCGAGGCCTCGAAAGGGTCCTCGCCGCCGTTGCCCTCCGCATCCAGGCCGTACTCGGCCACGAAGCTCACGTGCGGCAGATGGAAGAAGCCGCCCAGGCCGAAGTCGTCGGTCTGCGTCAGCGGCGGCGTCAGGGAACGCACCAACACGTCGACGGCGTCCGCATAGACGGGCGGCAGATTCCTTCGCAACGCCGAGGCGAGGTGCCGTCCCCGCTGGAGGATGGACAGCGGCGCCAGCCCCTCACGGGCGTCGGCGCCAAACGCGGCGACGTCGAACCCCGGATGCACGCGTCGGAGGTTGTGCGCCAGGCATCCGATGGCCTCTTCGTCGAGCAACGCCGCCAGCGAACTGCCCTTCCGGATCGATTTCGGTGCGGACGGCAGGCGCGGACTCGAATCGGAATCAGGATCGGGATCAGGATTCATGGTCGGGCTTCGCAACGGACCGATCTTCTTCCGTGACGGAATCCTGTCCATCCGGCAACCGCCGGGGCCCTACCCGTCATTGCCAGAACCGGTGACCCCGGTTCTCGTTGGCCCACCATGGACCCGCACCCCTCCACGGAAACCCCGGACGGCGGACTCGGATGGAGCCGGACCGAGCAGGTTCTCCGGGTTCTCGCCGGGTGCGTCGAAACCCGGTCCGTGGCCGACAACCTCGAAACCACCGCGGAGTTCGTGCGGCGTCTCGCTCCGAAGGGAATCTCCCTGGGCCTGCACTCGATTTCCTCGGCAGGCCGAGTGGTGGTGTCCGCGTCCGCCGAACGCCCGGATCCCAACCGCCATTCCCTTCTCACGATGGAATGCTCCGGTGACCGGATCCGGATCGAGACGCGACATCCGGGCCGCGACCCGGTGTCCTTCGACTACCCGGCGACACTCGGACTGGAACCGGTGATGGGGGAGTTGATTCGTCTCTCCCTGATGCGGTCCTGGCAGGATCCCGATCCGCGAAACCACTGACACAAGGACACGATCGGACGAAGGCGTAACCGACGCCTGGAACCGCAGGAGGGTGCCATCGAAGAGGGTGCGGATCGGCTTCCGTGGAATCCGCGTCCTCCCCGTCCCGCTGGCCCCTCGGCGCCGCCCTTACTTCGCCGGCTCGTCGAAGCGTGGTTCCGTCAGGGTCGGCGTGCCGCCGATCCAGCGGGCGATCCAGGTCTGCACCTCCCAGTTCCAGTGCAGCGAGTTCTGCGGCGAGAGGATCCAGTGGTTCTCGTCCGGGTACACCACGAGCCGCGCCGGCAGGCCCATCGCCTGGTACACGCCGTACAGCGCCGTCCCGTTCACGTACGGCACCCGGTAGTCCTTCTCGCCATGCAGGATCAGCATCGGCGTCCGGAAGTTCCGCGCGTACGCCATCGGGTTGTTCCGCTGCATCCCCTCCGGGTTCTCCCATGGCGTGCCCCCAAGCACCTTCGAGAACCCGAAGGCGGTCACGTCGGCCCCGTACTGGGTGACGAAGTCGTTCACGCCCGCGTGGTCCACGATGCACGCGAACCGGTCGGTGTGCCCCGCGACCCACGCCGCCATGTAGCCTCCGTAGCTCGCCCCCGCCGCGGCCATCCGCTTCGGGTCGATGTTCGGGAACCGCTTCAGCAGGACGTCCGTCGACGCGAGGATGTCGGCCAGCGGCTTGACGCCCCATTCGCCGAGGATGCTCTGGCTGTACTTCTCGCCGAAGCCGGTCGACCCGTGCCGGTTCACCCACGTGACCACATGGCCCATCGCCGCGAAGACCTGCGCGTTCCAACGCGGGCTCCACGCGTCGCGGCACATCGTGTGCGGCCCCCCGTGCATCAGCTGCACGAGGCCGTACGGCTTGGCCGGATCGAATCCCGGCGGCAGGAACAGCCATCCCTGAACCGTGTCGCCGCCGGCCCCGGTGAACTCGTAGGACTCCTGTCGGCCAAATCCGATCCCGGCCATCAGCTCGTCGCTGAAGCGGGTGAGCCGCCGGGACGCACCGCTTGCCGGATCGAGGACGAACAGCTCGTCCGGCCGCGTCGAGGTGCTGTTGAGGTAGGCCACCGTGCCGCCACGCACCGACAGACCGGTGCTCGTGCCGTCCCGCGTCACGGCCTTCAGCGGGCCGCCCGCCGCGTCCATGCGGAACACCGGCACCACTCCGCGGTCCTCGCTGACGACCCACAGCTCCCGTCCGTCCGGCGAGAACACCGCCTCGGCGATCCCGAGGTCCTGGTCCTCGGTCAGGGACGAATTCTTCCCGGTCTCGAGGTCGTGCCGCCACAGCTTGGCGAACTCGCCGTTGTAGTAGTTGGACTGCGTGCGGGTGAAGACCACCGAGCGGCCGTCCGGCGCGAACATCGGGTTGCCGTCGTCGCCGGTGTTGTCCTGGGTCAGGTTCCGCGGCGGCGCGGAGCCGTCGACCGCCACGAGGTACACGTCGTGGTTCGGGTACTCGCGGTACGGCGGCGGCGTGCTGTCGAGGGTCACGGCCAGCCACTTCCCGTCGGGCGAGACCCGGTAGTGGGCCTCGCCGCTGAGCTGGAACTGGTTGGTCCAAACCGGCGTGAGGTCGCGGACCGAACGGTCCTGGAGGCCGACGCGCACCAGGCGTCCGGCGAGGCCGTCGGTGATCCAGTGGTCCCAGTACCGGAAGGCGCGGGATTCCGTGGATCTGGCGCTGATCTTCGATTCCTTCCGCCGCTTCAGTTCCTTCCGCATCGCGTCGAGGTCCGGCTTCGAGAGCGTTCCGGCCAGGCCGGGGACCACGGTGGTCGCCAC
>CAMASJ010000350.1 GCA_945860685.1 Akkermansia muciniphila
GGATGCCGCGGGAAGCCGTAGCCGAGATCCGTCAGGGCGAACGTCAGCCGTTCCGAAAGGCGGACCGTGTTGTCCACGGCGTCGGGCAGGTCCGCGAACAGGACCCGCATCGCCGCGGCGGGCTTGAGGTGGCGCTCGGAGTTCACCGAGAGCAGGGCCCCCGCGGCGTCCAGGTTCACGTGGTGACGCAGGCAGGTGAAGACGTCGGCCACCTCACGGCCGTCCGGCGTCGCCTGGTCGACGCCGTTGGTGGCCACCAAAGCCGTGCGGGTCGCCCGCGCCAGGTCCACGAGCGGTCGGTTCCAGCGTTCCTGTTCCGGCCGATGGTGCCGCTGCAACTCGACGAAGACGCCGTCCGGACCGAAGGCGCGCCGCAACGACTCCAGGCGTGCCGCGGCGACGTCGCGTCCCTGGCGCGGGTCCAGCAACGCCCGAACGAGGGGCCCGTCCTCGCCGCCGGTGAGCGCCACGAGGCCGTCGGCATGGGCGGGCAGCTCGTCCCACCGGACCTTCCCGGCGCCCTTCTCCGCACGCAGGTGCGCCCCGGTGAGCAGGGCGCACAGGTTGCGGTAGCCGGCCCGGTCCCGCACCAGCACCGGCAGCACCGACCCGTCCTCCATCACGAGCTCCGAGCCGACGATGTCACGAAGCCCGCGTTCCAAGGCCGCGAGCCGGACGCGTGGGGAGCCGTGGAGTCCCATGCGGTCGCAGACGGCCACCGCGGGGATCTCCAGCCGGGCGGCCTCGGTTGCGAGGGCCTCCGGGGAGGAGGCCCCGCGGAGGAAGCTGAAGGCCGTGCGGGCGTGGAGTTCCACGTAGCCGACCGCCCCGCTCACGGTGCGCCTCCGTCGGCGTCCGCCGGTTCCCTGCCGGCGGCGAACACGGCATGGACCTCGGCGAGCCGTTCCATGTCCCGGCGCTGCCAGGTGACCCCGAACGGATGCGACTCCCCGCGCAGAGCGACCAGTCGTTCCGGAAGTTCGGCGCACGAGCCGTCGAGGAAGCCGGCCAGGAGTCCGTCCAGCTCCGGGAAGGCCAGCGGCAGACGCACGTTCGCCGGGGCGCGGCGACCGCGCAGCGGGGACGGCAGTTCGGTGAGCGGAACCGCCGGATGGGCGGCGCCCCAGGCGAGGCGAAGGAGCGGCGCGTGGAGGGCCGGGGCGCCGCGGAGCGGGCCGGACCGGCGGGGCATGCCCTCGGCGGCGTCGCCGATGGCGAGGTCCAGGACACCCGACCCGGCGTTCCAGCCGAGGGCCAGGCGTGGGGCGGGACGGACGCCGGCGGTGTTGAAGCGCGGACGCAGCGTCCCGATCAGCTCCCGTTCCCGGGCCAGCGCGGAGACCTCGTCGGGACACTCGTCCCAGTGGATCCGCACCACCGCGGCGAGCAGGCGCTGGATCTTCCGCGGGACGCGGTCCGTGTGGGCGGAACGGTAGCTGCCGAGACGGCGGCGCAGGTTCTTCGCCTTGCCGACATACAGGACGCCATCCCCCGGGCCGCACAGGAAGTACACGCCGGGCCGTTCCGGGATGGCGCGGAAGAACTCCGGACCCAGCCGCTCCGACAACGGTCGCACCGGGGGAAGCAGCAGCAGTTGGCGGGTTTCCATGGGGCGTTCCGGTCAGTCGAGCAGACCGGTCACCTGCCAACGTCCCCCCTCGTGGGTGAGGCGGGCGACGGTTCCGGACGGCGTCTGGACATCCCAGTCCTCGCGCGACCACGCGGCCGGCTCCCACCAGTTCCCCGAGGCCCGCCACGGCCCCACCGCCACACGCAGGCGTCCGTTGACGACGGCGCAGCGGACCGTGAGCGGCGCGGGGAGGCCGGGACCGGTGGCGACCTCGGCCTCCTGGGCGGGACGCAGCCGACGCCAGGGCACGGGACGGAGCAAGGGCGGCCGCGGGGGGAAGTCCGAAGGCGGCCCCTCGAAATCGGGCGGGACGAGACGGAACGCGTCCGGCCGATGCCCCGGCATCCGGACCGGCGAACCGACGCGGTCGGCACCCACGAGGGCCGACAGCCGGGCCAGCGTCTCCTGGAACTGGCAGGGATCCCGCAACACCGACTCGAAGAGCCCGAACTGCCGCTGCGGCGCCCGGCCCGGATCGAGCATCAGTCCCATCCCCGAGACCGCCGCGTCGGTGCGCAACGTCTCCAGGTGGGTGCGGAGGGTGCGGAAGAGGATGTCCGGCCGACGCGTCGGCTCGGGCACGCGCAGGACCGTCTCGTGGGCCACGCCCGACTCCAGGCGCAGGCGCAGCGTCATCGACCGCGCGACCCACTGCGACGGCTCCATCCGGAGGGTCAGGGTGTCGACGAAACGCCGGAGGAGGAACAGCAGCGGCTCGAGCGTCTCCACCGGTTCCTCCAGGTCCACCGACTCCTCGAAGCGTTCCGGCGGACGGGCCAGCCTCAGCGGGCGCAGCGTCGTGGCGGAGGCCGCGGCAAACAGGGCCAGCGCCTCCAGCCCGAGCCGCTCGATCACCTCGGCCTGCCCGAGCGCCTGGAGTTCGCCCACGGTCCGGACCCCCCATCGTTCCAGGATCTCCGCCACATGGGTCGAGGGCTGCAACGCCTCCACCGGAAGGCCCGCGATGAACTCCACCGCGGTCTCCACCACGCGCACCGGCGCGGAGACGTCGGCGGCGCGGGCCGCATGGCGAGCCACGTCCGGCGTCGGTCCCACCCCGATCCGGGCGTCGAGCCCGAGGCCGAGCAGGACGGTCCGGAGCCTTCCGGCCCACGCCGCCAACACCTCCGGCGCGGCGCCGTCCACGCCCGAGATCCCCCGCAGGTCCAACGTCAGCACACCGGGCGCGGTGTTCTCCACGTGGGGCGAGAAGGCGAAGGCCCCCTGCAACAGCGCGTCCGAGGCGTCCGCCTCCCGCGCTGCGGAACGGTGCCGGATCCGGACGCCTTCGCACCGGGCCAGCGCCTGCGTCGGCGTCGAGCCTTCCGCCACCCCGTGTTCGCGGGCGGCCGCGGTGAGGGCGCAGACCCTCGGCGGGGAACGGTCCGGATCGACCAACGCCACCGGCTGTCCATGCAGCTCCGGCAATCCGCGCAGCGCGGCCTGCAGGACGAAGTCGGGGAGATGCACGACGGCGTACATGGCGTGGAGAGGCCGGGGTTCAACCGGCCGCCAGGGACCTTCCCGCCGGCAGGACCTGCAGCGCCGGCGTCTGGCGGAGGACCTCGAAGCGCAGCGAGGCCGCCGCGCTCCCGGGCGTTCCCGCGAGGGATTCCACCCCGGCGCGCCAGGTGCACCGGACCCTCACGGAGGCCCCCGACACCAGGGCCTGTGGCGTGACCACGAGGAGCGCGGTCCGCTGCTGTTCGAGAAGGCGTCCGAACCGGTGCCACACCGTGCCCGGGATGCGCCGAAGCTGGGTCACCGGGTTCAGCTTCAGGTCCAGCACCACGAGGGGGAAGTTGCGGTCCCGCAACAGGATGTCCGCGGCCTGGAGCGCCTGCGACGCCTCACGGCACCGCACCCAGAGCAAGCGCGACAGATCGGCCGCCTCCGCGGCATCGGCGTCGAAGCTGTCCGCCCCGTCCACCAGCGCGAGGAAACGTCCGTCCGCCGACGATCGCGCCAGCAGCCCGTGCAGCACCTGGGCGGTCCCCGAACCCGGTCCCTCGCCCACCAACTCGACCGTCTCCCCCGCCGGCAGTCCGCCTCCCAACACACGGTCCAAAACGTCCAGACCCGTGGGAATCACCGACGCCGGCGGCGGCTCCGCCACGCCCAGACGCGCCGACGGTACCCGGTCGGCCAGGATACGGCGGAGGTCGATGAGGGTGTCGTTGGCGGCCATGCGATGGGTCCAGTCGTGCCGGCCATGGTAGGATCGCCCCGGTCGCCGTGAACTCCGAAGTCGGAGAATCGCGCACCCCCTCGGACATTGACGGACCGGGGGTGGAAGACGGCTCCAGGACCAGGGAGTGGCGTCCATTTCCGGCACGCGGTGTTCACCGATCCGTCGTT
>CAMASJ010000351.1 GCA_945860685.1 Akkermansia muciniphila
CGCAGCTACGAGCCCATGACCGTGGCCACGAAGGACGGCGAGGAACGCACCGGCATCCTGCGTCGCGACGACGAACGGGGCGTCGAACTGCTGACCGGTCCCGGGACGTCCCTCGACCTGCGGCGCGAGGACATCACGGAGATGCGTCCCTCCACCGTCTCGATCATGCCGGCCGGATTGGAGGAACAGCTGACCCCGCAGGACCTCGCCGACCTGCTGGCGTTCCTGAAGAACACCAAGTGGGGCCGGAACTGAGGCCCGAAGGATTCGGGATTCCTGATCCCCGATTCCCGATCTTCCGCAAGTAGCCGCGGCTGCCAAGCTGCGGTCCGCGCTCCCGATCCGGAATCCGGCGTGGTGGTTCAGGACGGCTTGCGGAAGACGCAAGCGGAGCCGCGGGGATCGCGGAGGTCCCGGAGATGTGGAGTTCCGGATACTCAGCGGCTTTGCGGTTTCGAGTGCCAATCCCCTCTGCGGCGCTCCGTTTTGGGCTGAGAGGAGCTTGAGCCGAACGGAACCCGGTTGCGTCCCCGGACTTCCCGACCACTCTCCCCGCCCATGAGCATTGCCACCCGCACCGGGGACTCCGGCACTACCGGACTGATGTACAACCGTCGTGTCGCGAAGTCGCATCCCCGGGTGGAGGCCTACGGGTCGGTTGACGAACTGAACTCGGCGATCGGGATGGCCCGTTCCATCGCCCCCGCCGCGGTCGCCGAACCTCTCCTGGTCATCCAGAAGGACCTGGTGGTGCTCATGGGCGAATTGGCCACGGCCCGGGAGGACATGGAACGCTACCTCAAAGACGGCTTCGAACGGGTGCTGCCGACTCACACCGTGAAGCTCGATGGATGGGTGGCCGCGATCGAGGCCCAGAGCATCACGTTCAAGGGCTGGGCCACTCCCGGGATGACCCCGGTTTCGGCGGCCCTCGACGTCGCCCGGACGACCTGTCGTCGGGCGGAACGGCGAGTCCACTCCCTGTTCGACTCCGAAGGGGAAGGCAACGCCGAGATCCTGGTCTACCTCAACCGCCTCAGCGACCTGCTCTGGCTGATGGCCCGGAAGGTCGAGACCTTACACGAGGCCCCTCCGGCCGCCTGAGCCGGGTTTCCCCACCGCACACCGTAGGAGACGAGGTCACGAGTCTCTGGCCTCCCCACCGCACGCCACGGCCGTCACAAGGTCACCGGGAGGGCGTGAGACTCCTCACGTCGTCTCCTACCCCTGCACGAATCCCGGGGCTTCACCGAGCACGACCGTGGAGCACGGCGTTTCCTGGGAGGTGTTGGCGACGTCGATATGCCGGATCCCGGCGGTCTCCAGCGCCTTCGACACGGTCCGATGGGCCAGCTCCGGGGAGTTGCAGTCCCGGCTGAGGTGTCCGAGGTAGATGCGCCTCAGGCCTTCGTGGGCCACCTCGACGGCGACCTTCGCGGCGGCCTCGTTCGAAAGATGTCCGTGTCGGCTGAGGATCCGCTGCTTCGTGCTCCAAGGACGTCGGGTGTCTTCCTGAAGCAGCTTCAGGTCGTGGTTGGCCTCCAACACGAGCAGGTTCGAGGTCTTCACCCGCTCGAGGATCAGCTTGGTCGCATGCCCGAGGTCGGTGAGGAAGCCGATGTTCCCGGCCGAGGTCTCCAGCAGGAAGCCCACCGGATCCATGGCGTCGTGGGGCACGCTGAAGGTCCGGGTCTCGACCTCGCCCACGGGAAACCCCGCTCCGGTCTCGAAGAGCCGGAATTCGAATCGGGTGTTCGAGAACTGCTTCTGGATCGCCTCGGCGGTGAAGCGGTTGGCGTAGATCGGGATCTGCGCCTTGGAACACAGGGTCCCCAGGCCGCAGATGTGGTCGCCGTGCTCGTGGGTGACCAGGATTCCGGTGAGCGCCTCCGGGGTGCGGCCGATGCCGGCGAGGCGTTCACGGATCTGTTTGGCGCTGAATCCGGCGTCGATCAGCAGACGCGTTTCCCCCGCTTCCAGGTAGGCACAATTGCCGGAGGAACCGCTGCCGAGGATGGTGAATCGGACCGACATGCGCCGAGCCTGTTGGGAGTCGGCGTGGCCGACAATGGGCAAACGGTTTCGGAAGAGGGGAGAAGACGGACCTCACGCAAAATCGCCAAGACGCCAACGGGGAACTCGATCTGGTGTCGAAATGGATATCAGCGGCCGGCGCAGGATTTCGCCGTTGTCACCGCGCGGTTCCCTTCCGATTCCAGAGCGGCTTGGCGTGCGGTCTGCGGGCCGTTCCCTGGCCCAGGTCTAGCGGTCTGCGTCCGCGGCCGCACCCGGTGTCGACGTGCGCGTCGGCTCGCCGAGCAAGGCCCCGAAGAGGGTGAACGCCGTCCATGCGGAAGCAGGAATATAGAGCCCGAACTCCGCCATCCCGTGGAGGAACCACGCCAGCAAACCCAGGAACACCGCCGTCTCCACGGGGAGTCCCGGCGAACCGTTGCCTGCGGACGCCGATGCGACGGCATGGCGTCGGCCGAGGAACCAGAGTCCCCATCCGACCCACACACCGTAGAGCAGGAATCCGGGCACACCGGAGTCGGTGGCCTGTTCGAGGAAGTCGTTGTGGACCAACCGCGCCATCTCGGCCTCCGGCGGCTTCAACCGGGCGTAGGGCCGCTGGAACGTACCCGGACCGCTGCCGAACACCGGACGATCCCGCGTGTTCTGGACGGCCGCCTTCCAGTAGTCCATGCGCGCCGCGGCGCTGGTCGCGCCCTTGGCGAAGTAGCCGGAGAACCTCAGGCCGAACACCGTCAATCCGGCCGCGAGCACTCCCGCGACGAGGAGGAATCGCAGGCGTGCGGAGAGCGGCTGGAGCGCCACCCAAACCGTGCCGACGGCGATCGCCACCAACCAACCCGCCTTGGACCCGGTCCAGAAGAGCACCGCCAGGCCCAATGCCGCGGCGCAGCCCAGCACCAGTTTCCGGATCGAACCCTTCATGCCTTGGGTCGCGGCCGCGAGCACCGCAAGGGACGCCGGCAGGAGCAGCAGCACCATGCCGGCGAGGGCGTTGGGATAGACCAGGGTTCCGCTGACGCGTGCGCGGCGCATCTTGTCGAGGATCGCGGGATTGGCGACTTCGACCCCGTTGGTCGTCACCAGCAGTTGATCCCGCCGCATCTGGTCGAGCACCGCCGGGTTGAAGTTGGTCCAGCCGTTCGACTGGCCCTCGACGAGGGCCTCGTAGTCCTGGCGGAACTCGAAGAGCCGTTGCTGGGCCGCGCGGTTGAGGCAGAACAGGAAGCCCAACAGCAGGCCGACCCACAGCAGGCTCCGGCGGAGGCCGGGCGAAAGGCAGATGAATCCGACGGCGAAGCAGCCGACACAGGCCGAGAGTTGGCGGAGGGTGACCTCGGAGAGCGCGGCGTCCACCGAACCGGTCGACGACAGGAACTGCCATCCGAGCCAGAGCAGCGGCAGCACGAGCAGCGGAACCGGCACGCCGGCTTCGCGGAACCGCGAGTACGGACGGCCGAAGGCGAGCGCCGAGACCGCGGCGATGAGCAGCAACGGAAAGGACCAGCGGACCGGCCAAGGCTGGGAGATCCAGCCGGCGAGGTCGTTCGGCGGATCGATCCGATGGTCGAGCACCACCGGATTGCCGAACTTCAGCACGCACAGCCCCAGGAAGAGGCCGAAGAGGACGGGGAAGACACGGGCGCTCCAGATGGGAACCACCGGCGCGGACTTTTCCGGGGTGCTCACAGTTTGAGCCTCAGCAGCCCGACCTCGAGGGCGAGGGCCTCCTGCACATTGGTGTGGAGCAACCGCTGGGTGCCTTCCCACGCCTCGATGTTGGCCAGCGCTTCCGCCGGCCGGAGACGCGCCGCGACCACGGCCGACGCCGGGTTGAAGGCCGGGAACATCGGCGTTGCGGCCCCGGCTCCGGAGGCGGCCAGCCAGACGTCCCGGAGCCAGGCGTGCAGGCCTCCGAGGTATTCCCCGCGCAGGCGCCGGTATTCG
>CAMASJ010000352.1 GCA_945860685.1 Akkermansia muciniphila
CGACTCCGAACAGGAATGGGCTGTGGAGATGCCCGATCACCGTGGCGTCGAACCGGGGCAACGCCGCGGCGACCTCCGGCAGTTCCGCGAGGAACGGCAGCGCCGTCGGGTCATGGCAGAAGAGCACGATGCGCCGGTCCTCCGGGATCCCGGCGAAGAGACCCCGAACCTGCGCGACCAATCGCTCGCGGAGTGCATGCCACAGGGCGCGTTCCCCGGGGAGCAGCTCGGGTTCGAAGGCCGGCAACGCCATCGGCGTGGAGGGCACGGCGACGAACGCGAAGCGGCCGAAGTTCCTCCTCCACATGGGTTCGATCCCAAGGCGTTCGCCGACGCGTCTCCAGCTCTCGAAACGGGGTCCGCCGGCTCCGCCCAGGAAGCTGTGCTTGCCCAACTCATGGTCCCCGATCCCGACCAGAAGCCGTTCGCGGTAGGCCTCGCGCAGCCGTTGGAGACAAAGCCCGGCGCTCTCGCAGGCCGGATCGTCGGCGAGGCCGATGAACGCCGAGTCGACCGTGTAGTCGCCGTTGGCCACGACGACGTCCGGGGAAGGATTGCGTTCGATGATGCGGTCCAACCGGTGGTTGTGGGCCAACGGATCGGCCAGCCAGAAGCCCTTCCGCCACGCGCTCGCAAGAAGCCGTTGGAGCGGATCGCCGATGACCGCCTGTTCGAAGCCGCGACGCTGTTGCTCCGCGGGTCCGGCCCAATGCAGGTCACTGACGACGAGGACCTGCATGGCCGTGTCCGGTTCTCAGGCGACCATCCAGGCGACGATCGCCTTCTGCGTGTGCAGGCGGTTCTCCGCCTCGGTGAAGATGGTGTCGGCGTGGGTCTCGAGCGTCGTGGCGTCGATCTCCTTGCCGCGGTAGGCCGGCAGGCAGTGCATCACCAGCGCCCCCTGATTGGCTCGGGCCACCAGGGCGTCGTCGATCTGGTATCCGGCAAGCTCCGCCAGCCGCTGCGCCGACTCGGCTTCCTTGCCCATCGAGATCCAGACGTCGGTATAAAGCAGGTCGGAGCCCGTGGCCGCCGCCTGGAGGTCTTCGGTGCAGATGATCCGCCCTCCCGCCCGGGCCAGCAGCTCCGCCGAAGGCTGATAGGCCTTGGGAGCGGCGATCCTCAGCTCGAAGCCGAGGCGGGCCGCGGCCCAGATCCAGCTCGCCGGCACGTTGCAGGCGCCGTCGCCCACGAACGTGACCACCTTGCCCTCGATGCGTTCACCGCGGGCTTCCTCGAAGGTGAAGATGTCCGTCAGGATCTGGCAGGGATGCTCGTCGTCGGTGAGGGCGTTCGCCGTCGGGATGCCCGAGAAGCGGGCGAACTCCTCGACGTCGGACTGGGCGAACGTGCGGATCACCGCGCCGTGGATCATGCGCCCGAGAACCCGCGCCGTGTCCCGGATCGGCTCGCCGCGGCCCAACTGTATGTCGCCGGCATTGAGGAAGAGAACGTCCGCACCAAGCTCCCGGAGACCGACCTCGAAGCTGACACGCGTGCGCGTGGAACTCTTGCTGAAGATCAGGGCCCACGTCTGGCCCGTCAGCGGCCGCGGATGGCTCCGGCGGTCCGCCTTGTACCGGGCGACTTGGTCCAGGATCGAGCGCATGTCCTCGCCGGACAGGCTCTCAAGGCTCAGCAGGTGTCTCATGGATCGGAATCCGTCCCGGAACGCGGTCCTGAAAACGGAAGCCGTGGTTGTTACACAAGGCGGTCCCTTTCCGTCACGAAATAATCGTGACGGAAAGGCGACAACGTCACTCTTGGACGATCCTGTAGAAGGCCGCCGCGGCCGGGGGCTGCGGGTCGGTGAAGCTCACGACCCCTCCGGACGTCTCGATCCCGGTGGCAATCGGCACGAATGGGCCGCCCGGACCCGCCGCCCTCAGGACCCCGTAGCGACGTCCGACGGCACCCTGCCAGGACAACACCGGCGTCCCCTCCACGCCTCCGTTGAACCCGCGCCGCACCGGGCCGGCCAGGAACCCGGCGTCGGCGTTGAGCGGATCCGTTCCCGCCTCCAACTCCCGTGCCGTGCTCACGCCGTCGCCGTCCGGATCCGCCGAGCCCACGTTCCCCAACCCCGGGAAATGCAGCAGCTCCAAGGCATCGGCCAGGCCGTTGCCGTCCACGTCGGACGTCGACGCATCGAAGCGCACCACTTCCACCTGCTGGCCGACCGGGTTGTGCAGATGCAGCAGCAGGGCCGAAGACGAACCGGAGCGGCGGCCGACCAACGTCCGGACCGTCCGGCCCTCGCGCTGCCAAGGCGAGTTCCCGATGCCATGGCCGGTGGCGTCCACCTGCGGAGCGGTCGCGTCGAAGTCGGACCAGGGCCCGGTCTCGGACCCGCCCTGGGCGGTCAGCACCGCCCGGTACCGGAAGGCGGAGGAAGCGGCGTCGAGTCCGATCGCCGTCGCCGGGAAGGAATGGACGAGCACGGCGTTCTGGAAGACCGCGGTGTCGTGCTGGCGCGGATCCAGGACGTTGAGAACGCCGCCTTCGACCGGATCGCCGCCGGCCGACGGAACCACGGCCGAGACGAGGAAGTCGTTCGCCAACCGGTCGTCGGTCAGTTTGTTGCCGTTGATGTTGCCACCCGTGCTGTTGACCACGCGGAAGTCCGCGATGCCGTCGAGGTCGCGGTCGATGTCGAAGCCCAGCGAGTAGAACGCCGGCTGGGGCGTGATCCAACGCCCGCCCGCGGCCAGCGCCAGGAAGACGCGGCTGCGATCGAGGTCGCCGGTCGCGGCGAAGTCGCTGGCCGCCCCCGTCGCGAGCAGGTCGCCGGCGCCGCCGGGGAACGGCACGTTTCGCTGCGAACTCGTCGCCCCCAGCTGGAACACGCCCACCAGCGCCGCGAGGTTCGTCCCCGATCCCGCCGTGGGAACCGGGATCGCCCGGGCCGGATCGCTCGGCAGGCCGATGGCCAGAGCTCCCGCACGGGAGACCGCCACCGGTCGGACGATCGAGTGCCACGGCACATGCAGGCTCACGCTGCCGGAGCGGAACCAGATCTGGCCGCTGGCCTCGGGCATCTTCGGACGGAGCCGCTCCCCTTGGACGTCCGGGGTTGTCGAGTCGTCTTCCACCGGCACCGGCCGCACCGTGAGGGTGAAGGACACGACCTTCTCCTGCCCCGGCGACAGCTTCACGGTGTTGGTCGATGGGACGAGCGTGGCCACGCGTCCACCAAGGGTGTTGCTGACCACCACGGCCAACGTGGCGGTGCCGGTACCCTTGTTGGTGATGCGGACACGGCGCACCAGGTGGGTCGGCTCCGAGACCTCGATGTGGCCGAAGGAGAGCGAGACCTCGTCGGGAACCTCGTCGTCGCGGGCGATGATGGTGGTCGCGACAGCGGCGGCGAGGTTGACCCGCCCCGCACCGGACCTCGATTCGGCGTAGGCGATCCCGTCGCTGTTCGCGGTCCGCGCCGCGGAGTTCATCAGGGCCGCCTTGATCTCCGACGGCGTCCATGTCGGACGCAGCTGCTTGAGGATCGCCGCGGCACCGGCCACGTGGGGAGCCGACATCGACGTGCCGGTCTGGAGGATCGCCTCGGTGCCGAAGCCCGCCCGGGCCGAAGGAATCGAGCTGCCGGGCGCTGCGATGTCGGGCTTGAGCCGGGCGGTGTAGGCGACCGGGCCCCGCGAACTGGAGTCGGCAAGCTGGTCCGCCAGCTCCGGCCGCACCGTGGCCCCGCGGGGTTCGAACACCACCGTCAAGCCGTCCGCCACACGTCGACGCAGGATCGCACCGTCGGTCCGCGAGATCATCACACCCGGGATCCGGATGTCGGAGGTGTCGCCGGTCCCACCCATCGGGATGGGGAAGCCGTCGACGTTGTTCACCATGATCACCCCCACCGCCCCGGCCTGTTGGGCGGCGCGGACCTTGTTCACGAAGAAGCAGGTGCCGCGGTTGATCAGGGCGATCTTCCCCGCGAGGGCCGCTCCGTTGGTGATCAGTC
>CAMASJ010000353.1 GCA_945860685.1 Akkermansia muciniphila
CGGATGCCAGGCATGGTAGGCTTGGAAAGATTGGCCGACCGGGAAGCCGAGGGCGCCTCCGAACACCCCCCAGCCGGCGAGGCGTCGGGCCAGGACGTCCTTGCGCCACCACCCGGCCCAGAGCGTGGACACAACCAGTGCCAACAGCATCCCTCCCCAGATCTCCCGGCGCGGCTTGAGTTCGGCATCGGGCTCCCACTTCCAGGAATCCGAGAAATAGACCCCGGGAAGGACCTTGTTCGCCGGGTCGAACGGTTCGTTGATCAGCTGGACCCCGGCCCAGTGCAGGAGCGGAAGCGAAACGAGCAGCGAGAGGATCTCACGTCCACGGTAGCGCACCCCACCGAGGCCCATGCCGAGGAACAGCCCAAAGAAGCCGATCCAGATCCCGCCTTTGATCGCGAGCCCCAGCAAGCCCCAGCGCAAGGCCTCGAAGTTCCCGACCAACTCCGGGTCATGGGTCAGCCCCAAGGTCTGACCGTAGGTCTCGCTGCCTCCGTAGCCCATGGCCACGGTCCCCATCGCCACCGCCCGGATCGCCGACCATGGCGTCAGTTCGGAACCCAGCCGCATCACCAAAACCAGCGAGACGAGCAGCCCGACCATCATGGCTCCGGTCTCATGACCGTACTGACCGCGGATTCCCCAGCCCAGCCCACCCGCCAATGCTGCGCCGACCACGGTGACCAATCCCCCCAGCGGCGACTGCGATCGCCGCAATCGGGAGAAGGTGGTGGTGCTCATCGAGGTGGAGTTTCTCAGGTCGGAGGCGCTTTCGGGAATCCCGGGACGCCGGCTGCCGCATCGCCCGTTTGGGCGAACCCGGCGGCTTCAGATCACGATGTCGGTGAAAATGCGGGTCCGTTCACGGAGCGAAAGCAGCCGGCCCAACGGCGTCTGGAGCCCCGGTGCGAGGGAACGGCGCAGTGCGTCCTCCTTGCCAACACCTGAGGCCAGGACCCACACCTGACGTGCCGCCGCCAGGACAGGAAAACTCATGGTGAGCCGCTGGGGCGGCGGCTTGGGTCCGATCACGTCCAACACCGGTTCCCGGCTCCGGAGGACCTCCTCGGTGGCGCAGGGGAACAGCGAGGCCACATGGCCGTCCTCACCCATCCCGAGGAACACCAGGTCGAGCATCGGAATGCCGTCCAGCGACGCGGGCAAGGTCTCCCGCAGTTCCTTCGACGCGGCCCGGGCGGCCTCTTGTGGGGGCAGTTCGCCGCGGAGACGGTGCCGCTTCGAAGCGACGATCCCGGCGGGGTTCAGCAAGGCCTCCGCGGCCAACCGGTAGTTGCTGTCCACATGGTCGGGCGGCACGCAGCGTTCGTCTCCCCAGTAGAATTCCACCGCCTCCCACGACAACCCGGCCTCCGCGGCGGAGACCGCGGCCGCACTCATGAACCGCGCAGCCACCCGCCCCCCGGGCAGCGCCACCCGGTGCGCACCGGCCCGGGCGACGTCGTCTTGGATGACCGCAAGCCAATGCTGGGCCACGGCGCCGACCAGTTGGGCCGAATCGCCAAAATGCAGGATTTCAGGGGAGGACATAGAAGGGGAAGGCCAGACCATCGGAAACACTTCCTGTCCAAGGGAAGACAATTTACAGCGTCGGTGGAACCGGTCCGGGCGCGATCGGGGCGTTGGTGGACGTCGTGGCCGGCGGCACCAGCACCGGCGGCGACGCCTTCCGTGAGTCCGGGAAAAGGTCCCTCAGGGTCCCGATCGGATTCAGCGGGATCATGAAGAGCGTCGGGATGTGGGCCGGCTCGGTCTTCGGCTTGTCCAGTGTCCCGGTGACCTTGTACTCGAACAGCTTCTCGAAGGGAGACAGCGCGATGGACGCCATCGGCCCCAGCAACGGCAGCGAGCGGAACAGGGATCCGTTGACCACCATGTCCAGGTCACGTTCGAACCCGACGGATCCGACGAAGGCCAACCCCATCGACGGCGCCCGCAGCCGGAGGTCCCGCGTATGGACCCGCCCGTCGGAGATCGTGTAGTGCGCGGTGCCCTCGTTGAACCGCGTCTTCCCGAGGCCGCTGGACATCTCGCTCAACACCGAGGAGAGCGCGCCGAACAACGGTTGGTCCCAGAGATAGCCGTCCTTCAGCCGCGCCTCCCCGGATCCCTTCCAGGTGCGCTGGTCGGTCGTGATTCCGTCCGCGATGCGCAACGTCGCCGACACGGCCCCCTCAAGCTGGTTTGTCCTGCCGGGATCCGAGAGGTCCGTGACCAGCGTGTGCAGGTTGGCATCCTCCACTTGGGCATCGATCCGGAATCCGTCGGGCGTGCCGGGCGCGAGGTCGAACTGCAGGTGGCCCTTCAGCCGGCCGCCGTGGAAACGGGCGGCGAGATTGGTGACGTAGAGGTCCGAACCGAGGGAATGCACGGTGCCCGAGACCTCCTCCGTGTTCAGCTTCCACCAGCGGAACCGCGGCGCATGGACGATCTCGAACCGGATGTCGTTCCGGGACGGGTCCCGATAGACGCCGATGACGCCGTTGACCTTCGCCGAGGGGACCTCCGGGAAGTGGTAGGCCTGCATCATCGCGTGGGTCTTGGGACCGATCAGCCGTGTGACCCGGTCCGGATGCATGTGGGCGACACCGTTGGTGAACGAGATGAGGCCGGCGGCGACATCGTACGCGAACCCTTCCACCACCGCGGTCTGCGGGCCGTCCCGCAGCTTCGCGTCGGCGACCGAAAGGAAGCGGTTGGTGTAGCCGAGGACGGCCGACACGCTGTCGAAATGGTCTCCCCGGAAGCGGAAGTCCTCGGCAAGGACCCGTCCGCTGAAGCCGATCCGTTGCGGCTGGAGCCATACGCCCTGGATCGTGCCGGACAACTCCAGGGGCTTCGGAAACTCGAAATCGCCGAACACCCGCGCCGTGGCGGCATTGGTGAGCAGCGGCTTGGCGGCCATCGGATCGATCCGTCCCGCCACGTCGAAACGGAACACCTTGGTCCGCTCGTCACCTTCGTAGTCCAATCGGACCACTCCTTCCGGCCGACGTGCCTGAAGGTTCTCCAGACGCCACACGCGGTCGACATATCGGAAGGCGCCCGTTGCGCCTTCCCCCGAAACACCGCGGAAGGTGAACGGTCCACCCTCGAACCGGCCCTCCAGCCTCAATGTGTCCTGAAGGGCCGTCCGAAGTTGCTCCCCGCGCGTCTCCCAGGACGGGAACGTCACCGCGAGCCGTCCCTGCACCTGTGGCGGCCGGTTGGTGGACCAGCTGAACTGGTCCAGCCACCGACGCCCCGCCTCACGCAGCAACCGCTTCGCCCCGGTCGGATCCGCGTCGGTCCGGTACTCCAGCTCCGCCTGCCGCGTGGCCACATCCAGCCGTCCCTTCGCCTGGATTCCCCCGCCGAACAGCCGCGCATCCAATCGGTCCAGCCCGATCACGCCACCGCCCCAAGAGACGGAAGTTGCCGCCGAATCCACGGCGATGTCCGGACGCGTGAAGCCCTTCGCCTCCAGTTCCAGTTCGCCGGCGACCGACTGCAGGAACCGCCAACCGCTTCCGCTGGGCAGGCCGATGTCCGGACCCGCCGCCGGTTGCAGCCGGACCTTCGCGCGGACCGGTCCGGAATCGCCCCACGGCGATCCGAACGACGGCGAGCTCAGCGTGGCCACCGCCTCGGACCAACCGTGGCGGCTGTGGACGGCTTCGGCCTGGAGCGACACCGGGCCGCCGTGGAGGACGTTGGTGACCGAGAGCCCCGTCAACGTGAGCCCCATCGTGGTCCGGAAGGTCGGTGCCGTCGGCATCGCGGTTCCCGGGACCGGATTCCAAGGCAGGAGGGGCGAAGGCGAGGGCGCCGGAACCGAACGCCCGGTGACATCGATCGAGCCCAAGGCGTTTCCCCGCCAACCCAGGGTCTCCGCGTGCAACGCCCAGTCCACCTCGGCCGGGACCTTGCCCGACGTCGGCATGCGCA
>CAMASJ010000354.1 GCA_945860685.1 Akkermansia muciniphila
GAGATTCTAACGGATTCCCGACATGCTCAAGGAAATCGCCGAAAAGGTTGCATCGATTCCCCAAAAGTCCCTTCACCATTGGCTGAGGGACAGCTCCCGACTCGCGGCGGATGGTTTTCGCCCGATCCCGTTCGTGGAGGCTGAAGCAGAGTCGGCGGCTCAGGGCTGGGAACTACTCGATGGGTGGCAGAACGGGACGGCGGTCTTGCGGCGGTATCGAATCACGCAGACCTTCTTCCGGTTCTGCGATGTGGCTGCTGTCGCTTATGTTTTCTATTCCTCACGGAATCGGAAAGATGGATCGAGTCCATTCATCCCAACCAGTGTTTGTTCCATTGAGTTCGGTTTGATCTTCGATTTCGGCCGTCCTTACTCGGAGATTTTAGCGCAAGCAGTGCTTTTCGAGCCAACAGTGATCGAGCATGTGCTGAATCTCGATGAATTACGCCGCGAAGGGCTGAGGTGGCCGTATCTCCGGCGCTTGCGGGTGCACCATGGATTTCGATTCCAAATCAGTTCGGACGAGGAACATCACCCGAGTGGCTTTTTTGTCGAAACGGAATTTGCGGCAACGCTCGATCGACCGGTCGGCTACTGCCATGTGGAGACGTTCGTGGAGAGCAAGCTTGATCCTTGGCGTGACCCCGCGGGAAACGCGATTGAGGCGGAATACGTTTCGCAGGATGAATTTGGCGAAAGCAGGTCCCACATCGGCACCGAGGGCTGGCATTGTGCGTCGCCCGAAGAGGCGGCGGTGCTCAAGCGCGCCTACCTGAAGTCGAGCGAGGACGAAGCTTGAACGGGTAGGAGAGGAGATGAAAAAGATCCCCGGGGATCTGGAGTCGAGGAACCATCGCCAGTGGCGAGGGGGGGGCTTTATCGTGTGACGACCCATCCCGCGCTTCACTTCACCTCGAACGGCATGTTCGCCGTCGCGGCGTGACCCTTGCCGTCCTTGACCCAGACATGGAGCCGGTAAATCCCGGGCTTGGCCGGTGCATTTACGGCCACGCGGTCGCTGGAGGGCTCGGCGATCGTGCCTGCGACCTCTTTCGGCATCGGTGGGGCCTTGTGGCCGTCGTGGCTTTTCGGTTCGGGCAGGACGGCCCAGTGAAAGGCGAGGGGATCGCCCTCGGGATCGGTGGCCTGGACGCTGGCTTCGAAGGGGCTGTTAGGCGGCAGGGCCGTCGGGGGAACACCGATGACGGGCTGGATGTCCGGAACCCGGTTGGCCGGCTTTTTTCCACTCCACAGTTCCTGGAGCGTGTCGGCGGCGTTCGTGGTGTCGCCTTCGTGGGTAATGAGCCCGAACCAGGTGGCGGAGGCTTCGAATTTCCAGCCCCAAAGAAAGACATAACTCCCGAGGCAGCCGCCGTCGTTGGAGATGACGGTTTCATAAGCCTTGCGGATCATCGCCGCCTTGTCGCTGCTGGTTTGCTCGATGGGCGCGCCGGACTTGGCCTTGTGGCTTTCCCAGAACCCGCGCGGCCCCCACTCGGTGAGCATCCAGGGACGCTTCCAGCCGACATTCGCCAGATGCTTCCGCAGTCCCATGACACCGCCGTAGGTGTTGACGCCGAGGAAATCGAGATGGGGCACGTGTTCCATCAATCCCTTCACCTTCGCCGGGTTGGCACCCGCCACCGCAGTAAACGTGGGATGCGCCGGATCGAGCTCCTTGACGAGTTTCGCGAGGCGGTCGAGCTGCTGCCAGAGGGGGACGTTGGTCCCGTCGCCTTCGATCTCGTTGCCGATTCCCCAGGCGAGCAGCGCGGGGTGATCTCGATAACGCGTGACTTCCTCGCGGACCCGGGCGGCCTGTTTGGCGCAATGTTCGGGGTTCGCGTAGGAGAACCACGAGCACTCCGACTCCAGCCAAATCCCGGCGCTGACGGTGAGGCCGAGCGCTGCCGCATGGTCGAGGATCTCCTCGAGTCCGCCGGTGGTCCAGGTCCGGGTCGAGTTCGCACCGCGGGCGGCCAGTTGTTCCAAGTTGCCGCTGCCGCCGGCACCCTTGACGAAGTAGGGCTGACCGCCGCGTGTCATGCCCTTCGTGGCGTCGACGGTTACCGGGATGGCGGCGACCGTGCTCACCGGGGCGGCAGCGGGGGACGATGAATTTTTGGGAGGGCTCGACTCGCGGCAGGTCGTCATGGCCGCGGTGGTGAACGCAAGGCAGGCGGCACGGCGGAGGTGACTTGGCAGGAAATTGAACATGGGAAAGAAAGGGGAGTCGACCGGGGTGCTTCCAGAATAAGCGAATGTGGAAGGCTGCCGCTGGAAGCAGTGGGGTTGCGCCGATAGCATGACGGGAATGAGAAGTGCCGCAAGCTCCCGCGCAAGGGCTGTCCTGTTCACCGGCCTGCTTTTTGCAGGGCCGGTATCGGAGGCCGTGCCGCTGGCCGCCGGGATGAAGCTGGGCATCGATTTCGGGCCGTCCCTTACGGCAAACTGGAACAACATCACCACCAACAACCAGGCGATCGCCGGGGGTTCGGTCGTCAACCTGTCCGGGACGGTGCTCGACGGGATCGCCATCGCCACCGCCAACAGCCAGTTCGTGAACAACGACGGCTCCAACGCGTGGCCGGGGCTTTCCAGCAACGGCGGGTCCGCGCCGCCGGAGTTCGTGGACAGCGTGGTGACCGACATCGCGGGCAATTTCAGCCTCGGCGATGCGATGCCCTACCGGATCACGATCACCGGGCTGAATCCGGCGCTGGTGTTCCGCGTCGATGCGGTGGCCACGGCGACCGGGAGCCCGACGGATACCTTCACGATCCTCGGTGCCGCCAGCTACGGGCCATCCGCGATCACCCGGCCAAACGCGCGGACCGGGCAATTCCACACCTTCACCGGAGTTCAGCCGAGCCCGTCAGGCACGCTGGTCATCGAAGTCACGGACAGCGCCGCTTCGACCAATCCGATCGTCTGCGGAGTCCTGCTCAGCGCCTCCAGCGCGGGCGTGCCCGACAGCGACGGGGACGGCATGACGGATGCCTGGGAGCTGACGCATTTCGGCGGACTGGGGCAGGGCGCGACCGGCGACTACGACCAGGATGGCGACACCAATCTCACCGAATTTCAGGAGGGCACCTTGCCGGCTTCGATCACCTCGAACTCCGGCGCGGTGAAAGTGTGGCAGATCGACTTCCAAGGCGGCCCGGGCGGGGCCTTCGGGTCGGTGGACCCGGTGACGGCGGCGCAGGACCTGGGCTACGGGGCGAAATGGAACGCCTTCGTGGTGCCGGCCACCAATGCCGACGTCTTCGCCAATCCGCCCACCAACCACAACGCGGTGCAGGATCCCGTGCTGGGAAATCTCGCCGACGGGACCAACACGGCGACCCCGGTGACGCTGTCGATCAGTGGCGGGGTGTCCGCCTTCAATGTGGGCCGCATCCTGACCAACGGCGGCATCGACCATGCCTTCGGCGACCATTGGTTCTGGGGTGCGCAGGGGCTGACCAGCGCGACGCTCGGCTTCACCTTCTCCAGCCTGCCGCCGGGTACCTACTCGCTGACCGCTTACTCCAACCCCGACCAACACAATCCGCCGCGCGACTTCGGAATGAGTGTCGGCGCGGCCAGCGTGAACATCGTGCCGGTCCACGGCGCGACCTTCTACGCGAATCCCGGGACCTTCGCGGGGACGATCCGGGGGATCACGGTCGGCGGCTCGGGCAGCTTGAGTGGCACGCTCACGACGATCGCCGGCGACCCGAGCATCGCGGCGATGGTGCTGCGCCAGGTCGGCGCGCCGACCTCCGCCTATGCCGCGGCGGATGCCGTGACGATGAACCACGGCGAGAAATGGAAGTTCGATCCGCTGGCGAACGATGTGGTCTTTCCTCCGCTCGTTTCCGTGGAGATCGTGCAAGCCCCGGCATCCGGCACGGCAGTCGTCCAACCGGACAAGAAGATTCTCTACAGCCACTCCAGC
>CAMASJ010000355.1 GCA_945860685.1 Akkermansia muciniphila
AGGTTCCCGCCACGGCGTTGGGCACGTTGAAGCTTCTTCCTTCGCCCGACACGGTCCCGAACTCGGCCGGTCCCCGGACGATGAACTCCGCCTGGGCCAGGTTGTTGGAGATCACGAGGTCGGAGGCGTTGCGGTTGGTGATGGAGATCGAGACGTCGTCGATGAACCAACCGGGCCGGTCGGTCGTTTCGAAGCTGAGGAGCTGGTAGTTGAACCGCAGCCGCACCACGTGTCCGGTGAATCGGCTGATGTCCACGCGCACCTCCTCCCAGCCGTCGGAGACGTCCCCGTAGCCGAATCCGGCGAGGTCGCTCCAGACGGCGCCGTTGTCGGTGCTGATGGCGACCTGGCAGACCTCGATGTCGAGCAGGTCGCTGCGCTCGGTGGTATCGTACCAGGTTCGGAATCGGAGCGTGGCCTGGTTGCCGCCGCGCAGGTCGACCGCCGGGCTGATCAGGTCCGCGATGGCGGTGTCCACGCCCTCGCCGCCGAGGTTGGTTCCCCAGCACCGCGTGCCGCTGTGGGCCGCGACTCCGTGTCGGTTGATTGGGGTGCCGTAGGCCCAGGTGGTGTTCAGCAGGTTCTCGCCGGTCTCGTCGTCGAAGGCGTCGTCGTCGAAGGTCGCCCAACCCGTCCGTCCCGCCTCGAGGTCGTCGCTCCACGGCGCCTCGACGGGGCGGAGCGTCCGCAGCACGTACAGGCGTCCCGCGTTGTCGGAGACCGCGACGTTTCCCGCCTCGTCGCGGCTGGACACGAGGAAGTTGTACTCCCGGTCGGGCTGGAGTCCGTCGATCTGGACCTCGTGTCGGAGCGACATCTCCGCGCTGTAGGCCGAACGGGAGAGGAAACTCGGATCGCTTCCGCTCTCGCCGAAACGCACCAGGGCGTCGGCCGGCTTGTCGGTCTCCCAGGTCAACACGGCCTCGTTGTAGGCGGGATCCCATTCGAGCGAGGCGATGACGGGCCGGACGGTGTCGACTCCGGCCTCGGCCGTCGCCGCGTCGCCCGGTGCCCCGGCGTAGCGCGCCGTGAGCATGTCGCCGTTCCGTGCACCCAACTGGAGCACCGGACCGTTCGTCGCATTGGCCACCAGGGTCAGCCGGCCGCGGAACACGCCGCGCAAGGGGCTTTCCACCAGGGGCACGTCGACGCCTGCTGTCTGGGACGTGCTGGAGACGTGGACGCTCAGGTTGGTGCGGCCGGTGCGACCGGCGTCGTTGACCTCGACCACGACCGATGCCGGCAGGGTGTAGGCCGGTTGGTCGAAGGCCACCCCGGCGCCTCCACGCAGTCCCGGCACCAGGAAGTCGAGGCATCGTCCCAACAGCGATCCCCGCGTGTCCGGCGCCTCACCCTCCGCGGGCACCGCTTCCAAAGGGATCGACAGGAACACGACGCGTCCGCGGCTGTCGCTGCCGGTGCGCGGGTGGCGCAGGCCGATGATGCGTCCTTCGTCCTGGGTCAGGATCGGTGCGGCGTCCGCGGCCAACTGGAGGTGGTCGGGGAAGGTCGAGTAGTCGAGGAATCCGCCGAAGTCCGGGAACGCCTCGTAGTTCAGCAGCAGGTTCATCCCGGAACCGATCGGGTCCCCACGGACACCCGTTCCCACGAACGCGCCGCCGTCCACGGTGAAGCCCGTGACATGGAGGATGTTGGTCTGGAGCCCGAGTTCGGACGGCGCCAACCGGCTCAGGACCTCCGACGAGGCGACGAACAGCGCCCCGCCGCCCTGGACGTACGCCGAGATGTTGGCGGCAAGCCCGGCGGGAAGCGTCGCCAGGTCCTCGGGTCGCCACAGCACGACCCGGTACGATGACAGGATCGCCGCGCTGGGGATGATGTTGGTCTCGCCCATGTCCCAGACCTCGTAGTCGATGCCCAGCTCCTGGAGCGGGGTCGTCCAGTGGTCGATGCCGGGGAAGTCGAGGCCCAACTGGGCGAACGTCGTCTCCGGCGAATACAGGAGCAGCGCCTTGGCGGGGCGGGGTGCGGTGAAGAAGTGGCCGCGGCCGCCGTTGTCGTTGGTGCTGACGTTCCCGGCGCCGTCGGTGGCCACTACCCGGTATCGGTACACCGCGTCCGCCGTCAGCTCGGGCAACGCGACCTCGGGCTGCGTGCGGAGGGAGAGGTTGGTCACCGCGAAGACGGGGGCGTTGGTCGGGGTGACCTCGACGATGACGCTCACCGGTTCGCCGGCTTCCATGCGGATGGCCACGCGGCCGAATCGGCCGATCGCGCGGACTCCATCCACAACCGGCGGGTTCAGGTCGACCAGCGAGGTCCTCGTCCGGACGCCCGCCGGAGAGAGGTCGGAATAGCGGAGGGTCAGCGAATCGCCGTGTCCCACCGTCAGCGCGCCGGCCTGCGGGAAGCGCACGAGTTGGACGGCGCCGGTGAAGCTGCCGCCGGTGCCGCTCGGCAGCAGTGTCAGGCGAAGGGGCGTCGGAGAGTTGTCCGAGGACACCTCGACGATGGCTCCGGCCTGGTTGCGGAGGTCGGTGTCGACGAGGCGGATCCCGGCGGTGGCCGGTGAACGGTAGGTCTCGCGGTCCCAGGAAACCACGCCTTCGCCGGGCATGGGGATCTGTCCCGAGACGACGAGTGCGAAGTCCTGCTCCGGCGCGGAACCGGCGCGACCGTGGACGTCCTGGACCACGCGGATGCCGCGGACACGGAGGATCCATTCGCCCACGGCCGGGTTCTGGATCAGGAGACCCTCCACGTTGTTGATGCGGTCGCCTTCCGCCGTTCCCGGGACGGTTTCGCCGTCGAGGAAGGCGTTGCCGCGGTACACCGCGCCGTCGGGCGAGACCGCCTCGAGGTCGAGGTCGTTGACCAGCGCGGGAATCGCGGCGGGAAGCCCCGGGACGTCCGTGTAGGCGAGCGTCACCTTGATGGCGTCGTCGGCGCCCACGATCACGCGCCGCTCGAAGACCGCGCCGGTGCGGATTCCGGCATCCTGTTCGGTGAATTCGTACCGCCGTTCGCCGGTGACCAAGCCCGCCAGTTCCAGACGCCCCCAGCCCTCCTCGCCGTTGGGGACCGGCGGCGTGCCGCCCACGATCTCCGTTCCGGCCTCCGGATCGTCCGGGTCGACCGGCACCTCCCCGGTGCCCATGTCGACGGCGCTGTTGATCAAGGCGGCCTTCACCAACGCCGGGGAAGGCGTCGTGCCGCCGTGGGTCTCGCGGTACCACTGGACGAAGACCGCCGCGGCGCCGCTGACGTGCGGTCCCGCCTGCGAAGTCCCGCCCTGGAACAGGTAGTTCTCGTCGATCGGCAGCCAGGCGTTGACATCGCTCGCGAAGCGGCTCTTCAACGAGGCGATCCAGGTGCCCGGGGCGGTGATGTCCGGCTTGATGCGGCCATCCTCGGCCGGGCCCCGGCTGGAGAAGTCGGCCATCGTCTCACGTCCTTCGGCATAGAGGGCGAGGTCGAAGCGGTCGTTCTGACAGGCTCCGGTGGCGATGACGTTCTTGCCCACGGCGGGCGAGCCGATGGTCTGCTGGCCGGGACCGCTGTTGCCGGCGCTGAACTCGAGCACGTAGGGCTGTTCGCCCGGGGTTGCGGCGTCGGCGTCGCGGACCAGGGCGTCGAACTCCGCCGCACTCAGGTCGTATTGGCCTTGGGTGTCTTCACCCCACGAATTGGATCCCACATAGGCGCCGGAGCGGACGGCATCCCGGGTCATCGTCTCGAAGGTCGGCGGTGCGAAGTATTCGCCCGCGCCGTCGAACAAACGCTGCCCCACCAGGTGCGATCCGGGTGCGACGCCGAGGCCCCAGAGGAAGCCCTCGCCGTCCACCGTCCCCAGGAAGCCGTTCCCGGCAACGATGCCCGCGCAGTGGGTGCCGTGGCTGTGTTCGTCCGAGGCGTCCTCGAGTCCGCCATAGGCGAAGAGCGCGTCGACGCGGCCAAGGAGGTCCTC
>CAMASJ010000356.1 GCA_945860685.1 Akkermansia muciniphila
AAGGCGAAGCCGATGGTCGTCGTGATGCCCGACGGCCATGCCATCCCGCCCGGGGCCGCGGGCTTCGAGGACTACGGTCCGGCGAACTCCGAGGCCCTGGGACGCGAACTGGTCCAGGACATCATCCCGCTGGTCGAAGCCTCCTATCCGGTCAACGGCAAGTCCGACGCCCGCGCCTTCGCGGGACTTTCGATGGGCGGCCACCATGCGCTGACCATGGCGTTGAACCTCCACGACCGGTTCCACTGGATCGGGGCGTTCAGCTCGGCCCCGCCGCCGGAGAAGACTGTCGCGGGCGGACTCGGCAACGCCAAGGCGGTGAACAAGGACCTGCGACTGTTCTGGGTGGCGTGCGGCGACAAGGACTTCCTCTTCCAACGCAACCGCGAGTTCCACGCCCTGCTCGAGACGAAGGGAATCCGCCACGAATACGTGGAGACGGAAGGCGACCACAGCTGGCCCGTTTGGCGGCGCTACCTCGTCGACTTCACCCCGAAGCTGTTCCGCTGATCGGCGGTCCACTCCGAGTTCGGGAACGGAAAGGGATGTTCACCCGAAGACGCCAAGGCGCGAACGAACGGGATGGGGATCCTGGACTCCGGTCGACCCACGCTGTCCTCCGCGACCCGGAGTCGGTTCGCTCCAGCGTCTTGGCGATTTGGCGTGGGGTCCGCCTTCCCTTCCTTCCGCAATCGGCGGCGGCCGGTCAGAAGCGGTAGCGCGCGGTGAGGGCGAGGGTGTGCACGTCGACCTCGACCCGGCTGTCCGAATACTCGCCCGAACGGAGGGCGCTGACCCCCACCGAGCGGCTCGCGGGCAGATCGTACTGATACGCGGCATCCAGGGTCCAACGTCCCCGCGTATAGCCGAGTCCGGCGGCGAGCGTGTGTTCCATCAGCACGGCGGTCATCGGCGTGAGCAGCGAGGTCGGCACCGGGCTTTGGCCGTGGGCGTATCCGGAACGCAGGTTCCAGTTCTCCGCGAGACGGTACTCGGCGCCGACGCGGAACACCCAGGAGTCTTCCCAGCCCAGCGGGATGTCATCCGCCAGGGAGGTGCCGCCGACCACGGCGTTGACGGCGGGGTTGCTGCCGTTGGACAGGCGGACGGGGAGCGTGTCGAAGGCGTCGGCCCAACCGATCCACTCGGCCTGCGCCGCGACGCGCCAGTTCGCAGACGGAGACCAGGAGGCGCCCCAGGCGACCTGATGCGGGAAGGTCGTGGTGACCGCGGCATCGTAGCGGAAGGGGATGGTCGCGGCGCCGAGCTGGACGCCGACGTCACCGGTGGCGGTCCCGGTGGCCACGACCTCGGACTGGTTGCGGTAGGAGAGGCCGAACCGGAGATCCTTGCGGGGGCTGTAGAGGGCGCCGGCCTGGATGTTCCAGCCGAAGCCGTCGGCCTTGAGATCGAGCAACGTCTTCGCGCCGGCGAGACCGGGATGCGACTGGAAGACGTAGGGGGATTCGAGGGCGTTGTCGTTGTAGAGGAGCCCGACGTTGGCGCCGAACGAGAGGGTCTCGTCGAGGTGGAACGCGCCGCCGAGCGCGGTCCGGACGAGGGCGATCCGGGCGCGGTTGCGTCGGAAGCCGTACGAAGTCGTGCCACCGAGCCCGCCGGCAGGATCGTTGTAGGCCCAGTCGGCGGACATCCCGGAGTCGGCGGAGGAGGAAAGCCCGACGACGAAGCGTCGGTCGGAGAGCGGGATCGCGACGGCGAACTCGGGCGCGGCGAGGATGCGGCTGTCGAGGTCGCCGCCGGAACCGGCCTTGGTGAACGTGCCGTCCGCGGAACCGGCCACCGCGCCGAGGCTCAGCTCGGCACCGCGGGAGGGGGAAAGAGCGGCGGGATTGAGGGACATCGCGCTGAGCGGATCGGCCGCGCAGGCGACATCGGCACCGGCGAGTCCCATGGAGGCCGCCCCGGTACCGTTACGAAGGATCCCGTTGGCGTTGGCGGCGAACGGGACGAGGGCGGCCGCGACTGCGCAGAGTGCGGTGCCCGGAGTTGGAACGGTTCGATTCATGGCTCGATCCGGAGGAATCGGCGGGATCGTTCCATGGATTGAGCGCCTCGCAATCGATGGGGAACGAGCAGGGAGCACTTCCTTCCGTGGCCAGCGATGAGGAGTTTTCAGTTTCTGGTTTTCAGTTTTCAGCGGGAAAACCTGCATGGAATGCGATCGTCCGTGGCTTGGCAGCCTCGGCTACGGGCGTCGGACAACGGACAAGAAGGCTCTTTCTCCGTGTCTTCGTGGCCAGAGTTGCGTGGGAAATCCGGCATGGCTCCATGCCGATGGACCGCCGGTGAAAACACCTGCTGAATTGACCGCGCCGCCATGGACGTCCATGAAGCGGTCCACCCCTTCCCCATGAACCGCACGTCGCTCCGACTCGCCTGCCTCGCCGCCCTGGGATTGCTTCCCCTAGCCGCCGAGATCCCGCGGCATCCGAAGTTCGGCTTTCCGGTCTACACCAACGAACCCTCGGGGCGGCAGCTGGCCGGGCAGCACAAGCCGGCCGAGACTCCGGCCCTGCCGCCCGAGCAGGCGCGGGCCAAGTTCACCCTGCCCAAGGGATTCGAGGCGCGGCTCTTCGCCTCCGAACCCGAGGTGGTGAACCCGGTGGCGATGACCTGGGACGACCGCGGTCGCCTGTGGGTGGTCGAGCTGTATGAGTATCCGCTGGGAACGAAGCCCGGCGAGAAGGGCCGGGACCGCGTGAAGATCCTGGAGGATACCGACGGGGACGGACGGGCGGACTCGGTGAAGGTCTTCGCGGACGGCTTCACCCTTGCCACCGGCCTGATCATCGCGAACGACGGCGTCTACGTGGGCGCGGCGCCGGACCTCCTGTTCCTCGAGGACACCAATGGGGACGACGTGGCAGATCGGCGGACGGTGGTCCAGACGGGCTTCGGGCTCGAGGACCGGCATGAGCTGTTGAACGGGTTCACCTGGGGACCGGACGGCCAGATGTACATGACCCACGGCGTGTTCACCGTGACCAAGGCGACCGATCCGTCGAAGCCGGCCGAGCCGGTGGTGCTGACCGCGGGCGTGGCGCGGTTCCAGCCGAAGACCCGCAAGCTGGAGGTCTTCGCCGAAGGCACGTCGAACCCGTGGGGCGTGGACTTCGACGCACGCGGCAACGCCTTCGTCAGCGCGTGCGTGATCGACCACTTCTTCCATCTCGCCCCGGGCGGGTTGTATGTCCGGCAGGCGGGACAGCCGCCCTATCCGTACGCCTACGACCTGCTGCCCAGCATCGTGGACCACCGGCATCACATGGCGGCCTATGCAGGCGTCGACATCTACCAGGGCGACCAGTATCCGGCCGAGTTCCGTGGGATGGCCCTGCAGGGGAACATCCATGACAACGCCATCCACCGGGACCGGCTGAGCGCGAAGGGCAGCACCTTCGTGGCGTCGGCGGATGGCGACTTCGTGCGGGGCAACGACGGCTGGTTCATGCCGGTCAGCATGCAGACCGGGCCGGACGGCACGGTGTGGGTCATGGACTGGTACGACCGCTATCCGTGCTACCAGAACGCCAACGCGGATCCGTCGGGCGTCGACCGCGAACGCGGACGCGTCTGGCGGATCGTGTGGACGGGGGACCAACCCGGGAAGGCGGTGCCGCCGCATCCCGCCGGACTCGACCTCGGCAAGGCCGCGACCGCGGAGCTGGTGCGGACGTTGGCGCATCCGAACGTGTGGCAGCGTCGCATGGCCCAGCGGCTCCTCGGCGGTCGGGCCGACGTGGCGGCGCAGAAGGCGGCACTCGCGACGATGATGAAATCCGGTCCGACCGAGGACGCGAAGCTGGCCGCGTTGTGGACGCTGTTCAGCACGGGAATGGTGGACGACGGGCTGTTGGACGAGGCGGGCGACTCCGGGCTGGCCTCGCTGCGGATGTGGGC
>CAMASJ010000357.1 GCA_945860685.1 Akkermansia muciniphila
AGCGACCTGAAGCCCGACGAACGCAAGGAGGCGGCGGAGTTCCTGGAGGCGGCGCAAGGGCACATCACCAACCGGCTCTACCGCCGGCTCGGCTGGATGCCGCGGGCGCATCCGCTGTTCGCCCCGGACCGCTGGTTCCTGCCCCTCTACCACGACGGATTCTCCGTCTCGCTGGTCGCCCTGTCCGATGATCGCGGCGCCACCTGGCGGGCCTCTGCCCCGATCGTCGGCGCGGGCAACGTCCAGCCCAGCCTCACGCCGCGCCGCGACGGCACGATCGTCGCCTGGATGCGGGACAACGGCCCGCCGCCGAAGCGCCTTCTGGTGTCCGAGTCGAAGGACCGTGGGGAGACGTGGACCCCGGCCGCGGATTCGGAGATCCCGAATCCCGGATCGGGCGCGGAGGTCGTCGTGTTGCGCGACGGCACCTGGCTCTTCATTGGGAACGACACCGAGGATGGACGCCATTCGCTGGCCGTTTGGATGAGCGACGACGAGGGGCGCACCTGGCGCTGGCGTCGCAACGTGGCCCGGGCGGAGGAGGGGAAGGGATCCTTCGGATACCCTAGCGTCGTCGAGGCGCGGGACGGCGGCATCCACGCCACCTGGAGCGAGTCGTCCGGCAGACTGGAGACGATCCGCCACGCTCGTTTCGAGCGGGATTGGTTGAGGCGGTGAGTTGATGGGCGACGGGCGAGGGGCGACGGGCGTCGGCTTCCGATCCTGACGCCCGACGCCGGATGCCCGATGCCGTTCTCTCCACCTGCCCGTCGTTGGGCGGCTTGCCTGTGGGGCCCGCGCTTTCCTATCATCGGTGGCTTCCGGCCCGGCCGGGATCCCTCTCATGGCACTGCTCAACGAAAACTACCTCAAGCTCAAGGCCGGCTACCTGTTCCCCGAGATCGGGCGACGGGTGAAGGCCTTCACCGACGCGAACCCCGACGCCGCCAAACGCCTCATCCGCTGCGGCATCGGCGACGTGACCGAACCGCTGCCCCAGGCGGTGGTGACCGCGATGCACCAGGCGGTGGACGAGATGGGCGTCCGCACTTCGTTCAAGGGCTACGGTCCGGAGCAGGGCTACGAGTGGCTTCGTTCGGCGATCGCAGAGAACGACTTCCGGTCCCGCGGCATCGAGGTCGCGGACGACGAGATCTTCGTCAGCGACGGTTCCAAGTGCGACTGCGGCGCGATCCTCGACATCCTCGGCGACGCCAACCGTCTCGCGATCACCGACCCGGTGTACCCGGTGTACGTCGACACGAACGTGATGGCCGGCCACACGGGCGAGGCCGACGCGAACGGCGCGTATGCGGGCATCCACTACCTGCCTTGCACGGCGCAGAACGGCTTCGTTCCCGAGCCGCCGAAGGAGCACGTGGACGTCATCTACCTCTGTTCGCCGAACAACCCGACCGGCGCCACCGCCTCGCGGGCGCAGCTGGAGGCCTGGGTGAAGTACGCGCTGGAGAACGACGCCATCATCCTGTTCGACGCCGCGTACGAGGCCTACATCGACGATCCGGCGGTGCCGCGGTCGATCTACGAGATCCCGGGGGCCCGCGAGTGCGCCATCGAGTTCCGGAGCTTCTCCAAGAACGGCGGGTTCACCGGGGTGCGCTGCGCGTTCACGGTCGTCCCGAAGACGCTGAAGGCGTCCACGAAGTCCGGCGAGAAGCGGCCGCTGCATCCGTTGTGGTCGCGTCGGATGACCACGAAGTTCAATGGCGTTTCCTACATCGTCCAGCGGGCGGCAGCGGCGTTGTACACGCCGGAGGGCAAGGCGCAGGTGAAGGCGTTGGTGGAGCACTACATGGGCAACGCGAAGCTGCTGGTGGCCGGCGCGAAGGCGGCGGGGCACACGGTCTTCGGTGGGGTGAACGCGCCGTACATCTGGGTGAGCGCGCCGAAGGGCTTCACCAGCTGGCAGGCCTTCGACCGGATCCTCGGCGAGGCGAACGTGGTGATCACGCCGGGCAGCGGGTTCGGCAGCAACGGCGAGGGCTGGTTCCGGGTGAGCGCCTTCAACAGCCGCGCCAACGCCGAGGAGGTCTCGCGTCGGCTCCAGTCGCTGAAGTGGTGACGGCGGGGACGTTGACTCGACGCTCCGGGCGCGGCGAAAGTGCCGCGTCCCCTTTTTCGCACAGGTCCAAACACACACATCCACCATCATGAGCAGAAAGATCCGTTACGGAATGGTCGGCGGCGGCCGCGGCGCCTTCATCGGCGCGGTCCACCGCATCGCGGCGAACATCGACGGCCAGATCGAGCTGGCCGCGGGCGCGTTCTCCTCCGACCCCGAGAAGTCCAAGGCGAGCGGCGCGGACCTCTTCCTCCCGGCGAGCCGCTGCTACGGCTCGTTCGCCGAGATGATCGAGACCGAGGCGATGCTCCCGGCCGACCAGCGCATCGACTTCATCGCGATCGTCACGCCGAACCATGTCCATTTCCCGCCGGCGAAGATGGCGCTGGAGCACGGCTTCCACGTCCTGAGCGACAAGCCCGCGACCTTCAACCTCGCCGAGGCGAAGGAGCTGCAGAAGCTGGTGAAGAAGTCGGGCCTGCTCTACGGGCTGACGCACAACTACACCGGCTATCCGCTGGTGAAGGAGGCGCGCCACCTGGTCGCCAGCGGCAAGCTGGGCAAGATCCGCAAGGTGGTGGTCGAGTATCCGCAGGGCTGGCTGGCCACCCGGATCGAGGCCTCGGGCCAGAAGCAGGCCTCCTGGCGCACCGACCCGAAGCGTTCCGGCGCCGCCGGGTGCATCGGCGACATCGGCACCCATGCCGAGAACCTGGCCGAGTACGTGACCGGGCTGCAGATCAGCGAACTGGCCGCGGACATCACGGCCTTCGTGAAGGGCCGCAAGCTCGACGACGACGGCAACGTGCTTCTGCGCTTCAAGGGCGGAGCGAAGGGCGTGCTCCACAGCTCGCAGATCAGCGTGGGCGAGGAGAACAACCTGAACCTGCGCGTGTACGGCGAGCTGGGCGGCCTCGAGTGGCACCAGAAGGAGCCGAACACCCTGCTGGTGAAGTGGCCCGACCAGCCGATGCAGGTGTACCGCACGGCGAACGGCTACCTGAGCGACGCGGCCAAGGCCGCGGGCCGGACGCCGCCGTCGCATCCCGAGGGCTACCTCGAGGCGTTCGCCAACATCTACAAGAACTTCGCCACGGCGATCCGCGCCCGTCAGGCGGGTGAGAAGCTCGCGAAGGACCATCCGGCGAACGACTTCCCGAAGATCGAGGACGGCGTCCGCGGCATGGCCTTCATCGAGGCGGTGGTGGCGTCGTCGAAGGCGAACGCCGCCTGGACGAAGCTCGAGGCCTGAGTCCGGAACAGCTGCAGCGCCAAGGGGTGTGCCTCACGGGGCCCGCCCCTTTTTCGTGGCCGGACCCGGTGTCAGCGGACGCGGGACGGGGCCGGGTTGGTGGGGAGCGGCAGGACGGGACCCGGTGCGGGCTTCGAGGGCTGGTAGAGTCCGCTTCCGGCGGGCAGGACCGTGGGGTTGCCGGTGGCCGTGCGACCGGAGCTCCAGGCGCGGTAGCCCGCGACGCACGCGGCCACGACCACCACCCCGATCAGCACGGGGAACGCCCACTGCCAACGGACCCGCGAGAGCCACAGCGTGATGAAGTCGAGCGGCCCCTTCCCGCCGCCGGTCAGGCTCGGCGGCTCCGCGTAGTCGTCGGTGCGGCCCAGTTCCTCCTCGAGTTCCGCGACCAGGCGGACCGAATCGAGGCGCAGTTCCTTGGCGTAGGTGCGGGTGAAGCCGCGGATGTACACGGGGGCGCTGAACACCTTCCACTCGCCGGCCTCGAGGGCGCGGATGTGGTCGGCCTTGATGTTCGTTGCGTCCGCCACCTCGTGGACGGTCCGCTTCTGGCGCTCACGCGCGGCCC
>CAMASJ010000358.1 GCA_945860685.1 Akkermansia muciniphila
GTTTGAGCCTCCTCACGTCGTCTCCTACACGTGCACATTGTAGGAGACAAGGTCACGAGTCTCTGACCACTTCACCAGGCGACACGCCCTTCCCCGGCGCCTCGGACCGGAAGGTTGAGACTCCTCACGTCGTCTCCTACCCGTGCACGCCGTAGGAGACGAGGTCGCGAGGCTCTGACCAACCCGAGGCTACTGGGCGCCAGTTTTCCATCCTTCAGAGGGGCATCGGGCTTGAGGCGGGACGGGACGAGGACGTTCCTTGCCTGCGAATGAAGGAATTCCGAGATCGGGCCTACAACCTCCCGCGCCTTCCACGTCCATTCTATCAGGCGGACGCCGCAGTTCACTGGACACTGACCCTCTTCGATCGGGCCACCGGGTGGCTCGATGAACCCTTCCACGCCGGTTTCCGTGAACTCGTTCTCCATTCGGTCATCCGGGAAGGACTGCTTTGTCCTGCCTATTGCCTGATGCCGGATCACATCCACCTGGTCTGGATGGGACTTCGTCCGGACTCGGATCAACTCAATGGAATGGCATTTCTCAGGACCCACCTGGAACCGGCGTTGGCTCCCGCAAAATTCCAGCCCCAGGCCCACGACCATGTGCTGCGCAAGAACGAGCGCAACCGGGACGCCTTCCGGAGCAGCATCGCGTACGACCTCCACAACCCGGTGAACAAGGGGTTGGTGCGAAAGCCGGAGGACTGGCCGTTTTCGGGCTGCATCTTACCTGGATATCCCGCGATGCATCCGCTGAACGACTCGTTTTGGGGAGTTTTCTGGAAGATCTACCGAGGCCAGCGGGACCCAAGATGCGATGAACACGTGCTGCCGTCGTTGCGGTGAGATTTATGGATCTTCGCACGCCGTAGGAGACGAGGTCACGAGGCTCTAACCACTTCCCCAGGCGACACGCCCATCCCCGGCACCTCGGACCGGAAGGTTGAGTCTCCTCACGTCGTCTCCTACTCGTGCACGCCGTAGGAGACGAGGTGACGAGTCTCTGACCACTTCCCCAGGCGACACGCCCATCCCCGGCACCTCGGACCGGAGGTTGAGACTCCTCACGTCGTCTCCTACCCGTGCACGTCGTAGGAGACGAGGTCACGAGGCTTGCCCGGATCACACGTGTCGGCAGTGTCCCGCGGAGGCCCGGACATGAACTACCATCTCCATCACCAGGGACAGGATCTCGGCGTCCACTCGGAGCAGGTTCTCCGCCAACGGCGCGACGCGGGCGAACTCCCCGGCGAGGCGCTGGTCTGGCGCCCGGGCATGTCCCAATGGCAACCCTTGGACGAGGCCCTGCCCCGCGCCGATGCGCCACCGCCGATCGGCAACTCCCTTCCGCCGATGCTCACGGCCGACTCGGCTTCATCTCCGTCCGCCCGTGGCACCTCCGTCCCTTCCCGCACCCAGGGACCCGCGTTCTGGATCACGGTGGCGGTGGCGATCGTGGTCGGCTTCATGGGCATGGTCTTCCTCGTCGCCGGCGCCGTGGCCACCAGCAAGGTCGGCCGGAAGGCCTCCGCCGCGGATTCCGCGACAGCGTCGGAAGGTGAAGACGAGGACGAGGACGCCGAGGCCGTGGCCGCGCGGCCGATCGTGGTCTCCACCAACTCGGAGACCTTCCTGGACTTCAGCCGACGCACCGAGGACTTCCGTCGCCGTCAATACCTCGAGGCCTACCGCCGTCATGGCGACCGCACCGCGCCGGGGTTCAAGGCCGGGGAGGAATTCATCGAATCCTGGTTCCGCACGGGATTCGGGACGCACACCCCGGAGGACGACTCCGGCTTCCTCGCGAAGGCCGACCTCATCGCGGGCGACGCGTCGGTCCGGGATCCCATCGTCCTGCTGGTCACTGCGGTCCGTTGTCCGGAGCAACACGAACGCATCCGGCGCTACCAGCGTGCGATCGACGCTTTCTCCGGGACGGAATACGGACCGTATCCCCGGTTCTTCGCGGCCGCCGACCTCGCCAAGATCCTTCCCGCCGAGGATTCCCGGACCGAACCCCTGTTGGAGAAGGCGGCGGGTCTCTTCGGGGAAGTGCTCGGGCCGGACGGCATCCGGCCGGACGAACAGGAGCAGCTGGGCGAGGTGCTGCTCCACGGCTGGGGTGACCGCCTGTTCCGACGTCACGGGGAGCGCCTGAAGGACCAGTCCGCCGAGGCCGGCGAACCGTTCGCCTGGCTGGCCCTTTTGCTGGAGGGCGAGTACCACATCCAACAGGCGTGGAAGGCGCGGGGTGGTGGCTTCGCCGGCACCGTGACCCGGAAGGGTTGGGAAGGATTCAACGAACACTCGGAGTTGGCGGAGAAGGCCTTGGAAGCCGCGTGGGAACTGAACCCGGAACGCCCCCAGGCCCCGGCGCGGATGGTGTTCGTGAGCCTCGGACTCCACGGCATCGGGCGGATGCGCCTGTGGTTCGATCGGGCGCTGGAGGCGCGCATCGACTACCACGACGCGTGGACCCAGCTCCGTTGGGGACTCCGGCCGCGTTGGCACGGGAGCGTGGATGCCCTCCTGACGCTCGGACGCACGGCGGTGGCCACGGGACGCTTCGACACGGACGTGCCGAGGAAGCTCTTCGATTGCATCGAGGATGCCGAGTCCGAGGCGAATCCGGCGCCGGGACGTCGTCTGTTGACCCGGGCCGACATCTGGGACGACCTGGAGAAGATGTACCGCGGCTACATCGCGAACCGGAAGGGCACACCGGAGGAACGCGGGTGGCGCTCCGTCTTCGCCGTGGTCGCGCGTCTCTCCGACCGGATGTCGGTGGCCCGGGAACAGTTGGAGGCGGTGGACTGGAATCCGGAGCCGACCCGGCTGCTGGGCTGGGACAAGGACCTTTCGCTGATGGTGCCCGAGGTCGCGGCGCTCACGGGCGGCGCAGGACGGGAGGTGGCCCGGGCCGAGCAGGAGCGGAAGCGCGGCCATCCCGAGGAGGCCGCGGAACGCTTCGACGAGATCGCGGCGCGCACCGACGTCGACGACAGGACCCGCGACTACGCTCGGATCCGGGCACGGATCGCGGCCTCGGAGGGACGCCTTGCCCGCGGCGAATGGATTCCGCTGCTGCCGCAGTCGGCGGAGGACCCGGAGTGGTTCACCGCCCGCGGCGAGATCCGGAGGAGCGCCCCGGGGATCCTCGAGGTGAAGTCGGGGCCCACAGGGCACCTGATCCACAGCCGGGTCCCGATCGGGACGAACTTCGCGGTGCGGGGCGAATGGGAATCGGTGAGCAGTTCGAACGGGGACATCCAGGCGGGAATCGTCTTCGGCCTGACCGAACTGAGCCGTTCCCGCTTCCTGGGGTTCCGGATGAAGAACACCCGCGACGAGGACCAGGTCGCCTCGGTGGGCTACGGCTGGGGCCGCAGCCAGATCAAGGGACCGGCGCTGGTGTACACCGGGAAGACCAACCGCTTCGAACTGGAGTTCCGGAACGGCCTCGCGACGGTGAAGGTGAACGACATGATCGTCTTCCACGACAACCCGGTGCCCAAGCTGCCACCGTTCGAGGCGGGCGAGTTCCGCCTCGGCATCGGGGCCTTCAACGACAGCAACGAGACCGTGATCCGCTACCGCAACGTCGAGGTCCGCCGGCTTTGAGGCAGGGCAGGCGGGGAACCGGGGGGGAGTCTCACGCAAACGCGCCGCGGAGCCATGGCAGGGGAGATCGACCTCACGCAAACGCGCCAAGACGCCAAAGGGGACGGGCACCGGTCGGAAGCTCCCTCTTGGCACCCTTGGCACCCCTTGTTGTGAAGTTCGGTGCGGTAATCCAACGGATCGGGGCCTTGGGCCTTTCGTGGATCCGTGGAGGTCCGTGCGAATCCGTGTCGCCCGCGAATCCGC
>CAMASJ010000359.1 GCA_945860685.1 Akkermansia muciniphila
ACCGCCTTCGAGATGATGCGCGAGGGCCGTCTCGGCTCCGACATGCTGGGCAGCCCCGACGGGGAGAGCGACCCGCAGATCGCCATGATCCGGCTGTTTCCAAGCTGTTGGCTGCTGCAGAACCAGATCCACCACACGCGCCTGCTCGACGGCGTGACCTCGATCCTGCTCAAGGCCGATCCGGAACGCTGCGTCGGCTCCGCGGAGGTCGGCCGGGGAATGAACGACCTCGAGGACGCCTTCTTCGTCGGCAAGGGCAAGGGCTTCATGCCGTACCGGATCCTGGCCGACATGCTGACCCCGGCCCTCGCCAAAACCCATGTGAAGGCGGACCGGATTCTGACCGTGACCCGACTCGCCTCGGCGGTGGCCGCCCTGGAGCGTCATCGGCTCGCGACGGGTTCCTACCCGAAGGCGCTCGCCGAACTCGCCCCCCGTTTCGCGGCGACCGTCCCGGCCGACCCGATGACCGGCCAACCGTTCGGCTACCGATTGGAAGGCGATGGGACCTTCACCCTGTATGGCATGGGACCGAACAAGAAGGACGACAACGGGGTGTTCGAGGGCCAGGGCGGCGGCGACCTGGACTGGGTCTGGCCGCCGGCCCGACTGACCGAGGAACGCCGCCTCTTCTGATTCCTCGTCAACCGGCCCCAAGCTGGGTTGACGAAGGGAACGGAACGCCGGGACGCGAAGGCAGGGGAGACGTTCCCTCTTCGCGTCTTGGCGCTTTTGCAGGAGGTCCGATCCGCTGGAATCGGACGCATCCGATTCAGCGGGCGGCTTCCACAACGGGAACGGGACAGATTCGGCGGACCACGGCCTCGAAGTCTGCGCGTCGGATCGGCTTGAACAGGAAGGCGTCCGCACCGGCTGCGGTGCATCGTTCGCCGTCTCCGGCCATCGCGTTCGCCGTCAGGAGCAGGATCGGAACCCGCCTTCCGTCCACCTCCATGGACCGGATCCTCCGGACCGCCTCCAAGCCGTCCATCTCCGGCATCTGCCAATCCACGATGAGCAGGTCCCAGGTGGACTCGACGAAGGCCTCCACCAGTTGGGTGCCATCCGCGACCACGGTGGGCTGCATGCCGAGAATCTGGGCGAAGCGACTCACCAGACGCGCGTTCACCTCGTTGTCCTCCGCGATGAGGACCCGGAATCCGTCAACGCGTTCCAACGAACGCAATTCCGGGGCGTCAGCGGAATCGGGTTGGACGACGGTTCCGCGCGGATGCGACCGGCCCACCGCGTCCACCGGGTTCGGCAACGGCGCGGCCAACGGCAGTCGGATCCGGAAACAGGATCCGACGCCGAGCTGCGACTCGAGGACGATCGTTCCCCCCATTTGCTCCACCAGGGCCTTGGAGATGGCCAAGCCGAGCCCGACGCCTCCATGTCGACGGCTGTGGGACGCGTCCACCTGCACGAACTTGTTGAACAGCTTCGGGATCATTTCCTGCGGGATCCCGGGGCCGGTGTCGCGGACCTCCACCACGGCGGAGTCCTCGGCCGCCGAAACCCGCAGCCTTACGGAACCCAGGTCGGTGAACTTCACCGCATTGCCAACGAGATTGAGCAGGACCTGCTTGAGACGGAGCGGGTCGCCGGCCACCGGCATCGCGAGGAAACCGGTCTCCAGAAGGCAGGCCACGCCCTTGGGACCCGCGGAGGCCTGGAGCAGGCCGACCACCTCGCGGGCGATCGGAACGAGGTCGACCTCCTGAGAGATAACGTCCATCCGGCCCTGTTCGATGCGGGAGATGTCGAGGATCTCGTTGACGATGCGGAGGAGGTGCTCGGCGCTATTTTGGATGATGCGCACCTGCTGGCGTTGATCCTCGTTGAGCGGCGACTCCGCGAGGAACTCGGAGAAGCCCAGCATCCCGTTGATCGGGGTTCGGAGTTCGTGGCTCATCACGGCGAGGAAGCGCGACTTCGCCTCGTTGGCCTGCTCGGCCTCGCGGGCAAGGCGCGCGGACTCGGCGGCGGACAGCTTCAGCTGCTCCACGAGGAAACCGAGCTGGTGGTTCCGTTCCTCCAGCGAGGCCTTGGCCTCGGCCAGGTCGCGCGTACGGGCCTCGACACGGGCCTCGAGGGTCCGTCGGGCCTCCAGGAGCGCGGTGCCCATCGCGTTGAAGGCCTCCGCCAGTTCACGGAGCTCCAGGACCGAGGCAGAGGGAACCGACTCCTCGAGCTGCCCGCCCCGGAAGCGGTTGGCGGCCGCCGTCAACGAGCGGAGCGGGCCGACGATGCCCCGGGCGAGGTAGGCCAACACCAGCACCGCGCCGGCGAACGAGATCCCCAGCATGATCGCCGAGGCGTTCAGGGTGGAAACATGGGCCCGATGACCATGAGTCCGGGCGTCCTCGATGAGTCCGTCCATCACCCCGGAAAGCCGGTGGATCGCCGATCGGAATCCACCCTGGAGTCCTTCGCGTTCGTTGAGACCGTTCCTCACCGCAAGTTCGTGGTGGGCGACGATCGCAGCCCGGTAGGCGGACAGGTCGGGGTCCGGCCCGAGGAGGACGGCAAGGCGGTCCATCGTCGACTCCACCTTCTGGTACTCCTGAGTCTCGGCCCGGAGGAGGTAGCCGAGGATGCCCGTCTCCAAGGATGCGAGCAGCGGCACCGCCTCGGGGTTTCCGGAAAGGCGTGCGACCATCGCACGATGGCGACCCCGCCACTCGCCTTCCAACCCGTAAGACTCGCCTCCCATCCTGCGTACGTTCCGCCGAAGCTCGCTGAACAGGTTGGAATAAGAACCGATCTCCTGGAGGAGCACCGTAGGCCTGCTGTCGTCGCGGGTCAGGGAGTTCGACTGGAGCTCCGCCAGATTGGTCGCAAGCGACCGAATCGCCGCGTCGACGCGGGACAGATTGACGCTTTCACCGGTCTCGAGATATGAGGGACTCCTCCTGTCCCGCAACAGGAAGTCCTTTTCACCGCGCCGCAATTCGCCCACGGCACCTTGGATCAGGTGGGTGTTCTCGGCGACCTGGAACCACTCCTTCGCCTCGTTCAGCCGGACGACCTGGACGCAGAACGTCAGCAGCCCAACCAGCACCAAGGGCGCGACTCCGGCAAGGATCAGCCGATTGCGAAGCGAGGCCGGCCGTCGGCTTGTCTTCAAGCCGGTTTCGGCTTCCTGGACGCGGTTCACCACGGAACAATCGGAACTCCGGTCCGTTCCCCATGTGACAAGACGGTATAACTTTCCATCCACCACCTGAACGGACGACGGTGCTTTCCTCCCGTGCTATCCCGCCATCCAACGGCTGAAACACGGAAGTCGGAGGTCCAGTAGCCGCTCCACCTTCCCGGAGTCCATCGAGGTGTCAGGCGACCTCGGGGCTCCCCGGTAGTCCCGCAGCGAGCCGGCTCGGTATGGGGTCGGGAGGTTGGGTTCCTCCCGACGGCACCACTCCGCGACGAGACGTCCGATTTCGACCCGCGACAACCGCTCGCGACCCGCCAAATGGAACAGACCGGCGTGTCGTCCAATGACCAGCGCCCAAAGCACCCGAGCCGTCTCTGCCGCAGCGATCGGCGAACGGTACTCGTCCTCGAACAGGTCGAGCGACCGACCGCTGCGCCAAGCTTCGCGCATCTCCTCGTTGAACGACGATCGGCCGCCCGGCGACCGGCCGAAGTTCAGCGAGGTGCGCACCACGGCATGGTGCGGATTGGCCAAGACCGCGGTCTCCGCCGCCACCTTGGTCTCGGCATACACGCCCAGCGGATTCACCGGGTCGCTCTCGACGTAGCCGCCCTTCAGCCCGTCGAACACCAAGTCCGTGGACATCAGCAGAAACGGGATGGCTTCC
>CAMASJ010000360.1 GCA_945860685.1 Akkermansia muciniphila
CCGGCACCGGCACCGACGCCCGGGCCGCCGAGGTGCGGTTCGTTCGGCAGACCCGGCTTTCCGGCGCGGTCGGCGTGCACCCGATCGATCCCGCCTTGAAGCCGCCCCGCGTGGAGTCGCTGCCCTGAGCCATGCAGAGGAGGCCCGAACGCCAGGACGCCAAACCGCGATTGGGCGTGAAGGGATCTGCGGCGTTTTCCGGTGGTCGTGGCCAAGACCGTCCGTTGGTCATCGTCTCGGCTCGTATTCCAACCTCCCGTTCGCGGATTCGCGTCTCGGGGTGAGTCCCATCTCCGTCTCAATCGAACGGTTCCGGATGCGATGAATCCTCCGATCCGCGGCCAACTGGCCCTCGTGCTGCACGCGCACCTTCCCTATGTGCGGCATCCCGAGCACGAACGCTTCCTCGAGGAAGAGTGGCTGCATGAGGCGGTGGCTGAGTCCTATCTGCCGCTGCTTTCCAGGATGCTCGGCTGGGAGGCGGATGGCGTGGATTGGCGTCTCACGCTCGGCGTGACGCCCACGTTGGGCTCGATGCTGGACGACGGCCTGTTGCGGTCGCGGACGGGCCGCTACCTCGAGGAACGTCGGATTCTCGCCGCCTCGGAGTGCGACCGGTGTGTGTTGGAACCGGCGCGCCGACGCGTCGCGGAGTTCCATCTGGAGTTCTATTCGCAGTCGCTGCGCCTGTGGGAAGCGATCGGAGGCGACCTCTGTGGCGCCTGGCGACGTCTCGGCGGTTCCGGCCGCCTGGAACTTCTCGGAGGAACCGCCACCCATGCCGTCCTGCCTCTGCTGCGGGGTGATCCGGAAGGCCTGACGCGACAACTGGACATCGGGCGCGAAGAGCATCGGCGACGCTTCGGATCCGATCCGCAGGGGATCTGGCTTCCGGAATGCGCCTGGAGTCCCTGGCTCGACGAGGTCCTATACCGCTCCGGCGTCCGCCATCTTGTGCTCGAGACCCATGCCGTCACCGGGGCCGTACCACGTCCACCGGCGGCCGTCTTCACGCCGGTGCGCACTCCATCGGGAATCGCGGTCTTCGGACGCGATCCGGCCACGGCCCGTCAGGTCTGGAGCCGTCATGGCGGCTATCCCGGGGATCCGCGATACCGGGAGTTCCACCGCGACCTCGCCCATGACGCCGAATGGGACTACGTCCGCCCGTTCCTTCCCGATACGGGAGTCCGGACCTTCAGCGGACTGAAGTTCCACCGGGTCACCGGTCCGACGTCGGAGAAGGAACTCTACGAGCGCGAGGACGCCTTGGAAGCGGTCCGGGGGCATGCCCGGCATTTCCTGGAGTCCTGCCGGAACCGCATGGAACGACTGGGACCTCTCCAGGGGCGCCCCCCGTTGTTGACGGCGCCGTACGACGCCGAGCTGTTTGGTCACTGGTGGTTCGAGGGGCCCGACTTCCTGGATGCCGTGATGCGGGGTGCGGCGGGCGAGGGGATCCGGACCATCACGCTGTCGGGCGGTCGGGACGCGTGGCCTGACGCTCCGTTGGCGATGCCTGCGGAGTCCACGTGGGGAGAAGGCGGACACCTGGGAGTCTGGCTGGACGGTTCGAACGCCATCCTGCAACCGCAGCTGCGGCAGGCGGCCCGCCGATGGGTGCAGGCCGAAGCCGTAGGCGTGCCTGCCGGCGTGGACCCCGGCTTCCATCGTCGTGCAATGGCGCAAGCCACCCGGGAACTGCTGCTCGCGCAGTCGAGCGACTGGCCCTTCCTGATCCGGATGGGAACGGCGCGGGAATACGCGATGAACCGGTTCGACGGACACCTGGCCGCGTTCCATCGGCTGCTGGACGGGGCGCTTGGGGAAGCGGCTCCGGATCACCACCTGCTGCTCGAGCGGGAATCCGCCTATACGCTGTTTCCCGAAACCGCGTTGAATCGGCCCGCGGGAACGAACCGCGATCGGTGAAAGCTCGTCGACCTGGACGGTGGAAGACGGTTGGAAGAAGCGGTGAGAATCGGAGAGGTGGATAAGAACCCCGGCGGGGAATCTTGCGTGAGGGTCGGGGGGCTGCCAGTGTGTCGGGGTCGGTTCCCGATGGGGGCGCACCGGTTTCGACTGGGACAGCCTGCGCGGGACGGCATGCCGAGGATGGTACGTTGGCCTCGTAAAACATCGGACCAAAACATAGAAGCTAACGAAGAGTTGGCCCTCGCAGCCTAATCGGCTCGACGTTCCGCCCTGAACACCTGCTACGGGGACGGAACGCATTTAGCAGGCATGGTCGCCGGCGGAGTTCGCGCGTCGGCGGCCGAGAAACTTCATGCGAGCTGGGAGACACCGGTCCAAGTCGGCCGGTCACGGTGTTTCCGAGAACAAAGCGCCGACTAAGCATGTAGTCGTTCCGGGTTGAATGGCCTAGGACGCGGGTTCAATTCCCGCCGCCTCCACCATTTTCCCGCGTCGGTCCGGAAACGGATCGGCGCGGGTTTTTCCATTTTTGCCACGGAGACACGGAGGACACGGAGGATTCGTCCGTGGCTGGTTGCTCGTCGTTCGTTCAGGGACGGGCGGCACTTCGGATCTAGGGCCCCCCGGTTTTTTGACGGTTCTCCTTCGGAGGGCGGATTTTGTGGCGTGCATCGGGGTCAGGCGCCTACGCGGCTTGGCTGGTCCGTGACGGTCCGCATTGTCGAACAGGTCGGGACGCGGTGAACTGTGCTGAAAGAAGGCGGCCGGAACACCCCTTCCTTTGTGGGTGCTCCGGCCCTTCTTCTGAATTCCGAAGCGCTCAGCGGCGCTGACGGCGCCACAGCGCGAAGCCACCCACGAACACGCCGGCGACCGCGGCGTATTCGCAGGGCTCCGGAACGGCGCTGAAGTTGTCAAACGTGGCGTCCGAAGCCCCGGTGGGCGCGGTCACGGTCGTTGCCATGAGCACGCCCGAGAAGCCGCTGGCATAGGTTGCGTCGGTCGTGTTCACGGTCACCAACGGCGTGCCCAGGTCGCTGAGCGCATAGATCGTCCCGGTCAGGGACGAGCCGCTTCCGGAAAACACCATCCGGTAGTCCTGCGCCGGATCGAGGGTGATCGGAGCCAGGTTGAGGCTCGTGCCGGCTTCGTTGTCAAACCGCTGGATGATGGCGACCTGCGCGCTGGTGACGTAGGCGAAGGAATAGGCGTCCGTGGTTCCCAGGCCGACCTGTTGGACTCGGGCCGCCGGACCGAATCCCTGCGAAAGGGAGTTGTTCCAGTCCACCAGGTCCACCGACACCGTGAAATCGGTCTGAGTGACCGAACTGAAGGCGCCGGCACGTCCCGGACCGACGCTGCCGGTGAAGGGGGAGGACGAGGGCACGTTGATCCTGTAGGTGTCTCCACCCGGGAAGCTGTAGCTGGCACCGACGCCAAACGGCGACAGCGGGTTGTAGCGGGTCAGGCCGGTATCGGTGCCGGCGTTGAAGTCGAAGGATTGGGCGACCGCGGTGGCAAGCGAGGCCAGCGCGGCGACGCAGACGATGGATTTCGAGTTGATCATGGGTTGGTGATGGCTCCGTGAATTCGGTTTGGTCATCGTCCAGTTGGGTATCACGCCCGCGCGCGGAGCGGCATCGGATGAAGATATGACCCGGTTGCCGGAAACGAGGCCGGATCAACGCCGCCGCCGCTGCCACAGGGTGAAACCCGCCAGCAGAACGCCGGCTGCGAGCGAGATCTCGCCGGGCTCCGGCACCGCGGTGAAGCCGGTGAATGTCACCGACCAGCTTTCGAGCACCATCGTCCCCGTGGGATTGAGGTCGGCCAGGGTCAGGTACCACGCCGCGTTGGGCGAAGCGCCGTTGAAGACGTCCAGC
>CAMASJ010000361.1 GCA_945860685.1 Akkermansia muciniphila
TTCTTGCCCTGCCTTGGGCTGCCTCCATGGGGTCTCCTGTGGGCGCAACGTTGCGGAGGTTGAGTTGGCCGTTGATCGGTTTCGGTTTCCTCTTGGCCGTTTCCTCCCTCGTCGGGAACTGGCACTACCGCCTCTCGCTCCTGACGATCGCCCGTATCGACACGATCTGGAGCTGGGAGCATTCCCAGGTCACCGACATGTTCCGATGCGTCTGGCAGAACGCGGCCCACATCTTGGCCGACCGACCGGCCGCCGTGGTCCCTGGAGCCTCGTCGTTGAACCAGTATGCCTCCAACACGGTTAACATCTGGCTCAATACCGCAACCCATGCCGGTCTGCCGTTGCCGGTTTCAGTCGGCATTGGACTCGGACTCCTGTTCCTGGTCGTGACCAGTTGGCGTCCGCTCCTGAGTTCGCCGTCGACGCCGGCCGAAAAGACCACGGTTCTCTGAACCGTAGGGTTGCAGGCGAAGGGGGACCCTGCGTCGGGATTTGCATTGGTTCTGCTCCTTGGTCCCACCAAGGCTCCCGGTGTGCGCCCAAAATGGTTGTTCCCTCATCTCGGGATCCTCGCAGCGACAACCCTCTCCGCCGGGGAACCTAGTGTTTCCACCTCCGAGATGCCCCGGGTGCCAGCCACCGCGCCGGACCGCGCCGCCGAGACCTTCGCCGTCCGGCCCGGATTCCGTATGAAGCTGATGGCCGCCGAGCCGTTGGTGACGAGCCCGGTGGCGATGTCCTTCGACGAGGCGGGTCGGATCTATGTCGTCGAGATGCGCGACTACTCGGAGCGCCGACCAGAGCAGCTGGGGCGGGTACGTTTGCTCGAGGACACGGATGGCGACGGAAAGCCCGACCGTTCCACGGTGTTTCTCGACGGCCTGCCGTGGCCGACCGCGGTCTCCTGCTGGAAAGGCGGCGTGTTCGTCGGCGCCACGCCAGACATCCTCTATGCCCGCGACGTGAACGGGGATGGCGTCGCGGACCTCCGGGAGAAGGTCTTCACCGGGTTCGCCTCCGACTATGCGCCCTACGCGACGAACCGACTCAACGTCCAGGCGCTGATGAACTCCATGAACTGGGGTGTGGACGGCCGGATCCACGGCGCGGGCAGCATGAGCGGCGGCACGGTGCGAAGGGTCCGGAGCGACTTCGTGGACCGCTGGGTGCGTGAGGCCGGAGGAAGCGAGGCGGCACCGGAGATCCGGTTGGGCGGCCGGGACTTCGCCTTTGATCCGCGGACGCTGGAGCTTTCGGCGGAGACCGGTGGCGGACAGCACGGCATGACCTTCGACCGGTGGGGAGGGAAGTTCGTCTGTTCCAACTCCGACCACCTGCAATGGGTCGCCTACGACGCGGACGACGTGCCGGGGAATCCGTTCCATTCCTTGCCGCCGCCGCGTTTGTCGATCGCCGAGGACGGACCGTCGGCGGAGGTCTTCCGGCGCAGCCCGGACGAGCCGTGGCGCGTGCTACGGACCCGCTGGCGCGTCGCCGGGATCGTCGAGGGACCGGTGGAAGGCGGCGGGCGTCCGAGCGGCTATTTCACGGGGGCGACCGGCGTCACGGTCCACCGCGGCGATCTCGCGGGCGAAGCGGCGGGCGACGTCTTCATCGCCGACTGCGGGAGCAACCTGATCCACCGGAAGCGGCTGCATCGGGACGGGTTTGAGCTGCGGGGTCGTCGAGTGGCGGAGGAGAAGTCCTCGGAGTTCGTGGCCAGCACCGACAACTGGTTCCGTCCGGTGCAGTTCGCGAACGCGCCCGACGGCGCGCTTTGGGTGCTCGACATGTACCGGGAGACGATCGAGCACCCGTGGTCGCTGCCGCCTGGGCTCAAGCGTCGCCTGGATCTCGATTCGGGACGGGACCGCGGACGGCTTTGGCGGATCGTTCCGGAAGGGGCCGCGCCGCGGAGGAAGACGGTGGAGTTCCGGACCGCTGGGCCCGAGGAACTGGTCAGACTCCTCGACCATCCCAACGGGTGGCACCGGGACACCGCGGCCCGGAGGATCCTGGAGACGGGGGGCTCCGCCGCGAAGAAGGCTTTGAGTTCCTCGGTCCTGGAGTTGAAGACGGCAGAGGGGCGTCTGCTGGCCTTGGGCCTTCTGCGGCGTTTGGGCGTCCTCGGACCGGCGACGGCCGTGGTTCTCGCGAAGGATCCCGAGCCGTCCGTCCGGGCCGCGGCGTACCGGGCTCTCCGCGGCCATGGGCCGTTGCCGGCGGGCGTTTTTGGGATACTGCTTCCTGTGTGGACCTCGGAAAGCGATCCGCGGGTTCAATGGGAGATGGCTTGGCTGGCCGCGGGGATGGAACCCGGGCTCAGGATGGAATGGCTGGGACCGCTGCTCGCGGTCGATTCGCCGTGGGTCGTGTCCGCGGCGGTCCACGCGACCCGCGGGGCCGAGAAGGAGTTGCTGGCGAAATGGGATGGGGAACCGGTCTCCGTACGCCGGGTTCCCGCGTTGCTCGAATTGGCGACGGTGGCCGGACGCTCAGGTGATGCCGCGATGGCCGATGGTGTGCTTCGGCTGCTTCGGTTCCTGCCTGGCGACGCCGTCCGCTTCCGCACGGCCTCCGCACTTTCCGCCGCGGCCGGGCCGGGCGCTGGCTTCCGTCGGGAAGCGGCCTGGAAGGAGTGGGTCGACTTGGCCGTCGGCGCGAGCTCGGATCCGATGCTGGTTCCAGTGGAGGCCATCGGGATGCTTCCCGAAGCGGGTGCGAAGTCGGTTCAGCCGCTTCTGGCATTGGTTGGACCTGCTGTTCCGAAGGAACGTCGACAGGCAGCGGTGCGCGCGCTGGGGCGCGTGCATTCCTCCCTGTGGTCCCAGCCCGCCTCCGAGGCGTGGCGGAGGCTGGCTCCGGAGATCCGCCCGGAACTGGTGGGCCTGATGATTCGTCGGCCCGACTCCACGAAGTCGCTGCTGGACGCGGTCGAGTCGGGGCGCATCCCGGAGTCCGACGTCCCGCTGACCGCGATCGCCGTCCTGCGCCAGAGCGGCGACCGGGAAGTGCGGGAGCGCACGGTCCGGCGCTACGGAGAGAAGCCCGCTTCGCGCACGGAGGCGGTCGAGGCCTTCCTGCCGGCGCTCGGGCTTTCGGGCGACGCCCGTCGCGGGGCCGGGGTGTTCCAGGAACGATGCGCCTCCTGCCACCGGTTGGCGGAACGCGGGGTGGTCCTCGGACCGGATCTGGCGAGCGTCCGCTCGAACGGGAAGGAGAAGATCCTCGTGTCGATCCTCGATCCGAACCGCGAGGTCGCGCCGTCGTTCGTGGCCTGGACGGTGGAGCAGAAGGACGGCACGACCCTGAGCGGGATCCGCGTCCGCGAGGACGATTCGGCGTTGGTGCTCCAGGTGGCGGGTGGCGCCGAGGCGGTGGTGCCGAAGTCCGGGATCCTGAACGCCGTCCGGTCGGAACGTTCGTTGATGCCGGAGGGATTGGAATCGGGGCTGACGCCCCAAGGCATGGCGGACCTGCTGGAATACGTGGTCACCGCCCGCTGAGACGGGTTGTCCTGTTTCTGGGGAGACACGGATTGGCACGGAATTCCGGATCCTTGGTTCCCTTCCTTGCGCCGCGGAATCCCAGTGGCCGCGGCGGTGCTTCCGGATAGCCTCGGGGAATGATTTCCCGCTTCGCCTCCTGTTGGACCCTTTTGGTGGTCCTTGTGGCCGGCCTCGTCTCCGCGGATCCCCTCCGGATCGGGACCTTCGACATCGACGTAACGCCGCCGATCGGCTCGCGGATGGCCTATGATCCGGTGACGAACGGATGGGAGCTGG
>CAMASJ010000362.1 GCA_945860685.1 Akkermansia muciniphila
GGGGTTTCTGGAAACGTCCTCAGGGGGTTCACTTCTTGGGCTCGTCGCGGCGGACCGGCTCGATGTTCACGTCCAGCAGGTCCTGTCGGATCTTGTCCGAGAGATCGAGGATGATGACATCGTGGGTGTTGGTCGGGAGCAGGACGAGCTTGCGGTTGCCGACGGCGCCGCGGGCGAAGGTCTCGACGTAGTTGCGGGTGGTGAAGAGCCCGGGCGCGGTGCGGTAGGCGGCGAGCTGATGGGTGAACTGGGCCGCACGACCGGCGGCCTCGCTGACCTTCTGCGCGGCCACGGACTTCGCCTCGTTGACGGTCTTCGCGGCGTTGGCCAGGGCCGTGGGCACCGCCTCGAGCGCGTAGCCTTCGGCCTCAAGGATCTTCGACTCCTTCTCCTGCTCCGCGCCGATGACCTTCTCGTAGGAGGCGGCGACCTGGTTCTCCTTCGAGCCCATGGGCGGATGGATGTCCTGGAGGCCGACGAAGACGATCTCCACGCCGAGACCGGCGGTGTCGGCCTGCTTCTGGATGTTGCGGCGGAGGTCGGCGGCCGCTTCGAGCCGGCCGAAGGACATGACCTTCTCGATGTCGACGCTGGCCATGTAGCGCACGACCTCGCGGTTGGCGATGCGTTCGAGCAGGCCCTTGGGTTCGGAGTGGCCGTAGGCCCAGGCCTTGACGTCACGGACGAGGAACTGGACCGGGATGCTGACGGTGAGGAGGTTGACCGGGACCGACTGCTCGGACTCCACGGTGTTGGTCGAGGCGAACTGCTCGCGCGAGGCGACCAGCAGGTTGAACTCCTCCTTGTAGTGGGGCTTGGTCCACAGGAGCGTCCGTTGGGCCTCGAGCTTCTCGTCCGGGACGAAGCCGACGTTGAAGCCCTGGATCTCGGAGGTCGGGAAGCGGTGGACGACGTCGATCGGCCGCGGGAACTTCACGGCCACACCGGAGCCGAGGACCTCGCCGCTCGGGCGGCCGAAGCGTTCACGCAGGCCCTGTTCGCCGGGTTCGATGAAGACGAAGCAGTCGCTGAGCGCGAGGATGCCGATCCAGACGAGGGCGAACCGGCCGATCTTCTCCTCGATGAAGCGGTAGAACCACGTGTCGCTGACCCGGAACCCGAACTGGTAGTCCAGCGCCTGGGCGGCGGTGGCGAAGAGTCCGGTGGGCTGGCCGAGCAGGCCGACGAGGCGGCTTTCGTAGATGAGGCGGACTTCCTTGCCGCGGACGCGGGGGCGATAGGCCTCGAAGACGAGGGCGAGCAGGGTTTCGACGGCGATCAGGGCCAACAGGCCGGAAAGCACCCAGGCGACGTGGAGGTCGTAGGCCGGGAACCCGAACCACTGGAGGGCCTCGGCGGCCGCGGACAGCAGGGCGAGCAGGGCGCCCATCATCAGGGCGGAACCGCCGGGGCGGAGCAGGCGGACACCTTCCAACTGGGCGAGACGCGAGGTGTACTTTCCGATCAGGAAGGTCACCAGGCTCATGGCGGCGAACATCGCCATGCCGAGCGTCGAGGCGGTGCCTGCGGTCGGGGACTTCTCCTTCAGGTCCCGGTAGAAATAGAGGACCGCCGCGACCTCGATGGCGAAGAGGATCGTGGTCAGGGCCGGGATGAACCACTTCTCGAACTGTTCACGGGCCTTCCGGGCGGGGAACGATTCGGCCGCGCTGGAATCGAACAGGGCGGCCGAGCTGCGGGAACGGGCGAGGTCCTCCAGCTCCAGCCTCTCGGCTTCCTCCGCCGACTCCAGCCGCATCTGGAACCAGCTCACCAGCGCGGTGAACAGGCCCACGAGGACGAAGGCGGCGCCGACCTCGGCGGTGGCGGAGCCGGTGATCCTGGAGACGATCTCGAGTCCGGCCCCCAGGGCGAGGAGGACCATCCAGTTGATCAGGCCGGTGCGTTGGAAGGTGCGGTGCATCGTGACGGTCAGCAGGTGAAGGCGGGTCGGGAATGGAACAGCGTCGGACGGCCGGAATGCAACCGGCCAGTCGCGGCATTTCGTCCGGCGACGAAGGCCGGTGTTGGGAACGGGGAGTGGGACATCAGTTCAGCTCCCGGTCTTCGAAGAGCCAGATCCCGGCGGACAGCGCCGCCACCAGGCACGAGGCCATGTAGACGGCGGAGCGGGCCACGTAGGACCAGGGGATCGACTTCTTGTCCTCCAAGGCGTCGGCCAGCCAGAACTGCTGCCAGTTCGGCGTGAGGGCGTAGAGGAACCGGGCCCAGATCGCGCCGGAATCGGCGGCCGACTTGAAGAAGTAGTCGCTCATCAGGCCGGCGAGGAAGAGGCCCGAGCAGACCGCGAGCGTGGGGACGGTGTCCAGGCGGGTCGAACAGGCCAAGGCGGCGGCCGCAAGGATCAGCAGGGCGAAAAGGATGAGCACCGCCGCGGGCACCATCCGCCAATCGACGTTCGCGACCTCGCCGAACGAGCGTTCGTCGCGGATGAAGAAGTGGATGCCGAGGACGGTGAGCGTGGTGAACAGGATATGGCCGAAGACGGCGTCCGAGACGAAGCCCCGCCGCAGGAAGAAGTTGAAGAACCCGGCCAAGGCATAGGCCAACAGCACCGCGCCGGCGTAGAGGGAAAGCGAGCGGACGTCGGTGTCCCCGTAGGCGTCGAAGGCCATCCGGCCGGCCAGCAGCGCGGCCACCAGGTTCGCGTAGGTCATCAGCGCCAGCGAGGCGGCGAGACCCACGTATTTGCCCAGGAGGAAGGTCACCCGGCTCACCGGCTTCGACAGCACGGTCAGCGCGGTTCCCAGCCGGATCTCCTGGGCCACGCTGGACGACGCGCAGAGGACCGCCCCGAAGAGCCCGGAGAGGAGCATCAGCGCCAGCGACATGTCCTTCACCAGCTTCGGATCCTCGCCGAATCCGAAGTACGGCACTGCGGCGATGAACACGCAGAAGCCGGACGAACTGGTCATCAACAACAGGAAGATGGGTTGGCGGACCAACTCCATGAAGGTGTTGTAGGCGATGGATAGGAACTGACGCATCTTCCGGTGGACTGTGTGGTGAATATCATACGGTTTAACCCGGGAGGGTCAACCGTTTCCCCGGTTGGGGTTCCGCAGGCTGGCCGAGGCCGTGGCGCGGACGGCCGGGGGCGGATCAGGCGGCGGAGTCGCGGCGGGCGCGCCAGAGGAGCCAGGTGATCTCCTCGATGAAGGCGCTGGGGCGGGGGTAGGCGACCAGTTCCTCGATCCGGTCGCCGGCGCCGCCGCTGAGCAGGAGGTCCGTCCCGCGGTTGCGGAGAGCCTTGGGAGCCTGCTGGCAGAGGCTCTGGATGAGCCGGATGAAGCGCTCCGTTGCGAAACGTCCGTTGGCCTCGGGGGAGTGGTGCGCGTGGAAACGTTCGAGGGTCGTGAAGTAGCGGGCCGTGGCCTCGCCGAAGATCAACTCCAGGCGCACGTCCCGCTGGTCGTAGCCGACCGCGATCAGTGTCAGGGCCGCCCACGGCGCGAGGTCCCGCTTCTCCCGGGCGTCGAAGAACTCGATGTGGGTCTCGTTGAAGTGCGTGCTGAGGAAGAACTCGGGCTCCGGCAGGCGGGGCAGTTCCCGTTCCCGGACCACCTCGACCTCGATGCCTTCCGCGGCCAGTTCCCCGGCGACGTTCAGGGCGTCGTTCTCCGGCAGGTCGCGGGCCAGGATCCCGAAGGCATCGTCCGCGGCGAAGATCGCGTCGGCGGCGGAAAGGGACTGGGTCGCCCCGGCCTTGAAGGCACGTTGCAGGGCGTCGACCGGCGGCGGGGTGATCGACTTCTGGAGGAGT
>CAMASJ010000363.1 GCA_945860685.1 Akkermansia muciniphila
GGTCCACCATGGTCTCTTTTGGGGCGCCACCGTGCCCTGGACCGGACGCCGCCTGGAACTGCTCCGACTGCTCCTCGACTCCGACATGGCGGTGTACTCGATGCACCTGCCTTTGGACGCGCATCGGACACTGGGGAATGCGGCCTGCCTGGCCAAGGCCTTGGGACTCGGGGGACTGAAGCCGTTCTTCCTGCACAAGGGTCGCGCCGTGGGATGGAAATCCGCGACCCGGATGTCCCGCGACGAGCTGGGACGGCGTCTCCGCGAGGTCCTGGGCGGCCCGGTGGTGTTGCTGCCGGGTGGCGGGGAGGAGTGCCGCAACATCGGGATCTGCACCGGCGGGGCGGGATCCGAACTGCTTCAGGCGGCCCAGGAAGGCGTGGACACGTTCATCACGGGCGAAGGACCGCACTGGACTCATGCGTTGGCCGAGGATGCCGGCATCAACGTGTTCCACGGGGGACACTACGCCACCGAGACGTTCGGGGTGAAGGCGCTCGCCGCCTTGTTGTCGCGTTCCTTCCGGGTTCCTTGGACGTTCCTCGATCACCCGAGCGGGCTCTGATCGGTGTGCGGCCTCCGGTGTGGGAAAGGTTGCGGGACTTGTCGGGATTCGGACTTGGCCTTCCAATCGGACAACCGGAGCGGCCCGCAACGGGTCTGTTCCGTATCGGACCATGAAGAAGGTCAATTCCAACGAGATGGAGGAGTACGCCTGGGCGTCTCCGAAGGGCCGGTTCGCCGGGTTCAGCAAGCAGCTCTCCGAGGGACTGGGGCGGGAGCGTTTCTCGACGGACCTGCTCAAGCGGCATCCGTTCGACGTGGCATTGATCCGGATCCCACCGGGAAAGGCCAACTTCCCCTACCATTCCCACAGCGCCCAATGGGAGTTCTACCACATCCTCTCGGGCCGCGGCAGGGTGCGGGACGAGTCGGGGCAACATGAGGTCGGCCCCGGGGACGCGTTCCTCTACAAGCCTTCCGAGGCGCATCAGTTGATGAACAGCGGCGACGTCGACCTCGTGATGTACGTGGTCGCGGACAATCCGGTCGGCGAGTCGTGTCACTATCCCGACAGCGGGAAGTGGCTGGTGCAGTCGCCGGAGCCGCGGGTGATGCGTTCCGGGCCGGTCGAGTACTACGACGGGGAGGAGTGAATTCCCGAGGTCGGGAGGTCGATGAATGAAGAAGCAGACCGCGTCCTGGCGGACGCGGCTACGGGCGGCGGTCAGGAGTAGCTGCTCCAGACGCTGGTGCGGACAGGGGCGTAGGAACGCACCCGTTGCAGTTGGCGTCGCGAGCGGTCGAGCTCCGCCTGTTCCGCTTGGGCGAGGCGTCGGACGGTGTCGAGGACCTGGCCGTTGCGGGTCTCCATCTGGATCAACGAAGCCACCTCGCGGCGGAGGTCCTTCTCGATGTCCTCCCAACGGGTCCCGGTGCCGACGGTCTCGGTCCGGGCGTCGTCGGTGAACTTCATGATGCGCGGCTGGAGCTCCAGCTTCGCCCGCTGGCAGCTGTGGACCTTGGGCCAATCGGACTGGCGGATGGCGTCGCCTTCCTCCTCGGTCCAGCGACGCCATTCGGCGTAGGTGTCAAACAGACGGTCTTTGGCGCTCATGGCAGGAAAGCGATCCGAATCCGCGTTGTGGTTGTGGGCCGTTCAGGCCGCGACCGGGGTCATTCCCCGGGCGGCTTCCGACCCGCGTCCAGCGAGCATCTCGGCCCACGCGTCGCGCAGCGTCGTGATGAGGCGGATGACCAGACGGATGCCGTCCGGTTCCTTGCGCAGGTTGCTTTGGCCAAGCTGGTCGTCGAAGAAGCGGTAGAGCCGCCGCATGGTCTGCGAGAACTCGCCGCCCACTTCCATGTTCAGCGAATGGTCCAGCTCACGGATGATGTCCTGGGCGCGGATCACGTTGTTGCTGACGGTGGAGTTGCACTCCGCAGGGTCGTCCAGGTCGAAGCCGGCCAGGGCCCGGTCGAGGAAGCGGATGGCTCCGTCGAACAGCATCAGGACAAGTTGGCCTGGAGTTGCGGTCTGCGTGGCGACCTGGCGGTAGGACTGCCAAGGGTTGCCGCCGCGTCTCATGAGGGTTTCCGGGTTCATTGAAGGTGAGTGGCGTCGCTCAGGCCTGGTTTTCCTGGATCTTTATGGCCAGGAGGGTGGAGATGCGCTTGATGGTCTCCGCGGGCGGGTACTCCGGCTGCGAGACGAGCGTCTTGCCGACGCCGACCACTTCCGAACGGCTGTCCGGAAGTTCGTCGAGGGCCTCGCGGATCGCGGTCGTATCCGAGAAGTCGGTACGGTCGGTTCCGGCGGGCGTTGACGATTTGCGGGTCCCGCTGGTCCCCAATCGCGACAGCGGGTCTGTGTTTCCTGTGGGTCTGATGTCCATAATTCTACCTTTCTTGGCAGGTGGGGTCGCCTCCCGTTATCCCCCCGGGACAACCCCGGTGGTAGCATCGGCGACCGTTCGAGAAACTTGAGTCGGAACGGATACGATTCGGTTTCCTGTTCATCGGGCGGGCAGGGTCTCCGCCACGGCCTGGGCCGCGTAGCGGGTGAACCGGGTTGGGGAACGCAGGTCGGCCTGGGGGTCGCCCAGCTCGGTTGGCCCGGTGTGGTGCGCGCGGAAGTAGTCCCGCGCGGCGCGGGCCACGTCGGCGTCGCCCGCGTCGAAGGTCTCGTCGGCCGACCAGAGGGTCTGCCCGGTCGAGGTCGTGACCAGACGGGCCTCCAGGCCGATCGACACCGGCGGATAGACCCTCAACGAATGGACCCGGACGAACACCACGCCGTCGGCGACGAGGTTCGTGCGGATCCGGGCGAGGAAGTCCGCGGGCAGAGGTTCGCTGGCCGAGACCTGGCGGCGTCCGATCCAGCGCGACAGCTCAGTCCGGTTGATGCTAAGGGTCTCGAACCGCCGGGTCTTCCGCAGCTCCTCCTCGAGGATTCGTTGGACCTGGTCGAGGTGGGCGGAATCGGTCAGGTCCTCGCCGTGGGTGGTCAGGGGCAGGATGGCCACGCGGCGGAAGTCGGGCGGGAGCTTCTGGACGGCGCGGTAGATGTTCGCCGGCTTGAACCGGGGGCCGATCTCCGGGAGCGCGACCTGAGTTGTGGTGCAGCCGGCGACGAGCAGCGTCGACACGGCAAGCAGCAGCGAAGTCGGGAAGCGGGAAGGTCTCATGGTTGGATCAGGCTCCCGTCGGAACCATCGAGTGGGCGACCACGCCCTGGAGCAACTTGGTGGCAGAGGGCAGGACGGCGCCAAGGCGCGCGAGCCCCTCGTTGATGCGCAGCACCGAGGACTCGGCGTTGTGGTCGACGAGTTGGCGGTAGCGTCGGAGGAACTCCTGGCTGACGGCGACCTCGGCCGATGGCGGCACCTCGGGCAGGGACTGTTCGGCGAGCAGTCGGCAAAGGGTCAGTGCTGCCACGTTGACCGGATCGGACGTGGGCTTCTGTTCCGCCCAGAGGTTCACGGCTTCGGCTCCGAGACCGCCCAGGAGCAGGGCCTCGGCCCGTTGGCGCCGCAGGATGGGGAGGTCGGGGAGGTTGCGCAGCGCCTCGCCCGTCCAGTCGACGGCGAACTCGATGGTCGCAGGCTGCCGGAGGGCGACGATCCCGCCGACTTCCCAGGCCTTGGGATGACGCGGATTGAGGCCGATCACCTCGTTGAGCAGCGTCAGCGCCTCGACCGTCCTGCCGCGTTGGGCTTCGAGGACGGCGAAGTCCATGCGGGTTCCCTCGGACTGTGG
>CAMASJ010000364.1 GCA_945860685.1 Akkermansia muciniphila
GTTGTGGGCGGAATGCGGTGTACCCGAACACCTCCTTCAGCGGGGTGAGCAGGTCCACCTCGGAAGCGGGCGACGTCACGGCCCCGATTACCGGCGATGGACGGCCGTCGGACCATGAAAAACCGGCGGGCGCCTCCGGGCGATTGGAGCCTGTGTGCTGCCGACAGGGCCGGTGCCATCCCGGATTGGTTCGTCGCCTTGACCCCGGGGAGGTTGGACGGAGGATGCTCCCTCCAACGCGCGACATGCCCACGATCCGCACCACCCACCTGGAGATGACCGATCCTTCGAGAATCCGAGGGCGGCCGCTTCCGGATCCGCGTCTGCGCGTGCTGGAGGCCACGATTGCGGAGGGACGGCTGAACCGTTTCCTCTACACCCTGGTCGGTGCGGACTGGTCCTGGCGCGACAAGCTGGGCTGGAGCGACGACCAGTGGCGAACCTACGCGGAGGACGAAAGGCTTCGCACCTTCGTGGCCTACTTCGACGGCACACCGGCCGGCTACTACGAGTTGCTGCGGGACGGGGAGGAGATCCAGATCGCCTACTTCGGCCTGGTGCCACGCTTCATCGGACGCGGATTCGGCGGGGCCCTTTTGACGCACGCCCTGCAGACGGCGTGGTCGATGGGGCCGAAGAGGGTGTGGGTCCACACCTGCACCCGCGACCACACCGCGGCCCTGGCCAACTACCTCGCCCGTGGGATGACGGTGTTCCGCGTCGAGGAGGAGGATTCCAACGGATGAAGTCGGACCGGAACCCATCGCCATGGATGCCTATCTTCTGCTGATCCACGACAACGAAAAGACCCCGACCCGCGACGAGGAGTGGGAACAGTTCTTCGAGGCGGCCCGCTCCAGCGGGATGTTCCATGGGGGCAGCGAGGTCGGGCGACGCGAGATCCTGGGCGGACCTGCGACGGTTCCTTCGTCGTCGCACATCGTCGGCTACATCCGGTTCGAGACCGCGGACCGGGCGCTGCTGCTGGAGTTGTTGAAGCGGCATCCCGTGGTGCTTCACGGGGGAACCGTCGAACTCTGCGAACTACCCCGTTCCTGAAGGCCCCTTTTCCTCGAAGTCCGCGGCGCCGCACGAGGGACATTTCGGCGAGTTCCGGGTGACCAGTCCGTTGCAGTAGGTGCAGATCCGGTCCGGTTCCGGCGGTGTGGGCTCCGCACGTCTGGCGGGTTCCGGGGTGACGTTCCGTTCCCGTTCGAACCCGAGGAAACGGGTGCCCTGATGGGTCAGGCGCCCGACGTCGTCGTCCGCGATGCCGCTGTAGAGCACGCTGTTGATCGCGAACTCGTTCCGGTCCCCGTTGGAGAGGTCCTCGAAGGTGGCGTAGTACCAGGTGCTGGCGCTGGAGTCGCCGGATCCCCCGCTGACATGTTGCCGCTTGGTGGCGACCCGGACGCGACGGGTCTCGACCGGCAGCGCGTTGTTCGACACCCAGGTGGAGATGCCTTTGAAGATCGAGAAGCCGATCATCCCGAACACCAGGATGAAGACGGCCCCGATGAAGACCGGGACGAGGAGGAAGAGGAGGCCCATGGGATGAAAGTCCATTGTCCGGTGGCTGTGGTCTGGCGGAGATCCTCACCATGGGCGGACGGTTGGCAGCAGGAAACTTCGGGACACGATTCCAGAGCCCTTGGGGGGCATCGGCAGCGCAGTGGTCCGTTGCCAACGAATCCCCCAAAAAAATTGGGAGGCCAGGCGTTCGGCCTGGCCTCCCTTGGATAGGTTGCGTCGATCCGTGCCGGTATCAGCGGCTGCGGTAGAACCTCGCCGCGGCGGTCGGTTGGACCGTCAGCGGGCTGGTGCCGGCGACCGGTTGGTAGGAGCCGTTGAGGGTGTCCGAGGACTGGAGGGAGCCGGTCCAGGTGATGGTGACGGATCCGTCGATGTTGCGCGTCACGCCGACCGTGGGAGCCGCATTCGCGCCCGGGGTCGGATCATCGGCGGGTGCCGGGTGCGAGAACACGGTATAGAAGTTGATCTCCCGCAGCGGGGCGCCGGTGTTGGCGTTGATCGAGGCGCCCTGTTCCGGGCGGTTGCCCAGGTTGATCTCGCCCTTGGCCGCGATGCAGATCTGGCGCGTGGTCATGGCGACGCTCATCCCGACCGAGCGGATGTCGCCGGTCTTGGCCGCGTTGACGAAGGCCAGGAAGCTCGGGGTGAGGGCGGTGACGGTCATGGTGTCGCCGTTGAGCGCGAGCACCCGGGCGGCGACCTGTTCCTTTTCGTAGCCCTCGGGCTTGGAAACCCAGGAGACGGCGATGCGGTTGAGCGCGTCGACCGCGAGGTTGGCGCGGTCGAATCCGCCGGCGAAGGCGGGTTCGCTCACCTCGAACAAGGCGACCCGTTCCGGACTGCGCGTGTCCCACGCGGCGAGGGTCATCACCGAGGACCCGGCCGGTTGGCCGAACAGGAAGATGTAGGGCGAGTTGATGTGGCCGGCGATGCGCGTGCCGTCGCCGCGGCCCGTATCGAAAGCCGCGCCGGAGGAGGTCTGGGCGATGGTCCCACGCGGATTGCCGCCGTTGTCGAACAGGTGGATCACCCGCGTGCTGGAGCCGTCGGTCGGCTTGCAGCGCACCGCGAACCCGCCCTGGTAGGCGGCCACGTTGGCCCAGATGTCGCTGACGGACACCACGAAGGAGTCCTTCACGACCGTGCCGTCCGGGGCGAAGACGGTCGCCACCGTGGCGTCGCCGAGGGAGCTGAGGACGCGGGAGTTGTCCTGGACGACGGAGACGAAGTTGCCGTTGTCGAGCGCAGCGAGGTCGCCGCCGAAGCGGGAGATCTGGTTGCCGGCGGGCGTTCCGGTGGTCAGCCGGCCGAAGGCGGAGTCCGTCGCCTTGATCAGCGGTGTCGGGGTCAGGTTGGTGGTGTCGAGCTGATAGGTCTGGACGGTACCGTAGCGGCCGTCGGCGAGGCGGTTGAAGCCGAGGTTCCAGCGGTTGTCCGAGCCGAACTCGGCCAGGGTGTGCGGCGAAGCCTCGCCGCCGACGATGTACTTCGTGGCGCCGGGGCGCTTGTCGCCGGCGACGCGGCCGGGATTGCCATTCTGCCTGGAGGCGTTGATCGCGCCGCTGAAGGGCGTCTGGTTGTCGGCGTAGAAGCCGTCGACGGTCCGTCCGGCGCCGCCCGCGGCGGGCTGGAGCGCAACCACGTAGCGCTGCTTGTCGGTCGTGCCGGCGGCGAAGGTGTTGCCCTCGATGAGGAAGGTCGAGGTGCCCAGCACGCTGATGTACGGCTCCCAATTGCCCAGGGCGTCGTTGTCCGGGACGATGACCGGCTTGTCGGCCACGATGCGGGTGAGGCCCGCGGACTCGATGCTTCCGGGGACGAGGGCCGGGATCTCGGCGACCACGGCGGCCGAGAGCGGGCCGGTGATCGAGTTGGTGGCGGGTGTGCCTGTGGCCGCGCCGGTATAGGTGACGGCGAGTGCGACGGAGTCGCCGTTGCGGATCTTGAATCCGGTCAGGTTGACGCGGAAACGGTTGGCGGCGGAGTCGAGGTCACCGGCTCCGCCCTCGATGAACGAGCCGGCGTATCGCATCGGAAGCGCGACGGGCGCCTCCGCGTTCACGACGTAGACGTCCACGACGTGCTTCGCGTAGTTGGCGGTGTTCGGCGCCGGCACGGTTCCGGTCAGGACGCCGGCGGTGATGCCGCCGATGACCGGAAGCACCTCCCCGGCGGGATCCACCAGCGCGTTGGCCAGGTAGGCCGCGTAGGT
>CAMASJ010000365.1 GCA_945860685.1 Akkermansia muciniphila
ACCAGCCTCCGACCACCCCCAGCAACGCCGGGGGAAGCGTCCTCCACACCTGGTGCCAGTCCGCGTGCCGGCGGAAGAGCAGCACCGCGCCGACGTCGCCGACGATCAGCATGGGCAGCACCACGCCCGTGGAGAGCATGGGTGGGAAGAGTTGGGCGAACACGACCACGTGCAGCAGGCTGATGCCGGGAAGGCCGCTCTTGGAGACCCCGATGCCGACGGCCGCCAGGGTCGCGAGCATCCATTGGGAGGTGGAGAGATCGGGAGTCAACGCGGACCGAGGCTCCCATCCGCGGGCGGTTGGGACAAGCGGCGCCGGAAACCGGCATCCGGAAGGGATGCCGGGCTCGACGTCGGCCCGCGATTCCCGACAATCTCCGCCGAATGCATAACTCCATCCTTAATCCCGGTGAGAAGATCCATGTGATCCACCGTCGTCACTTTGAACACGAGCCGCACCGGCATTTCGTGGGACTGGTGAACGAGTACGAGGACGGCGTGTTGCGCATGACGGGCCATGTGTTCGCCGTGGATTCGGCGACCTTCCAGTTCGTGCGCCGACCCGAGGTCCGGACGCGCGTGGTGTCGGTGGTCAGCGGCGAGGTGATCATCAACGTGCTGCCCGCCTCGGTCGACTTGGCGAAGGTGGCGTACCGGCTGGAGGGGGCGTCGGTCCGGGTCACCGACGGCAGCGAATGGCACCTCGACATCAGCGAGGTCGGCTGGCGGTGACGGTGGCGGGAGGGGTTTCGGAAGCTGTCTATTCCGAAGTCTTTTCCTGAGAAACCCATTGCGGAGGCGGGCTGAATGCGGGTTCCATCTGCGTCCCGTTCGTCTGGACACTGTCCCGAACGGTCCGGTGTCCCGTCCTGCGGGATCCGGTGAGCAGCCTGAAAGTCACGCCTGTGGTGGAAACATCCGGCCGTACCAGGTGCGGGAAGGAGCTGAACGTGAAGTGAGCGAAGTCAAACTGAAGAAGGGCGAGCCCGTGGATCGCGCCTTGCGCCGCCTGAAGAAGAAGGTGGACCGCGAGAACACCCTGCGTGACGTCCGCATGAAGCGGACCTACGAGAAGCCCAGCGAGAAGAAGCGCCGCAAGCTCAAGGTCTCGCGGTTTTCCGCGATGCTGGCTGCCCGGTACGCCGACCAGTAACCGCAACCGCACGTTGCCTTCACCGGGGCCGGATGCTTTCCTTGTCGAACGCATCCGGCCCTTGGCTTTCCAGGTCCGGACTCTGTCCAGATATACCGCCCATGTATTCGTTATCCAGTTGCTGGAACTCAAGCCGCCACCAGGACGGCGGCGACATGCTCCGCGAGATCCGGGACCTCGGATTTCAATACGCCGAACTGAGCCATGGGATCCGGGTGAGCTTGGTCCCCGGCATCATCGCCGCGGCGGAGGAAGGGGTTATCCGGATCAGCACGCTCCACAACTTCTGTCCCCTGCCGATGGGTGTGAACCATCCGGCGCCGAACCTCTTCAAGTTCTCGGCCATCGACAAACGTGAGCGGGACCTGGCCTGGAAGCACTCGATCAAGACCCTCGAAACGGCCGAGCGGCTGGGCGCACGCCTGGTGGTCCTCCACAGCGGCGAGGCCAACCTCGCCGGGTTCTTCGGGGATCCCAATTACCAGGACAAGCTGGAGGCCATGGCCGCGCTGGGGCAGCAGGATTCGCCGAAGTACCGCAAGCTGATGGCCGAGCTCGAGCAGCGGCGGGAGTCCCGCAAGGAGCAGCCCATGATGCTGGCGCTCGAATTCATCCGCCGGCTCGCCGACGTGGCCGCCGAGAAGAAGCTCCTCCTGGGCATCGAGAACCGAGAGGCGGTGGAGGAGATCCCGTACGACCACGATCTCCGCTTCTTCCTCGCCCAGCTGCCGGACAACGTCCGCTACTGGCACGACTGCGGACACGCCCAGATCAAGCACCACCTCGGCTTCCTGGACCACCGCATGCACCTCGAGACGATGTCCGAGCGCCTGGCGGGCCTGCACGTCCACGATGTCGTGATCACTCCGGAAGGCGCCCATGACCATGCCCCGCCGGGAATGGGTGTCATCGACTACGAGGCCCTGAAGCCCTTCGTCCGCCCGGACCACATCAAGGTGCTCGAACTCAACCCCGGCGTGGCCCCCGAGGACGTGGGCCGCGGCTTCGAATACATCCGCTCCGTGTGGGGAGCGGAGTGAATCCGTCCCGCTGCACACGGTGAAGGCCTCCAAGGGCACTCTCGGGCAACTGGTCCGACTGGCTGTCTGCGGTCTGCTGCTGGCGGCGATCTTCCACGCGATCTTCTGCAACGAGGCACAGCTGTCGCTCCTCGCGGAAGGCCGACCGGATGCCTGGGCCGGCATGTCGCCTTGGGAACAGCGGCGCTACGCCTGGACCCACAGCCCGGCCCAGCTGCTGGAGACGGCACGTCGCCTGGACGTCCGCAGCATATCCGTGGCGTTCGGACTGTGTGGGCTGTTGATCTTCCTCGGTGGGCTCCGTTGGCAGGAGGCCCTTCGGGTTCAGGGGCTGGGACTGCCGGTCGCGGAAGTGACCCGCATCTCGTTCGTGGCCCACTTCTTCAACGCCTTCCTCCTCGGTTCCACAGGCGGTGACGTCTGGAAGGCCTATGCCGCGGCCCGGGCCACCCATCACCGGAAGGCCGAAGCGGCGCTGACGGTCTTCGTGGACCGCCTGATCGGCATCTTCGCGCTCCTGCTCTTTGCGGTGGCCTTTGCGGTCCCGAACGCCGGTCTCTTCGTGAAGTTCAAGCGCTACGACGGCGTGGGCCTCGCCATCCTCGGGATGCTGTGCGTGGCCACCGCCGCCATCGGCGCCGGTCTTTTCACCAACCTGTTCACCCCGGAAGGCCGGCTGGGACGTCTCCTTTCCCGATTCCGCTTCCTGCATGGCACCGTGAGGGCGCTCGCGGCGTGTCGGCTCTTCGGCAGGAGCCCCCGGTTCCTGCTCCGTTCGGCCGTGCTTTCCCTCGCCATCAACCTCGCCATCGTCGGCACGTTCGCCGCGTTGGCCGACGGCATGCACCTACGGCTGCCCTCTGCGACCCTTTGGTTCGTGGTCCCGGCGGTGGTCTGCCTCGCGGCGTTGCCGATCACCCCCAGCGGACTCGGCGTCCGGGAAAACCTCTTCGTCGTCCTGCTCGCCGTGGATTTCCCCGGCTTCGGCGTGAAGCCCGCCGAAGCCCTTTCGCTTTCGTTGCTCGGCTACTCCATGAACCTCGCCTGGAGCGCCATCGGAGGACTGGTTTACCTGACCGTCCGGAAGTTCGATCCGGACGGGGAGGCCGTGGAACCGCCGGAATCCGTATGAACGGCGCTTGCGGGTTGTTCCGCCGCCGACAAACTCAGGGTATGCGTCGTCCGTCCACCCCGGCCCCTGCCGTGTTCCTGCTCGCCGGCCTTGTCTTCGCCGGCTGCCGTCAGGAAGAGGTCCGGGTCTACCAGGCTCCCCGCGAGGAAGAGGCCTTGGCAGCCTCGGGGGCCAGCGCGCCTTCCGCCTCGGCATCAAGGGAGTCCGCGTCCGGACGCCCCGCCGCCCCCTGGACCGTCCCGGATGGCTGGGTCGAACAGCCGGCCAGCGGCATGCGGGTCGCCAGCTATCGAGTGTCCGCCGCGGACGGCCGTTCCGCCGACATCTCGGTGGTCGCCCTCCAAGGGGAGTCCGGAAGCGAGTTGGCCA
>CAMASJ010000366.1 GCA_945860685.1 Akkermansia muciniphila
AACCGAGATCACGATGGACCTGCCCTTGGAAGACGACCCGCTGGCCGCGCTGCTGGAGAAGGATCCCCGCTACAACCGGGAGGCCTATGACTTCCTGCGCGAGGCCCTCGAGTTCACCCAGCGCCAGGTGAAGCGCGAATCCGACATCTCACGGCATGTCTCCGGACAGGAACTGCTGGACGGCATCCGCGAGTTCGCTCTGAAGCAGTACGGGCCGATGACCCTGCTGGTGCTGGAGGAATGGGGCGTTCGGCGGTGCGAAGACTTCGGGGAGATGGTGTTCAACATGGTCGAACACAAGATCCTCAAGAAGACCGAGAAGGACAGCCGCGACGACTTCAAGGGCGGCTACGACTTCGCGGACGCTTTCCGCAAGCCGTTCCTCCCCACCCGCGGGGGCACCGGATCCGGGGGGAATTGATCCCCCGTCTTTATCTTAATCTTAATCTTAATCTTAATCCCATGGCAGAATGAGATTAAGATTAAGATTACGATTAAGATTGAGAACTGGGAGCCGACTCCCTCCTACCTCACCGGTCTCAACTCACCGGTCGTCCGGCTTGGTCAGCTCGAAGGTGTCGAACAGGCGGCCGTCCACGTCGTAGGCCTTGAACTGGATCGTCCGGTCCTGGACGACCATGAAGCAGTAGTGGTGTCCCCGCTGCACATGCAGCGTGAACCAGGCCCGCTGCGGGGCCGCCTGCTCCAGCCCGCCACCACCGCCGCCGCTGACCACATAGCGCACGCCGCGCTTCTGGTTCACCGCCATCTGCAGGACCGGCCATGTGCGCTCGTAGCTGTGGATGTGTCCGGCGAACCCGACATCGAGTCCGTGCTTCTCGTACAGCGGGATCAGCTTTGCCGCGTTGCGGTCGCCGTTTGAGTACGGCCCGTCCGGACGTCCACGCCAACGGTCGCCGTAGTCGTCCTCGTCCGAGCTGAAGCACGGATGATGGTGCGCGGCGAACTTCCACGTCGCCTTCGACTCGCCCATCACCTTGTCGAGCCACCGATACTGCTCGCTGCCCGGCGACAGGTCCTTGTTGGAGTCGATCATGAAGAACTCGGCGTTCCCGTACTTGAAGGAATAGTAGTACTCCGGCTTGGGAAGGCTGAAGTAGTCGTAGTACCAGTGGGAGTTCTTCTCGTGGTTGCCGATGACCGGGAAGGACGGCACATGGGCGAACAGCCTCTGGGCCGGCTCGAAGAGGTCGTAGACCCACTGCTGCTTGGCGAAGCCGTCGTCCACGACGTCGCCGCAGTGGATCATCATGTTCGGACGCAGCGCGAAGATCCCCTCGGCGCAGCGGCGGGTGATGTCGGGATTGCGCTGGGTGTCGCCGAGGATGCCGAAGGCCCAGGACGCATTGGCGCCGGGCGCCGTCTGGAAGTTGGCGATGTCGCTGCGGGCCACGTTCCCCGCGGCGTCGACGCAGGTGACCCGGTAGTAGTAGACCGTGAAGGGCTTCAGGCCTTCCAAGCGCACCTCGTTGATGTTGCCCGCGGTCGCCGAGGTCGCCCGAGTCTTGAGCGGCTGGGACTCCCCGTATTCCACGGTCATGAACGCCGGCTTCGCCGTCTCGCACATGAGGGTCATGCCGTCCGTGGTGCCGAACTGGAGGTACGGCTTCACGACGAACTGCAGCTCGCGGTTCACCGGCGAACGCCAGGCCAGGAGCGACTGGTTGCGCTCCGCGATCCCGCGGATCTCGTCCGCCGGCATCACGCGGCCGTAGGCCTTCACCTCGAAGAGCGATCCCTCCATCGGATGCCGCTCGTCCTGGTCCACATAGGCACCGACCGCCAGGCGTCCCTCGGCCGGGTACAGGATGTCACCGGACTGCTGGGTGGATTCCCCGTCGGGCTCGCCGTCGACGAACAGCTTCATCGTGGTCCCGTCGTAGGTCGCGGCGACATGGTGCCAGCGGCCGGTCTCGATCTTCTTCCGACCGCGCAGCCGAGTGATTCCTCCGAGGTTGGGATCCTTCGCCCCGGATCCGGCGAGTCCGAAGGTGAAGTTCTGGCGGTTGTACCCGAGCACCCATCCCTTCTCGAAGGGACCGTTGTCCTGGACGAAGCCGACGATGCCGCCGTTGGACGCCGTCTCCTCCAGCAGAACCCAGGCGGTCAGGGTGAGGTGGTTGGTCGGCAGCACCGGCCGGGCGGTCTGGAGGTCCGGGGCGGCGAGCAGCCAGTCGTTGAATCCGTCGAAACGGAGTCCCAGCACAGGCCCGGTGTTGGTCAGCACCGGAGCGCCCTGCACCGTCGCCTCCAGCCGATGGGTGAGGTCGGGCCATTTGCCGTTCTCGATCGGGTGCGCACCCGTCGCGAAATGGAACAACAGCTGGTTCTCCACCTTGTCCGGATGGGCCGCGACGCGGACCGCCAGGACCCCGACAGCACACGTCGCCAACAGCCAACGGAACAGAATCGACCTCATGCGGAGGAAGTTACGCCGGGATCCGACCAGGCTGGAAGCGTCCGCTGGGGGAAGCGGGAAACTTCGTGGTGAACCGCGGGTGACGCCTCGGCGTCGGGCCTACTTCCGCACCGGGGCGTTGGTGTCCAACGAACGGCGGGCGAGCGCGGACTGGAGGTAGGTGTCCTTCGGGGCGAGCACCCAGGCAGAAAGCCATAGGTCGCCGAGGAACTGGCCCGATTTCAGCAACTGCTCCTCCAACATCCGACGTCCTTCGGCGGCCTGCGGGCCGTCGGCCTTGAGGTGTCCCGCCTTCTCGGCTTCGTACAAGGGCACCACCAACTGGAACTGCTCCCGGATGAAGCCGAGCGCCACCGGGAATGCGGAGCTCGAAACGGCGTTGGTGCCGCCGCTGAAGAGCGATCGGGCTGGACGGACACGGGCCAACAGGGCCTGGCGGTCGAATCCGGCGTTCCGCATGAATCCGCCGTCGATCCACGAGTGGAAGGTCCGGTTGGTGGTGAAACCCGCGGGATTCGCGCCGACCCAGCCATTGTAATGCCGGGTCGTATGGAGCGGTTGCGCGGCGTCGCCGGCGTAGTGGCCGAAGGTGCCCATCACCGAGACAATGTTCTGGCGGGCGTTGTCAACCTCCGACGGAGTGCCGCCGTGCTGCTCGAAGGCCCGCAGGGTGGAAAACCCGGACTTCAGGCGGCCGTATTCCTCCGCCAGCTTCCAGGGAAGGAATCCCGGCATCCAACGCACCCGGACCGGATCCGAGGGCGAGGCGATCGGCGGGAAGCGGGAAGGGTCCTTGGCGCGGGCCGTCGCGAACTGGGCGAGGAACTCATCCCGGAACCCGGGCAACGCATCCAAGGTGAGGCCGACCGGTTCAAGGTCCTCGATGTCGAAGAAGTGGTCGGGCTCATTCACATGCCGGAAGGCGCCCTCGTTGGAGTTCCGCCAGCGGTCCGGTTCGCCCGAGAGGAAGGCGATGCGTTCCGCCGCCTCGGGGGTGCGGACGAACTCGGGAAAGGAGGCGGGAAGCGAACGGAGAGCCAGTTCGTTGACGAAGCGGTGGAGCTCGTAATCCCACGCAGCCACGCGACACAGGGCGGTCATCGCGACCACCCAACCGATCCAAGGAAGCCTCAAGCGCATGGGCCCAGTCTCCTCCCGGAACCACGGCTGCCAAGCCCCGAACCATTTCCGTTGAGG
>CAMASJ010000367.1 GCA_945860685.1 Akkermansia muciniphila
GATCGAGGCCGACCGTGCCCGGTGGCTTTCGGCGATGGACGCCCTGCCGGTCGAGCTGGGCCTGTTGCCGGCGCTGCGGGCGTTGGCGGAGCAGGGTTTGGCCGACCTCGAGACGCGGGGCTTCCTCAGCCTGTGGGTAGAGACCGCGGCGGAAGCCTCCCGCAACCCGGTCGTCGCCTGTCAGCTCGCCGCCAGTTGCCGCGACTGCGAGGCGCGCCTCGCCGGGATCGTCGAACGGTCGCAGCGGGAGGGCCGGATCGTGTCGACGACGGATCCGAAGCTGCTCACGCGGCTCATCCTCGCCGCCTTCGACGGCCTGCTCCTCCGCGTCGCCTACGACCCGTCCGTCGACGCCCGGGAGGCCGCGACCGGCTTCCTCGAGTTCATCGGCAACGCCGTCGGCGCCCAGGCGTCCCGGAAGGGAGGCCGCCGATGAACTGGGTCGGACTGCAGATGCTGCGGCACGACCGCGCCAAATTCGCCGCGATGGTCGTCGCGGTCGCGCTGGCCGTGTTCCTCATGCAGAACCAGGCCGCCATCCTGGCCACCATGCTCTCGATGACCGCCGCCCAGATCCGGGACGTCCGGGACGCGGACATCTGGGTCACCGAGCCGGACGTCGAGTGCTTCGACCAGGTGAAGCCGATGCGCGACATCCAGCTCCAGCGGGTGCGCGGGATCCCCGGGATCGCCTGGGCCGCTCCGCTGCTGAAGATCGACGCCATCGGCCGGCCCGAGGGCGGCAAGCTCAACACGGTCACCGTGCTGGGCATCGACGACGCAAGCCTGGCGGGGCTTCCGGTCCGGATGAAGGTGGGACGGGCGGATGCGATCCGGGAACTGGACACCGCGGTGATCGATCCCGGCGGCCATGCGCTCTTCTTCCCGGGGGAACCGTTCCGCTCCGGACGTTCCGTGCGCATCCATGACCGGCGGATCCGCATCGTCGGCATCTCCGACATCGCCGCGCCGTTCACCGGCCTTCCCATGCTGCACACGTCCCGTTCCACGGCGGCGGCCTTGAACCGCGGGGAGCAGCACATGACCAGCTTCATCCTCGCCCGTTCGGCACCCGGGACCGATGCGGCGGAAGCCTGCCGGAGGATCAACGGGATCGAAGGGCTTCGTGCGCGGACGACGGCGCAGTTCGCCGCGGACGCCATGTGGTTCTATGGAAGCCAGGGCGTGCCGATGCTCTTCATGGTCACCATCACCATCGGCCTCGTGGTCGGTGCGGCGATCACCGGCCAGACGTTCCTGATGTTCGTGAAGGAGAACGCCCGCCAGCTCGCGATGCTCAAGGTGGTCGGGACGACGGACGCGCAGCTCGGCCGCATGATCCTGATGCAGGGGGCGGTCGTGTTGCTGCTGGGTTCCTGCTTCGGCAGCGGGATCGCTGCGGCGGTCTGCGACCTCGTCCGCAGCCAGCCCTTCCTCCGGAGCCTCTACCTGCCCTGGGAAATCGCCATCGGCAGCTGCATCGCCCTCGCCGCCATCACCGGCATCGCCATCTTCGCCAGCTTCCGCCACGTCCGCGGACTCGAACCCGCCTCCGTCTTCCGATGAATGCCTTCCAGAACCTCGACACTTCCGAGGCCACGGCCGTCCGCTGCACCGCCCTCCGCAAGCACTTCGGCGAAGGGGATGCGCGGGTGGAGGTGTTGCGCGGCGTCGACTACACGGCGCGCCGCGGCGAGCTGAGCTTCCTCGTGGGGCCGAGCGGATGCGGCAAGACGACGCTGATCTCGGTCATCGCCGGCCTTCTCGACACGACCGCCGGGGAGGTGACGCTGTTCGGGCGCAACATCGCGGCGCTGCCCGATGCCGAGCGGATCCTCTTCCGCCGGGCGAACCTCGGGTTCGTCTTCCAGCAGTACAACCTCCTCCCGGCGCTCACCGCGGCCGAGAACGCGGCGGTGCCGCTCCTGGCGGCGGGCGTCCGCCGGCGCGAGGCGGTGGACCGCGCGGCCGCACTGCTCGACCGGCTCGGGCTCGGTTCCCGGACCGGCGCCTATCCGCGGCAGCTGTCGGGCGGACAACAGCAGCGCGTTGCGCTGGCCCGCGCGCTGGTCCACGAGCCGCGGCTCATCGTCTGCGACGAACCCACCGCCGCGCTCGACCATGCGACCGGCGAGTCCGTCATGGAGCTGCTCGCCTCGGCCGCCGTGCATCCCGACCGCGCCGTGGTGGTAGTGACCCACGACAACCGCGTCTTCCATTTCGCGGACGTCATCGCGCACATGGACGACGGCCGCATCACCCAGGTGGTGGAAGGCCGCCAGGCCGCCGTCGCGGTTTCCGCCCACTGAACAGATTGCCGAATCCCCGTTTTCCCCAGCCATGAAGAACTACCTGCTCCCCGTGGTCGCCGCCGGTGCGGCCCTGTTCGCCACCGTCTCGGTTGTCCGCACCCAGCCCGTGCGGGAGACCACCAACCCGCCGTCCGCCCCGCCCGCCTCGGCCTTCGCCCATACGGTCGCGGCGGTGGGCCTGGTCGAGGCCAGCACCGAGAACATCAGCGTCGGCACCCCGTTGTCCGCCGTCGTCTCCGAGGTGTTGGTGTCGGTCGGGAAGACGGTGGAGGCCGGTGCTCCGCTGTTCCGCCTGGACACCCGCCATCTCGAGGCGTCGCTCGCGGTGCAGGAGTCGCAGTCGGCCGCGGCCCGCGCCCGGTTGGCCACTGCCGAGGCGTCGACGGCGGACCTCGCGGACCGTCTGGGACGGGCGAAGCGGCTGCGCGGCGAGACGGTAATCAGCGAGGACGAGTTGGTGCGGATTGATTTCGCCCTCCGCACCGCCGAGGCGCGGGTCGGCGAGGCGCGCGCCGAGAGCCGGGCCGCCGAGGCCGCGGTGGCGGCGGTGCGGACCGAGATCACCCGCAGCACGGTGACCGCCCCGGTCGCGGCGACGGTGCTGCAGCTGAAGGTCCGCCCCGGCGAGTTCGCCGCAGCCGGCGTGGCCGCGACACCGCTGGTCCTCCTCGGCAACCTCACCCCGTTGCACGTCCGCGTGGACATCGACGAACACGAGGCCTGGCGGGTGCAGCCCGGAGCCAAGGCCACGGGGCATGTGCGCGGGAACGCGGCCCTTTCCTCGCCGCTTTCCTTCGTCCGGTTCGAACCGTTCGTCGTGCCCAAGCGGTCGCTCACGGGCGACAGCACGGAACGGGTCGACACGCGGGTTCTCCAGGCGGTGTACCGCGTCGAACGCGGCGACCTGCGGCTCTTTGCGGGACAGCAGATGGACGTGTTCATCGAGGCTTCGGCGAACTCCGCTGCCGTGGCGGCGAACCCCTGATTGGAAGCGAACCGAGGACGCTTCCCGCGGCCAGGAGTGGAAGGATCGGCCGTGGCGACGTGCCGTGTCCGGATCCGGGACCGGGCGGCCGGTTTCGGAGCCAATGAGCGCTTACATCCGCCTCCTCGTGATCCTCGGATCCCTGGCCGGTTCGCTGGCCCTGGGCCAACCCCTCCGGCTGGAGATGGATCCCGCCAGCCCGAGGAGCGTCCCCCGGGTCCGCTCGGAAGGCGCCTCGGGGCAGCGCCATCAGCTGGAGGTTTCCTCGAACCTGCGGGAGTGGTCGGAACTCGCCGTCGTCCATGACGGCCCGTTCCGGTATCCGGTTCCCGTCGCTTCC
>CAMASJ010000368.1 GCA_945860685.1 Akkermansia muciniphila
CGGGGAGTTGAACGCGGATTTCACGGATCTTCACGGAGGCTCCGATGCTCCTTCAGCATGGACCTTCTATGGTCCAGTTGGACGGCCGGCTTTGGACCAGGCGGGTGGTTGAGGTTCCGCTTCGATTTGCGGAGGAAGGTCGGGCCGGCTGAAGCCGGGACTCCATACCCCTGAGGGCCGTCGCACCCGCGGCACCCTTCGTTGTGGACCCAGGATTCAACCGCCTTCGAGGCGCCGTTGGGTCCTAAACCGAACCGCCCGCAACTGCGGACGACGGACAACAAAGACTCACCTCTCCGTGTCCTTCGAGCCTCTGTGGCCCAACGGAGTGGCTTCCATAAACCAGACTTGATCGCCGGCTGATCCCGGTCATTCCAAGGCTTCGCGCATGGCCTTGAACCAGTCGCCGCCGGCCTCCTTCTCCACCACCCGGGCCGCGGCCGCCTCCATGTCCTCGATGCAGTCCGCCGGCAGTTCCTGCAGGAAGGGCGACGGATGGCAGGGCATCACCTGCGTGTACCGGCGACGTCCGCGGCAATGGCTGATGCGCAGCGTCTCCTGGGCCCGCGTGATGCCGACGTAGAACAGCCGGCGTTCCTCGTCGAGGGTGCCTTCGATCTTGCTCCGCGAATGGGGCAGCAGGCCGTCTTCGACGCCGACGATGTGCACGTGCGGGAACTCCAGGCCCTTGGCCGCGTGCATGGTGATCAACAGCACCTGGTCGCCCTTCTCCTCGCGGTCCTCCTCGCGCTCGCGGTCGAGGGTGAGGTCGGCGAGGAACTCGTCCAGGCGGTCCATCGGCCGGCCCGGATAGGAAGGCGGGATCCCGGGGAGCATGGCCTGGGAACCGGGTGCCGGGGGCTTCGGCGCCGCCATCTCGTCGAGCAGGCCTTCCGGATCGTCCTCGTTGATCTCGAAACGCGGCTTGGCCTTCTTTGCCGGCGACGTCCCGGAGATCGCCTCGCGCCGCGCGCGCCGGGCCTTGGCCGACTCCTCGCCGTCGAGGTCGTCGAGCAGTTCCAGCACGTTGCGCACGCGCGCCTCGGCCACCTCGGAGTCCTTGTCCCCCCGGCGGAGTTCGTCGAGGTAGCCGGTTTCCTGCAGCCAGCCCTCGGCCCAACCGGTCAGGGAAACCGGGGAGTTGCCCGAGATGGCCGCCCTCTGGGTCTCGATCCAGTGACGGAACCCCGCCACGGCGTCGCGCGTGCGCGGCTGGAACGACGCGAGGACGTCGGTGTGCCGCATGATGGTGAACACGCTGGCCTTGCGCTCGGAGCTGAAGGCGAGCAGGCGCTCCATGGTGACGTCGCTCAACCCCCGCGCCGGCTTGTTCGCGATGCGCAGCAGGCTGATGTCGTCGTCCGGGTTCACGAACGTCTTCAGGTACGAGAGGACGTCCTTGATCTCGGTGCGGTCGAAGAAACTCTGGCCGCCGATGAGGTGGTAGCGGATGCGCGCCTTGCGCAGGGCGGTCTCGACCGGCCGCGCCTGGAGGTTGGTCCGGTAGAGGATCGCCTGGCGTCCCCAAGGGATGTTCCGGGCGAGGCGGTCGTACTCGATGTTCTCCGCCACGGTCCGGGCCTCCTCCTCGTCGGTGTCGAAGGCGTACAACGCGATCTTGGAGCCGTCGCCCCTCGAGGACCACAACGTCTTGCCGCGGCGCCGGGTGTTGCGGCGGATGACCTCGTTGGCGGCCTTGAGGATGGTGTTGGTCGACCGGTAGTTCTGCTCCAGCTTGATGACCTTCACCTCGGGATAGTGCTTCTCGAGGTCCAGGATGTTGGCGATCTGGGCGCCGCGCCACCCGTAGATCGACTGGTCGTCGTCGCCCACCACGCAGAGGTTCCGCGACTTGCCGGCGAGGAAGTGGACCAGCTCGAACTGGCTGCCGTTGGTGTCCTGGTACTCGTCGACCATGACGTACCGGTACTTGCGCCGGCACGCCTCCAGGGCGTCGGGATGGTCCCGGAACAGGCGCAGGGTGAGCAGGATGAGGTCGTCGAAATCGACGGCGTTGCACGCGTGGAGGGCGCTCTCGTAGCGCTTGGCGACGTGTTCGGCCAAGGCCCGCACGGAGGGATCGCCGAATGCGGCGTCGGCGCCGCCGTTCTTGAACTTGCTCAGCATGGCCAACACCGCCCCGGCGTCGGTCTTCTCCCCCTTGGCCGAGATCTGGCTCAGGATCTTGCGCATCGCCGAGAGCTGGTCGGCCTCGTCGTAGATCACGAAGTTCCGCTTGTAGCCCAGCTTCTCGATGTGCTGGCGCAGGATCCGGACGCAGAGGGAGTGGAACGTGCAGAGCGTCGGCCGCTCGGTGAAGGGATCCTCCGGTGCGCCGGGATCCTTCCGCGTCCGCGGGGCGCGCGGCACCATGCTGTTGACGCGGGCCAACATCTCGCGGGCGGCCTTGTTGGTGAAGGTCACCGCCAGGATGTGGCCCGGGGCGATTCCCCGTCCGATCATGTGGGCGATCCGGCAGGTGAGGGTGCGGGTCTTCCCGGTCCCGGCGCCGGCGAGGATCAGGACCGGCCCGTCGTGGGTCACGACCGCCTCGCGCTGCTGGGTATTGAGTGAGCCCAGATCGAACATGGCCCGCGAGCATGGGCGGCGCCGACGTCGGGTCAAGCGGGCGAGTCCGGTGCGGCTTCCCGCCTTTGGACTCGGCTGCCGTGCCGGGGTGCAGGTGGGAAGCACGCGGAGCCGCGGAGTTCGCGGAGGGTTCCCTGGGGAACGGAGTCCCGGCTTCAGTTGGTCAAAGTCGCGTGGGCCTCGGCGGTTGGTTGAAGTTCAGGGTCGTTTTGCAGAGGAGGCTCGGGCCGGCTGAAGCCGGGACTCCATACCCCTGAGAGTCGTCGCACTCTTGGCAACCTTGGCTGTGAACCCCTCAGCGTCTCCGCGCCTCAGCGGGAATTGGCATCCCCAACGAGTTCCTCCCGCGGCTTTGCGGGTTTGCGTGAGGTCCGTTGCTCCGCGTGAAGCCGTTTTGCTCCGCGGTTCAGGGCGCTTCGGAGACCACGACCCGATAGAAGCCGGTGACTTCCGGGGTCTCGCCGATCCAGGCGGCCCGACCCTTGGCCGGGTAGGTCAACCGGCCCGCGGCCCCGGTCCAGGTGGCGAGATCCGGGCTGCGCTCGATGCGGTAGGCCCGCCCCGGCATGACCGCGAACTCCAGCACCGGCGGATTGCCGCCGCCCGAGACGCCGATCCGCAGGGCGGAGTCCGCGGAACGGGGGGCGGTGCCCGCCTGGAATTCGACGGCGTTCGAGGCGCTGTCCAGGTCCGGATCCCCGGCCGCAGTCGCTTGGAGGTTCCCGAAATGGAGACGCTCCCAGTCGTCAGGCAGGCCGTCGGCGTCCGTGTCGGCCGTTCCGATGTAGCTGCCTTCGAGTTCGATCGAGGGACCTTGGGGAAGTTCCTCTGGAAAGATCAGGTTCTCCCGCGTGGACCATTGAGGGTAGGAGCCCAGTCCGCCGAGCCCGGTGCCGCCGGGGGTGATCTGCTGAGCGGGGGAAAGCGAACTCACCATGAGACGGAGTCGTCCCTCGGACAGGGAGCGGGCGAGGTATGCGTGGACGAGCGGGTCCGATAGGTCGAGGTCGAAGGCGAAGACGCTGTCGATCGGGACGAATT
>CAMASJ010000369.1 GCA_945860685.1 Akkermansia muciniphila
GATGCGCGGGTTCATCTCGATGAAGAACCACTCGTGGCGGTCGAGGTCGTAGAGGAACTCGACGGTGCCGGCGTTGTCGTAGCGGATCTCGCGTGCGAGCCGTGCGGCGGAGTCGCAGAGCTCCTGGACGACGTGTTCCGGAAGGCCGAACGACGGGGCGACCTCGACCACCTTCTGGTGACGTCGCTGGACGGAGCAGTCGCGCTCGAAGAGGTGGATGACGTTGCCGTGGCGGTCGCCGAGCACCTGCACCTCGATGTGCTTGGCGCGGGGGATGTACTTCTCCAGGAAGACGGCCGCGTTGCCGAAGGCGCGTCCGGCCTCGCCCTGGGCCTCGTCGAGCAGGCCGGCCAGCTCGGACTCCTTGCGGACGACGCGCATGCCGCGGCCGCCGCCGCCGAAGGCCGCCTTGATGATGAGCGGGAAGCCGATGCCCCGGGCCGCCTTCAGGGCCAGGTCGCGGTCGGAGATCGGCTCGTCGGTGCCGGGCAACGTGGGGACGCCGATCCGTTGCGCCACGGCGCGGGCGGCGGTCTTGTCGCCCATCATGTCGAGCAGCTCGGGGCTCGGACCGACGAAGGTGACTCCGGCGCGGGCGCAGGCGCGGGCGAATTCCGGGTTCTCGCTCAGGAATCCGTAGCCGGGATGGATGGCGTCCACGCCCTTGGCCTTCGCGGTGGCCACGATGCTGTCGATGTCGAGGTACGCCGCCACCGGCCCCTTGCCCTGGCCGACCAGGTACGACTCGTCGGCCTTGAAGCGGTGGATGCAGAAGCGGTCCTCCTGCGCGTAGACCGCCACGGTCTTCAGGTTCAGCTCGTTGGCCGCGCGGAAGATGCGGACGGCGATCTCGGAACGGTTGGCCGCCATCAGCTTGCGGAACGGCCGGATCTCCGCGGCGGAGGATTCGATTTTGGTGCGGGACGACATAGGACGGGAGGCCGTACTATGGGGAAAGGTCCGCCCGACGGCACACCGAAAGTTGGTGGAACGGACGGAGGGGTGGACCGGGGGAAAGGTTGAAAGGTTGAAAGGTTGAAAGGTTGAAAGGTTGAAAGGTTGAAAGGTTGAAAGGTTGAAAGGTTGAAAGGTTGAAAGGTTGAAAGGGCGAAAGGGCGAAGGGAGGCGGCACAACGGACAATGGACAACGGGCGATGGGCGACTCCCCACCTTTCCAAAAACCCGTTTGCACCCGTGGTGTCACCCGCCATAGTCGCGCGCGTTCGGGGAGCCGTTCCGTCACGGCTGAGAGTGGTGCCGCAGCGCCTGACCCTTTGAACCTGATCCGGGTCATGCCGGCGAAGGGATAGACACCCTCCCCTCCCCCATCGTCCTGGATCGCGTTCGGTTCCGCGTCCGAGGCCGGGCTCCTTCCGGGCAACGGACGCATCGCCATCCAAGACCATGACCGCCGATTCCCAGACCTCGTTCGAGCCCCACAGCCGCGACCAGCTTCCGCGTTCCAGCCGCGTGTACGTCGCCGGCAGCCTGCACCCCGACATCCGCGTTCCGATGCGTGAGATCGCCCAGTCGCCCACACGGCGCGTCGACGGCACGCTCGAGGACAACGCGCCGGTGCGCGTGTACGACAATTCCGGACCGTGGGGCGACCCGGAGTTCACCGGCGTCTCCGAGCAGGGCCTTCCGCCGCTGCGCGCCGATTGGGTCCGCCGCCGCGGCGACGTCGAGGAGTACGACGGCCGCGAGGTGAAGCCGCAGGACAACGGCTACCTCTCCCGCCAGCATGCGGAGTACGCCAGCCAGGCCGAACGCAACCGGCTCGTCGAGTTTCCCGGCCTCCGTGGTCAGCGCCGACGCCCGCTCCGCGCCTCCAAGGGACATCCCGTCACCCAGCTCTGGTACGCACGCCAGGGGATCGTCACGCCGGAGATGGAGTACATCGCCATCCGCGAGAACCTCGGCCGTGCCCGCATCGCCGAGCTGTCCGGGGACATCGTCCGCAACGACCTGGACAAGCAGCACGCCGGCTCGAGCCAGTCGCCGGATAGCCCCTACACGCCTTCGGTGTTCCGCCGCTTCCCGCAGCGGATCCCGTCGCAGATCACGCCGGAGTTCGTCCGCGCGGAGGTCGCGGCGGGCCGCGCGATCATCCCGGCCAACATCAACCACCCGGAACTCGAGCCGATGATCATCGGTCGGAACTTCCTGGTGAAGATCAACGCGAACATCGGCAACAGCGCCGTCGCCTCGAGCATCGAGGAGGAGGTCGAGAAGATGCGTTGGTCCACGAAGTGGGGCGCGGACACCGTGATGGACCTCTCCACGGGCAAGAACATCCACGCCACCCGCGAGTGGATCCTGCGCAACTCGCCGGTCCCGATCGGCACGGTGCCGATCTACCAGGCGCTGGAGAAGGTCGGCGGCCGCGCGGAGGACCTCACCTGGGAGATCTACCGCGACACCCTCGTCGAGCAGGCCGAGCAGGGCGTCGACTACTTCACCATCCACGCCGGGGTGCTGCTGCGCTTCATCCCGCTCACCGCGCGGCGCATGACCGGCATCGTCTCCCGCGGCGGCTCGATCATGGCCAAGTGGTGCCTGGCCCATCACAAGGAGAACTTCCTCTACACCCATTGGGACGAGATCTGCGAGATCATGGCCGCGTACGACGTGTCGTTCTCGATCGGCGACGGCCTGCGTCCGGGCTCGGTGGCGGACGCCAACGACCAGGCCCAGTTCGGCGAGCTGAAGGTCCAGGGGGAACTCACCGAGCGCGCCTGGAAGCGCGGCGTCCAGGTGATGAACGAAGGCCCGGGCCATGTGCCGATGCATATGATCGAGGAGAACATGGCCAAGCAGCTCGAGTGGTGCCATGAGGCGCCGTTCTACACGCTCGGGCCGCTCACCACGGACATCGCGCCGGGCTACGACCACTTCACCAGCGGCATCGGCGCCGCGATGATCGGCTGGTACGGCTGCGCGATGCTCTGCTACGTGACGCCCAAGGAGCACCTGGGCCTGCCGAACAAGAAGGACGTCAAGGACGGGGTGATCACCTACAAGATCGCCGCGCACGCCGCGGACCTCGCGAAGGGCCATCCGGCCGCGCAGCTGCGGGACAACGCCCTCAGCAAGGCTCGCTTCGAGTTCCGGTGGGAAGACCAGTTCAACCTCGGCCTCGACCCGATCACCGCCCGCGAGTTCCACGACGAGACCCTCCCGCAGGAAGGCGCCAAGGCCGCCCACTTCTGCAGCATGTGCGGCCCGCACTTCTGCTCCATGAAGATCACCGAGGACGTCCGCAAGTACGCGGCCGAACAGGGGATCGCGGAGGAGGAGGCCCTGGCCAAGGGCATGGCCGAGAAGTCGAAGGAGTTCGTCGAGAAGGGCGCCGAGGTCTACACGAAGGGTTGAACCGACGCCGGGAGCCGGACCGACCTCACGCAAATACGCCAAGACGCAAACGGGGCGACGGATCCGGGGTATGGAGTCCCGGCTTCAGCCGGCTCCGGTGTCCTCGTCTTTTGGGTAGTCCGAATCGGACGAAGCAACCTCCGAGGAAAACATCGGAGCCACGGACCGGCTGAAGCCGGGACTCCGTACCCCAGAAGCTCCCTCCGCGAACTCCGCGGCTCCGCGTGCGGCCTCCGTGGATTGGCTGT
>CAMASJ010000370.1 GCA_945860685.1 Akkermansia muciniphila
CCAGGTGGACAACCGCCTGGTCGCCCTGCAGCTGGTGGAGAAGGGCCTGACCAACGCGGCGATGTTCCTCCCCGACGGACGCATCGTCCAACCGGCCGACTCGCTGTACAAGAAGTCGATCCTGGTGGAGCGCGGTTCGTTCCGTCCGATCACCAAGGTCACCGTGGACATGCTGCGCTACGCCCAGGCCCAGTTCGTCCAGGAGCCGAACGTCGACTCCAAGAACCTGGTGGTGTTGATGGAGATGACCCTCAAGAACCTGAGCGCGGAGGGGAAGATCGACCACCAGGACTTCCTGGACCGCGTGGACATGCTGGCGACGCTGGGCAACCCGGTGCTGATCTCCAACTACGGCGAGTTCCACCGTCTGGCGGCGTACCTGCACCGGTTCACCAAGTGCCCGATCGGATTCGTGATGGGCATCCCGACGCTGCGCGAGCTGTTCGAGGAGAAGTACTACAGCGAGCTTTCGGGCGGCATCCTCGAGAGCTTCGGCCGCATGTTCAAAAACGACCTGAAGCTGTACGTCTATCCCTTCAAGGAGCCGGAAAGCTCCGCGGTCATCACGGCCGGCAACCTGCGCGTCGCCCCGCACCTCAGGCACCTGTACCTCTACCTGATGGAGAACTTCTATATCCAGGGGCTGAGGGACGTGAACGAGGCGAACATGAGCATCCTGAGCCGGAACGTGCTTCGGATGCTGCAGGCCAACGATCCGGGCTGGGAGCAGATGGTCCCGGAGCGGGTCGGCGCGCTGATCAAGGAGCGGAGGCTCCTCGGATTCGGCGGATCCAAGACGTCCCCGTCGGGTGCGTCGGAGACCTCCGACGAGGGCTGAGACGGATCGGTTCGGAAGGGACCGGCGCCTCGGCAATTTGAGTGAGGTCCGTCTTCGCACCCTTGGCACCCTTGGTTGTGAACCTTGGCTCCACGCGATTTATCCCTCCCTCCATCCAAGAGGTTCCTCTGGCAGCCGGTGAAACGGACGTGCGCCAGAACTCACACGCGGAGCCGCGGAGTTCGCGGAGGAATCCCGGAGGATTTCAGTCCCCGCTCCCCCGTGGCTTGGAGTCTTGGCGTGCCGATCCCTTCCACATCGTTGGCGGAATCGGTCAGCCGGAGCGCGTTCGATACCCGCATCCTTGCGTCGCGTTGTGTCGCGATGGGAGGCTGTGGGCATGTCCCCGTTCCGATGCGCGACCGCTTCCGGATTGCTGGTGTTCGGCCTTTCCGCGGCGACGCCCGTCATGGACCCCGGCCCCAGGTCCCCTTCGGAATCGGCGCGGTCCTTCCAGGTCGCGGAAGGACTGGTGTTCGAACCGGTCCTCGCCGAGCCGCAGGTCGCCCAACCGGTCTCGCTGTCCTTCGACCGGCGCGGCCGGCTCTGGGTGGTCGAGTACCGGCAGTATCCGAATCCCGCCGGGCTCCGCATGGTGAGCCACGACCAGTTCTGGCGGGCCGTATACGACAAGGTCCCGGAACCGCCGCCGAAGGGACCCCGCGGCGCCGACCGCATCTCCATCCATGAGGACACCGATGGCGACGGACTTCCCGACCGCCACAAGGTCTTCGTGGACGGCCTGAACATCGCCACCAGCGTCGCGTTCGGAGCCGGAGGCGTGTTCGTGCTGAACCCGCCCTACCTGCTGCACTATGCCGACCGTGATGGCGACGACGCGCCGGACGGTCCGCCGACCGTGCTGTTGTCGGGCTTCGGCCTTGAGGATACCCACAGTGTCGCGAACTCCCTGCGATGGGGTCCGGACGGCTGGCTCTACGGCTGCCAGGGATCCACCGTCACCGCCCACATCCGGGTCCACGGCCCGGACGGTCGGGCGCTGCCGGGTGAGGCCGCCTACTCCCAGGGGCAGGCCATCTGGAGGTTCCATCCGGGGCGACGGGTCTACGAGGTGTTCAGCGAAGGTGGCGGGAACGCCTTCGGCCTGGAGATCGACGGCGAGGGACGCGTCTTCAGCGGACACAACGGCGGGAACACACGGGGCTTCCACTACCAGCAGGGCGCCTACCTGCAGAAGGGCTTCGACAAGCACGGCCCGCTCTCGAATCCGCATGCCTTCGGCTACTTCCCGCCGATGGCCCATCCGGAGGTGGACCGCTTCACCCACACCTTCGTGATCGCCGACGGCGCCTCGCTCGGGGCGGCGTTCTCCGGAAGGTTGTTCGGCGTGGAACCGCTCCAAGGACGCGTGGTGATGAGCGCGATGGAGTCCGTCGGGTCGACCTTCAAGACGCGGGACATCGGATACGCGGTGACCAGCGGCGATCCGTGGTTCCGGCCGGTGGACATCGAGCCGGGGCCGGATGGGGCGTTGTACGTGGCCGACTGGTATGACGCGAACGTCAACCACTACCGGAATCACGAAGGCAGGATCGACGCCGCCAACGGACGCGTCTACCGGCTGCGGGCCTCGGGCACGGCAAAGACCTCGCCCCGGATTCCTGACGCGGACGATCCGGCTTTCTGGCGGGCGGCGCTGCAGGGCACCAACCGTTGGCTGAGCCGGCAGGCGCTGCGCGAGGTGGCCGAATCGCGACTCCCGATGACCGTTTCCCCCTCGGAAGCCGTGGACCGCAAGGCCGGTCTTGTGGCGGCCCTGAACGGGTTTTGGGCCCTGAACCTTTCGGGGCGGCTGGATGCGGCGGCGGCCGGGGAGTTCCTTCGGAGTCCATTCCCGGCGGTGCGGCTCTGGGCGGTCCGCCTGATGGTGGACCGGGGAGTTGATCTCGAAGCCGATTTCTTCCGGCGGATCCTGGAACTGGCCGTCACGGAATCGGATCCGTGCGTCCGGGCGCAGTTGGCCAGCTCCGCACGGCGGATGCCTCCGGGGCGGAGCCTCGAGTTGCTGAAGGCGCTGCTTGGGTCCGAGCCCGACGCCAGAGACGCCCGCCAGCCGCTGCTGGTCTGGTGGGCCCTGGAGACGCGTTGTGGCGATGCGCCGGCGGCGGTGCTGGAACTGGCTTCCGACGCCGCGTTCTGGAGGTCGACGCTCGTCCGCCGACATCTGCTCGGCCGGTTGATGCGGCGGTTTTCCGACACCGGCCGTGGGGAGGATCTCCGTGTTGCGGAGCAGCTTTTCGGAAAGGCGCCCGACGACGACTGCCGGAAACTCCTGGCCCAGGGTTTCGGGGAGGCTTTCCAGGGACGAACCCTGGCCGGTGTCCCGGACGGACTGCTGGAGGCCGTTTCCCGTGCCGGTGGAGCCACGCCGGTCTTCGAACTGCGGCGGGGGAGCCCAGGTGCGGTGGAACGCGCGGTCACGCTGGTGTCCGACCCGAAGGCCCCGTTGGCGCGCCGGGTCCAGGTGCTCGCGGCGCTCGGGGAAGCCCGGCGGGAAGGCGTGTCCCCGGCGCTGCTGGCGCTCGTGCGGAGCGACGCCTCGACAGAGGTCCGTCGCGCGGCCCTCGGGGCGCTGCCGGCGCAGGACGGAGCGGAGGTCGCCGACGGACTGATCGCGATGCTGGGGGATCTTCCGGCCGAGCTGAAGGACTCCGCCTTGGGCGTCATGGCGAGCCGCCCCGCCTGGTCTTCACGTCTGGCGGAAGCCGTCGAAGCGGGCCGGGTCGGACGCGGCGTCGTGGGTACGGAGGCGTTGAGGCGTC
>CAMASJ010000371.1 GCA_945860685.1 Akkermansia muciniphila
CTCCTTGGGGACGTTGACGACGTGGGCCGCCTTGTCGCGCTTCTCGGTCTCGAACCGGATGCCGTGCTTCGCGCAGATCTTGATCGCCGCCTCGGTCTCGATGGTCTGGGTGACCGTGGCGAAAACCCCCATCTGCATCAGGTCGCCGATGATCTGGAAGGGCTTCTTGCCCATCTTCTCCGCAAGTTCGCGGACGAGGATCGGCGGGCGCATGATGATCGTCGGCGCATCCGCGGCGACCTGGGGACGCGCGGGTTGCGACGGCCGCGTGGAAGGCGGCTGGCCGGCGGCCTGACGGATGCCCTGGAACTGTCCGGGACGTTGGCCACCGGGACGGTACGGGGGACGCTGGTATCCGGGAATCTGACCCGGGCGGTTGCGGGGATCCCGCGCGTCGAGGGGGCGGACCGGTGAAGGCGGGGAGTTGCGCGGCGGAGGCGGACTGGCCGGAGGCGGAGTCCGCGAGCTGGGAAGATTCCCCGAGACGCCACGGGTGGTCCGGCCACCATAGCCGAACTGGGTGAGATCGATCCGACCGACCAGCTGGCCGGTCTGTGTCGGAGGCGGAGTCGGCGGGGCCGCAGGGGCTGCCGGCGCGGCCGGGGCCGCAGCGACAGGGGGCACCGACGCACTGGGCGCACTGGGCGCACTGGGCGCCACGGCCACGGGTGCCAGCGGAGCGGGCGGAGCGGGCGGAACAACGGCTGCGGACTGCGAAGCGGGTTCCTCGGCAGGCGGCTTCGCCGCGGGCTCAGGCGCCGGCGGTCGGACCGAAGCCACGGCGGCGGCCACGGGCTCGGCCGGGACCGGAGCCGACACCTCAACCCGAGCCTGGGTCTCAACGATTTCGACGTGGGAAGGTGCGGCTGAAGGTTCGCGTTCCGAGGCGGACGGAACGGCGGGAGGCGCCGGAGGCTCCGCATGGATCGGAGTGTTCGGCTTTGGAGTCGGAGCCGGAACCGGTGCGGCGACGGTCTGCGCGGGTTCGGTTGGCTCCTCGCGGACCGGGGCCACGGACACCGGAGCGGGGGCGGGCGCAGGAGGAGGCGGCTCGGGGGTGCTGATGATCAGGACCGGCGTCGGCTCCACGGCCGGCTTTGGCGCTTCGGCGGGCTTCGCCAGCGGCGCCAGCTGCTCCTCGAGGAATTCGGCGGTGATCTTGTCGAGCGTGCTCGACGGGACCTTCGCGGCGGCGATGCCGAGCTCCTTGGCCTTCGTGAGCACGAACTTGCTCTCGAGGTTCAGCTTCTTGGCGATCTCGTAAATGCGAACCGGCATACTGATGGATGATTCAAACCCGACTTCCGGCGCGCAGGGCGTCGCCGGCACCGCATTGGACCGCGGAACATCCGCGGTCCGTTCCCGATCAGGCCCCCGCCGGCACCTCGCCGGTGGCCGCCCTCCGCGCCAGCTCGCCGCGGATCGCCTCCAGAATGGTACCGGCGGCTTCGCCGATCCCATCCATTCCCTGCAGATCCTCGGCCGAGGCCTGCTGGATCACGTCCTCAAGGCTGTGGAATCCCGTTGTCACCAGGATCAAGGCCTGCGCCTCGGTGATTCCCGGGACCGACGCGAAGTCGCGCACCGCCACGGCCACCTTCTGGTCGAAACCGGGCAGCACGGACTGCTCGGCCTCAATGTCGATGTTCCAGCCGGTCAGGCGCGAGGTCAGCCTCGCGTTCTGGCCCCGCTTGCCGATGGCCAAGGACAACTGGTCGGTGGAAGTGTGGACGAGGACCCGCTTACGGGCCTCGTCGACCTCGAAGGTCTTCAGCTTGGCCGGGGCGAGCGCGTTCTCCACGTAGCGCCGGATGTCCGGCGACCACGGGATGATGTCCACCTTCTCGTTGTTCAGCTCGCGGACGATGTTCTTCACGCGTTGGCCGCGAAGACCGACGCACGCGCCGACGGGGTCCACCTTCGAATCGCGGGAATAGACCGCCAGCTTGGTCCTGAAACCGGGCTCGCGGGCGATGCCCTTGATCTCGATCGTACCGTCCCCGATTTCGGAGACCTCGACCTTGAACAGCTTGATGACGAAGTTGGGATCGGCGCGGGAAAGGATGATCTCGGGACCGCGCGGGGTCTGTTCGACCGCCTTGACGAAGCAACGGATCCGCTCACCGATCTGGTATTCCTCGGTCGGGACACGCTCCCGGTTGGGCATGATCGCCTCGAACTTGCCGAGGTCCATGATCACGTCGGAGCGTTCGAACCGCCGGACAGTGCCGTTGACGATGTCGCCAACGCGATCCTTGAACTCCTCGTAGACCATCGCCTTCTCCGCCTTGCGAAGCTGGGCGGCCAACGCCTGCTTGGCATATTGGGCGGCGATGCGTCCGAAGCCGGTCGGCGTGACCTCAACCTCGATCTCGTCGCCCATCTTGGCCTCCGGGAAGCCGGCGCGGCGTGCGTCGAAGACGCTGATCTGGTCGTGCTTCGAGATGACGCGGTCGGCGACCATGAGCTTGGCCCAGGCCTTGATGTCGCCGGATTTGGCGTCGATCGACACGCGGAGTTCGCGCGCCGGGCCGACCGCCTTCTTCGCGGCCTGCATCAACGCCTCCTGGATGGCACCGAGCAGGACATCCTTTGCGATGCCCTTCTCCCGCTCCCAATACTCCACGACAGCCAAGATTTCCGCATTCATAGTCGTCACTCGCCTCCGAAAACCGGGGTAACAAAAAAGCCGGTTGTTCACCGACTCTCGCGTACCGGCCAGTTGCCGGCGGGAAAAATCCTTACGGTCGCGGACGGTAGGGATCGCCTCCCCAACCCGTCAAGGTCCGAATCCCGCGGAAACCCAGTGCCACTAGGGGCTTTCCAGTCGGTGATTGACGGCGTGTCCGGGACACGGACTGTCATCCCCCGTGGACGAGAACGCGGCACAAGCGCAGTTGAACACGATCCGGACCCTCATGGAACGGGCGGCGGTCTACCGCCGGGCCTTGGCGCCGGTGATGACCTCCGTGGGGGTACTGGGGACCGCCGGCGGCGTCGCGGCGATCTTCTGGGTACCTGAGAATGCCCGCGCGTTCGCCTTCTACTGGCTCTCCGTCGCCATCCTGTGCGTGGCGACCGCGTTCGCCCTCGTCCGGCGACAGGCCTTCGCCTCGCAGGAGCCGTTCTGGTCGCCTCCGACCCGTAGGATCACGTCGGCGCTGCTCCCGCCGGTGTTCGCCGGCGCCGCGGTCGTTGGCCCTCTGGTCAACATCCACTCAGAGGGGTCCATGATCGCCGTGTCGCTCCCTCCGCTGTGGCTCGTGCTTTATGGCTGCGCCCTCCATTCGGCGGGCTTCTTCATGGTCCGGGGGATCCGCCTCTTCGGCTGGGCCTTTGTGGTCGCCGGGCTTCTCAGCGCCCTCACCGCCACCAATCCGCAGTTCCTTGAACCGTCGATCCGGGCGGCCCACCTGCTGATGACGTTCACCTTCGGCCTGGGCCACCTCGCCTACGGGGCCTACCTCCACATCACCGAAAAGAAGCCGAGTCCGTGAACCCGGAGCCGTTCCTCCAACTCGACCGGGTCATCCACGAACGGGGACGCCTTGCCATTGTCTCCGCCCTCTCCGCCTCCCCGGAGCTCTCCTTCACCGAGCTCCGCGGCCTGCTCGGCATG
>CAMASJ010000372.1 GCA_945860685.1 Akkermansia muciniphila
CCAAGGATGGATCCGACCGCACCCTGCCCTTCGTCGGTGACCTCGAGGGTCCAGATCCCCGCCGTGCATTCCAGGAAGGGCGCCCGCGTGGTATAGGTCCAGTCCCCGGGCCCCGGGGACTCGTCGGCGTTGTACGTCTGGAGGACGCTTCGGGTCCCGGCGGGAGACACAAGCGTGATGCGGAGGTCCCCGCGAAGCGGATGGTCGGTCCGCAGGCGAAGACGGACGGTCTCGCAACGGAGCGAAGCCGCGACGTCGAACCGGACCACCGTTGGACGCGTGGCCAGGCGGACGCGCGTCTCCGGGTGGGTGGCGATCCACGCGGCGAGGGCCGCGCCGTCGGACGCCGCGACGAACACGGCCGGGATCGGCACGAACTCGACGCCGCCGATCGGGCACAAGGCGTCGCCGACAGGACAGTCGTTGGTCGGGCCTGAGGCGTGGTTGCGGACGACGGCGTAGGCGGCCCCGGCCGCCGCGGCATGTCCGAGCTTTGTCGCGTAGTTGGTGCCGCCGCGTTCGATCAGCGCGCCGGCACCGGCGAGGTTGGTCGTCGCCGGGGTTTCCGCGCGCCCCAAGTCCACCAGGCTTACCCAGCCTGTCGGTTGATCCGGATGCGCCCCGCTTCCCGGCAGACTGCGGATCCTTTCCAACTCCGCGGGCAGGCCCTCCGCCTGAACCTCAACCCGGAGCGTGTCGTCCTCGATGGCCTGGACCGCGGTCGACGCCACCTCGACACGCGTCGCCGGTCCGAGGCTTCTCCAGGCCAAGGCCAAACGCACCGCCTCACCGGCGTCGACGACGCCGAACCCGCTGTTGTGGCTGAAACGGAGTCCAGCCGCGTTGGTGAACAGCCCCGGATCCGCCGGATCCCATTGGACCGCGGTCAACGCCAGGATCGTCCGGACGTCCCGGGACGAAAGCCCGGGCCGGGCGGAGAGCATGAGGGCCACGGTCGACGACACCAGCGGAGCCGCCGCCGAAGTGCCGGTCATGCCGAGCGAATTGAAGCGGAAGTCCCCGAGGTTCTCGAACGGCGGCAGGAAGCCGAGCAGGTTGGCACCGGCGAATCCGGTGAGGTCGGTGGTGAACAAACCACCGGTGTCGTCGTCGCCACTGGGCGCGGAAACGAGGATCGATGCCCCGGGATTGCTGTACGAGGCGACCCGTCCGTCACGGCGGACCGCGGCGACCTGGATGGCTCTTGGGTCGTTGCCCCAGGCGTCGTCGTTGGCGTTGCCACCGAGGGTCCGTCGGTTGCCTGCGATCCGCACATGGACCGCGCCGAGTCCGCCACGACCCTCGTCCAGCGACGAGTCGAGAGCGGCCGCCTCCAGAACCCCCGGACCCGCAGGGACGTCGCCGCCTGTGCCCCAACTGTGGTTTTGTACTCCGACCACACCGTCGGCATGGCGATACACCGTCGACAGGACGGCGTCGGAAACCAACCGCCCGCGGGCGTCGAACACCACCCACGAGGCCACCTTGGCCCCGGGCGCCGCACCGGACATCCCGTGACCGTTGTCGGGTGTCGCCGCGATGAGCCCCGCGATCGAGGTGCCATGGGCCCCCGTCGCGCCGGCCTGGAGCGGATCGGCCGGCGACGTCGGGACGGCGAAGTTGCGATGGGGAGCGCCGGAAAGCGTGGGCTGCAGTTCCGGATGCGCCAGCTCGATGCCCACGTCGGCCACCGCCACGGTCACCCCTTCGCCACGGCTCCAGGGCCAGGCGGCGCGGACATTGATGTCGACGCCGAGGCTCCGGCCGTCCGCGGGATCCCGGTTCTCGAGGTACCATTGGCCGGAAACGTTGGCGAACCGCGCCGGGAAGAAGGTGTCACCGGGCGCCGCCGCAAAGGCGTCGCCCGCGGCGACCGGCTGCCTCGACTCCGGCACCGCCGCGAGGACCTCCGGAAATCGTCCCCACAGCTCCGCGGTCCGCAGGGCCATCACCGGATCGCCCACCTCCACCACGGCCAAGTCCGGCCGCAACGGACGCACCTTCCACCCCGGTTGCAGCCGGCCGTTGAGCCAACCGTCGGCCGTGCGTCCGGGTGCCGTCTGCACGACGATCGTCCCACCGAACCACCAGCTCGAAGCCTCCCCACGACGGGCGGCTTCAAGCCAGCCATCCGAAGTGATGGACGGAGGTTCGGAGACGTCGAAGGCGACCCGTCCCGGGATCCGCAACACCACCTCGGCTCCCAGGAGCGGGGCCAAGAGCAGGAGCAGCGGAATCGGAAACTGACTGGATTTCATTCGCGATGGCTGTCGGAACCCGTCCCCGGTCGGAGGACTCCGGACAGGGAATCCGGATCACTTCTGCCCGGCGAGAAAGAGCATCACCAGGTCGAGGATGAACAGCAGCACGATCGTCACCTCGAGGATCATCATCCAGCGGTTGGACTGGTCGGACTTCAGCAGCTCGTGCAGCTCGCCGACGGTGTGGAGCTTGTCCTCGACGCTCCGATGCCACTCGGCGAGGTGGAACCGGGCCGCAGCGGCCTCGTAGACCCGGGCCAGATGCCAGTCGCCGATGAACTTGGTGATGTTAGACAGCTCGTCGCGGAACCGGGTCATGTCGATCCGCAGTTCCCGAAGCTCGGTCAGGAGCACCCGCTTCGGCCTCAGCGGACTGACGCCGAGGTCCCGGTAGCTCCGCTCCAGGCTGGTGTCGAGCAGCCGGTCGTAGGCCTCGAGCTCGGCGAGCTGCAGGTTGACCAGCTCCAGCACGTAGAGCGTCTCCTCCCACTCCGCCGGGTCGTCGACCACCAGCGCGGCGTCCCAGTCGATCACCGCGAGGTCGTCCTCGAAGTAGCTGATGGTCCTCGATGTGGAGTCGAGGGTCTCCTGACGGGAAAGCCGGACGTGGTCCTGCTCCTGGTTGAGCAGGGCCGCGACCTCCCTTCGGTGGTTGTCCAGCCAGACCTCCGCCCGCAGGGCGTGTCCGCCGGCCGCGCCCGCAGGAGGCCGCAGACAGAACACGGTGTAGGCCTCCTCCTCGGACATCGCCTCCACCGGCTTGAGGGTGTGGGGCACCAAGGCCTGCCGCACGGATTCGGCCAGCCTGCGGACCTCGTCCGCCAGCGGGGCGCCATCGAGGTGCAGGTCGTGGTAGGACACGAGATCCTGGAGTCCCAGCCCCTCGAAGGGGATCCGCACCCGGATGCTGATCACCCCGACCGGGAGGATCTTCACCTCCACCGACATCTGGCAGGGACCGCCAGGCCCGGTCCGACCCACGGGCGGCAGGCGGATCATCCTCGGACGACGGAAGGTCAGGTGGCGGGGGTTCCTCCGGGAGACCTCCAGACGATGTTCCTCGACCGGTTGCCCGAGCAGCGTGTCGGGAAGATCCCTCGAAAGCTCGTAGGCGATGTCGAAGGCGAAGAGATACACCACCTCGCCGGCGAGGGACGTCGGCACTGCCTGTCGGGCGGTTTCCATGACGCGACGGTAGCCGAGCCGCCGTCCGCGAGGAAGCCCGGCCCGAGCCGCCGCCGGATCAGCCCGTGAGAACGTGGCGCAGGTAGAGGTACATCAGCGGTGCGTTGAAGAGCAGGCTGTCAAGCAGGTCGAGGATGCCTCCGATCCCCGGGAAGAACCGGCCGG
>CAMASJ010000373.1 GCA_945860685.1 Akkermansia muciniphila
GGTCTCGAACTTCGCCTTGAACGTTTCAGGGGCGGTCTCCTTGAGCTTGGAGGGATCCGCGAAGTCCGCGGCCGGGGCCGGCGACGGGCTTGGGGCGGCGGTGGTGGCGGCAGGCTTGTCCTCGCCCCGACAGGCGAGGCCGAGCGAAAGCACGCAGGCGAGCAGGAAGGAAGAGCGGTTCATCGGCGCCGGAATGAGCCACATGAGTGGGGCACTGTCACGCCCGGAAAACGCGGCCGATACGGCCCGGGGATCCGCGCCGGGACGATTTCCATTCCATGGCGGCGGTTCATGAAATCACGCCCGCCATCCCAAGCAGCCGCGGAGCATTCTTCTCCAATCGGTCCTTTGCGATCTCGCACTCGATCTCGCGGCCCGCGGGGAAGAGCAGCCGCCAACCCGACGCCTCCCGCCAGGCGCCGATGGCGTTCGCCGGCGGGTCCGCGAAGAACCCGCCACCCTGTTGGGCCGCGAATTGGTCGGCGATCTGGACCGCCGCCAGAGCCTTCGCGTGCCTCCCGCTGCACTCCGGCATGCCGTGCAGCAGCGCGCTCCGGACCAACAGCTCGTCCGCCTCTTGACCGGCAAGATACCAGGCGCCGACCATCGAATGGGTGGCCCCGAGGACCGACTGCTCCAGGTGTTCCGCGGGCAACGGCGAACCACGGGTCAACAGCACCTCGAGAACCGCATGGTGGGCTGGGAAGACGCTCCGGATCACCAGCCAGCCGATGTCGTGGACCAGCCCGGCGATGTAGTCGAGGTCGTCGTCGGAGCCGCGGCTGGCACCCAGCAGGAAGCGGGTGAGGACCGCAACCGACGCGCTGTGCAGCCAGAAGCCGGCGATGCCGGGGGTCTCCGGTCCCGCCAGACGCCGCATGTCCGCGACCACCGGCGAGAGCAATGCCAGTTCCCGGAGCGTCCGCGCCCCCACCATCAGGATGGCGTCCTCCAGACGGAGCGCGCCGCCCTGCCCGAAGCCCGCGGACCGCACGTGCCGGAGCAGGCGCACGGTCAACGCCGGATCCAACCGGACCCGCTCCGCGAGCCGCGACACCGAGACCTCCTCGGCCTCGGTCAGGATGCGGAGGGTCTCCCGGAGATGGCCCAGGGACGGCAACGGGGGCGCGCGGCGGACCGCATCGCGGATCTCGTCGAATCCCAAAGGGGACGGGCGGTTTGCCATGCGGCGGAGTCGGACTGGCGGAACTTCGTGAAGTGCGAGGATCGCGGTCCGCTCACGCGGCGACCACGGAGGGATCCACCGGATCCGTCGGATCCGGCGAGGTCGCCGGAGCGGAGCCCGGTTCCTGGGGACGTCGGATGCCGTAGCGCGACATCTTGTTGTAGATGGTCTTCTCTGTGACCCCGAGCATGCGGGCCGTGGCGGCCTTGTTGCCACGGCACAGCTGGAGCGTCTGAAGGATCGCGAGGCGCTCCAGCTCCTCAAGGGGCATGCCACCCACCGCCGGGCGCGCCCGGGCCGACTCGGCCATCGCCGGCGACGGCGTCGGCCGGAGGATCTCCTGGGGCAGGTCCCGAAGCTGGATACGCCCGCCGTCGCAGTAGGCGGCGGCCCGTTCGAGGACGTTCTCGAGCTCCCGGATGTTGCCCGGCCACGAGTAGGTCCGCAGCGCGGCGAGGACGACGTCCGACACCTGGAAGACCGGGATCATGCGCTCCGCGGCGATCCGGCCGAGGATCACCTCGCAGAGCCGCTGAAGATCCTCCAAACGCTCCCGCAGCGGCGGGACGTGGATCGGGATCACGTTGAGACGGTAGTAGAGGTCCTCGCGGAACTCGTGCGCAGCGACCTTCTCCCGGAGGTTGAGGTGGGTCGACGCGACGACCCGGGTGTTGGACTGGATCGACTCGGCGCCGCCGACCCGTTGGAACCTCCGTTCCTGGAGCACCTCGAGCAGACGCGGCTGCATGGACAGCGGGAGGTCGCCGACCTCGTCGAGGAAGAGCATCCCGCCCTCGGCCAACTCGATGCGGCCGATGCGCCGGTCCTGGGCCGACGGGAACGCACCCTTCTCATGGCCGAACAACTCCGACTCGACGAGTTCGCGGGGGATCGCCGGACAGCTGACCGAGATCATCGGGAACCTCGACCACGGAGAAGACGCGTGGAGCAGCCGCGCCACGAGCCCCTTGCCGACGCCGCTTTCGCCGGTGATCAGAACGTTCGTCCGCAAAGGGGCCACGCGCTGGATGGATTCCCTCAATCGCTGGACGGCCGGCGAGGTCCCGGCGAGCGAAAGCACCGTGGACACGCCGGCGGAATGCGACTCGCGCAGACGGCGGTTGTCGCGGAGCGAGGCCGCGTGGCGGTCCGCGGCGGTGATCACCGCCAACAGCTCATCGATCTCGAACGGCTTCCGCACATACTCGAACGCACCGGCCCGCACCGCCGCCAAGGCCTCCCGGATCTCTGCGTGCGCGGACACCATCACCACCGGGACGTCCGGGTGCTTCTCCCGGAAATAGGCGAGCACCTTCATGCCGTCGGCCACCGGCATGCGCAGGTCCACCAGAGCCAGCGCCAGGTCGCCCGACGCGGCCGCGATCGCCTGTCCGCCGTCGGCCACCGCCACCGTCTCGAATCCAGCCTGTCGTACATGGTACTCGATCAGGCTCCGGATGGGGGCGTCGTCGTCGGCGATCAGGACTCGGGCTCTAGGGGACATGGTCGGCATCCTTTGGTGTGAAGGCTTTCGGATTCCCGCCAGCAAGGATCAAACCAGCCCGCCCAAACCCGTGTTCCCAGCCCAACCAGCCCGGAAAAACGAGGACCCCACCCATGAAAGGTTCGCACGGGGTTGCCCTCGGGAACGCAAGGTCGGGTAGAACCTACTCAATCGGTTTGTCGATTTTACCCGACCACAGCGCATCGCCGGTCGTCGGGCTTCACGCAATCCATCCCGTTTCGGGGGTTACCCGAAGGAATTTCCCGAACCGCCGCGGTAAACACCATCAGGCACTCGTCCTGCTGGCAGTTCGCCCGCATCAACCTCCCCTTCCAAACAGGACACCCTGGCGTACCGGATTTCCCGAAAGGGGAACCCTTCCCCATGCACGGAGCGAATGGGGGCTCCGACGGGAGCGACGGTCCTTGGATCTGGCTTCAACGGACGGTCGTCGTGGCGCTGCTGTATGCGATCCTCGGGGGCATGGGGCTGGAGCTGTCGAAGGAGCGTGGACAGTGGCCCACGATCTGGCTCCCGTCCGCAGTCGGGCTCGGGTCCGTCATCCTCTACGGCCCCGGGGCCGCGCTCGGCGTCGGCTTGGGCGCCCTGCTCCTTCGATCCGGGCAAGGGGCGTCGCCGGTCCTGACGGCGATCTTGATCGCTGCCAACACGCTCGAGGCGGCGATCGGCGGACTCCTGCTGCGGGAATACTTCGGGCTTCCCATCCAAGCCGTCGCGAGCTCCGTGATCCCGCGGCTCGTCCTCACGCTCGCCCTCGTCACCAACGTCAGCGCGTTCGTCGGCATCAGCTTCCAACTGGAGTTCGGCGTGATGCGCCCCGAGGAGACCCTGACCAACTGGTGGAGTTGGTGGGCCGGAAACGCCGGCGCCGTGCTCCTGCTGCTTCC
>CAMASJ010000374.1 GCA_945860685.1 Akkermansia muciniphila
GGTGAGTGCCGAGGTCAGTTCCTCGGGGAATTCCGCGAGTCTGCGCGTCTGGCCTGATCGCTGGACCGGTTCAAATCCTCCCATGCCCGGGGAACTGATCTATGATGGCCACAACCAGGGAGAACGTTTGCGGGTTCGTCTGGTGGCCAGCGTTCCGGCGACGTCGGAATTCGAGGCGGCGACCTTGGAGCGGGAGGTCGAATTCGACTTCTCGCCCCGGCTGGAGATCCGAGGCTTGGACCGCATTCAAGGAACGGCTGGGCCCGTCGATGTGGCCCAGGTGAGGATCCCGGATATCCTGGTTCGGGCGGAACAACCCTTACCGGGGTTCAGAGAGCCTCCTCCTCGGATGGTGTTCCGCACCGGCACGGCACGGTTCCAGGTCCAATACAGCACCAACCTGATCGATTGGACCTCATTGCCACCGACCTTCGCGACGGGAGCCGGTGTGGTCTCCGTTCCGCTCCCCGTCGACGCCGCCGCGGCGAACCTGCGGTTGCGCCGGGTGGATTGAAGGATTCCCGCTGGGCCGCAACACGAGGCGAGCAATCGGGGACCGGCAATTCGGTGACATTTTGGAGACCCTTGGTGCTTCGGCCTGAGCCGTTCCACCACGTAACACCAAGCGGTCCTTCGGATTGTCGGTCCTCGATCCTTGAAAATCGCCCATGCGCTCCCTGACCGGGCGTAGGTTGCCCATTGGTTTGCGGCGGGTCCTTGGACGCGATGTGGCGGGTACGGTGAAGTTACCAAGGCGCCACATCGTTCTCTCGAGCCACTCCGGTAACGGAATCGGAATCGTGAGATCGCTTCCGGCGGCTTGGGTTGAAGGCGATACCCATGCGGGTCAAAAACTATGAGCAAAAAAACTATGAGCAACGATGGGTTCGGACAATCCAAGACGGTCTGGTCAGGTACGGGAGTTCAGGTGGGCTGGAAAAATGCCGCCCGGGTCCTCGTTTCCAAGGTGAACGCTCCGTTCCTTGCCGTCCTGTTCGGAGCGCTCTCCCCGGAAGCTCGGGCGACGGCGACCGCCTCCTCGATCCAACTGGAGCCTCTGGCTTCCCTGCAATTGCCAAGCGGAGTCCGGGACGTCGCAATTGTGGGAAGCAAAGCCGTCGTCATCGGGGACACGGGATTTTCCTTCATCGATTTGTCCGATCCCGCGAATCCGATCCTGCTGGGGAGCACCAACAATCCAGCGCTTGGCGGTTCCAGGATTGCGGTCAGGGATGGCTTCGGCTTCTGCACCACGCGGACGGGCTTCTCGGTTGTGGATCTGCCCGGTCTCCTGGGGGCGAAACCTCTCTACAGCACCAACTTCGTGGACGGACGATTCACGACCATTGGTGGCGTAACTCTTGTCGACAACATGGCGGTGGTGGCCTCGACCGCCGGTGGGATCCGGTTGTTCGATGTCACGAATCCTGGGACTCCCATGATCCGGTTTGAAGCGATGGGATTGACGGGTGGGAGTCCGTTCACTGTCGGAGGAAGCGGCAATTCCTTCGCCGTCCATGGAAGCCACGTCTACTCCGGGTTCACCCCACCTTCCACCAGCAGACCAGGGTCGGACTATCTGGTGTCAGCCCACCGGCTCGATAGCCGCGGCATGGACCTGAATTACCCCAAGCTCATCTACTCGCTCAGATCCGCCCGCATCTTCTGGGACTTGGCCCGTTCGGGGGAGGCGTTGGAAATGGCGGTCATGGGCGACCATCTGTTGGTGGCGACGGCTGAGGTGGGGCTGAAGGTTCTGTCCATCAACCAAGGCACCAATCTGTTTGAAGTCGCATCACTTCCGCTCGTGCCGACGAACCTGACGATGCAGTTGGCCGCCCAGGGCTCCACGGTCTTTGTGCTTCACAGCGCCAAGCGGATCGACGTTTTGAAACTGAGCGATCCGGCACAACCCGAGTTCGCCGGGTTCCATACGAATCTTCTGGGCCTCAGGCGAATCCAACCCTTTGGCTCCAACCTGCTGGCGCTGGATGACTCCGATTCGCTCGTCGTGTTCCGACTTGGGGAAGTCCCAGTCCAGCGACGGAGTCAGACGATTCGGCTCGCTTCGGAACTCCCCGCGCGGGTTCATGCCTGTTGGGCTACGCTTGGAACCAACGACACCCAAGGGTCTTTCATCGGAAATCCGAAACTGTCCTTGGTCTCCTCGTGTGACAGCGGGCTCCCCGTTCAATGGTCCATTGTGGAGTCGGTTTCCGATCCCGACGGTACCCTGAATTCGGAGATCCAATTCTCCTGGAATTCCACCAATCTCACAGTCTGGCCCGTAAGATGGAATCGCTTTTCGTCCCCAAACCACCTCGAGCGGATTTATGACGCTCACGAGCGTGGAAACCGTTTGCGGGTCCGATTGGCGGCCGTCGTTCCTGGGACGCCCGATTTCGAGGCGGCCACCTTGGAGCGGGAAATCGAGTTCGATTTTTCTCCCAGATTGGAAATCCGAGGACTGGAACGTTCCCAAGGAGGTGTCGGTCCTGTCGATGTGGCCCAAGTTAGAGTTCCGGATTTTTTGGTTCGGGCGAGACAAGACATACCTCCACCTTGGTCCCCGGTTCCCAGGATGACTTTTGTCCCTGCCGCAGGCCGCTTTCAGGTCCAATACAGCACCAACCTAGTCGACTGGACTTTGTTGGCCCCGATTTATCCAACGGGAGCCGGTGTGGTCTCCGTTCCGCTCCCCGTCGACGCCGCCGCGGCGAACCTGCGGTTGCGCCGGGTGGATTGAAGGTTGCGGATGTCCAGACCCCGGACCGGGACTTCGGGTTCCGGTGCCGGGGTTCGCCGGTCCGTCCCTCGGGATGTTCCTGGGCTTCCCGACTCCGGGGCGTTCCTGTTCGATGACGTCATGTCGCGCACGGGTTCCATACGTCTCTTCGCCCTGCTGTGTTCCACCGCCGTTGTGCTGCATGCGCAGACGCCGGAGTGGATCTGGGGAGCCAAACCCCAGGACGGCGAGAAGCGTTCGTTTCTCAAGGAGTTCCTCGTGCCGGCCGGAATCGAGCGCGCCGTCCTCACCATCGCCGCCGACAACCGCGCCCAGGTCCTGCTCGACGGAAAGCCCATCGGCTCCAGCGAATCGTGGAGCCAGCCGACCCGGCTCCGGATTCCCTCGCTGCCGGCGGGTTCCCATCGTCTGGAGATCGAGGCCGGCAACGAGGACGGCGCGGCCGGCCTTCTGGTCCGGCTCGAGCTCCACGCCGCGGGCGCCCGATCGGTGATCGTCAGCGATTCCACCTGGCAGACCCGGTCCTCGAGGACCTCCTCCTGGATTCCGGCGGTGTCGATCGGCCGGCTCGGCGTGCCGCCGTGGGAAGAGGTTTCCTTGGACGCAGAGGCCACCTCGGCCGCCTCGCTCCGTGTGCCGCCGGGATTCCGCGTGGAACTCCTGCACAGTTCCGAGGCGGGCCAAGGCTCCTGGGTTTCGATGACCGTCGACGACCGCGGACGCCTGATCGTCTCTCCCCAGGGAAGCGAGCCGCTCCTGCGGATCTCCCTGGACGCCACGGGGCAGGTGTCCGGGATCGAGCCGATCGACGTGCCGCTGAAGGGGGCGATGGGAC
>CAMASJ010000375.1 GCA_945860685.1 Akkermansia muciniphila
CTTGGAGATCGACGTCGGCCCGCAGCAACAGCCGTCCCAGCAGGTCGGCAGGATGGGTGGCGTCGGCCTCGAACGGCCTCGAACCGGCGACGTCGATCTCGGCCACCAGCACGCCGAGGTCGCGCAACGAGGCCACGAACTTGGCCGGCTCGCCCTCGGGCTTGCCCCGGAACACGGTGATCCGCTCCAGGCGGGCGGTGACGTTCGGCTTCAATGCCACGAGCACCGCGATCCGCCCTCCGGGCAGCAGCACGCCCAACGCATCCCGCTCCGTCGAGGCGTCGTCCTCCCCGTCGTCGCCGCCCCGGCCGCGGAACCGGCCCGCATTCTGCGAGGCCGGAGTGCTCTTGGGACTGCGGAAGCTGAGCCGCACGCGGAAGAGCGACTCCTTCGTGTGCCGTTCCAATTCGGCGAGCTTCGCCGCGAACTCGGCGCTGGAGAAACGGCTCCAACGCAGCGGATCGCCCTTCCAGCCGTGGTTCGGATCGGACCGGTGGTTCATCACCAGCCCCAACGCCCGTCCGTCGGCGGCGACCGCGATGCCCTGGTTCTCGGTGATCCGGTGGCCACGTCCGTCGGGGGTCTCGAGGAACTGCCCGCCGAACGGCAGCATCACGCGGGTCAGTTGGCCGTCCTGCCGGAAGTAGGTCACGATGCCGACCGGCGGTTCCGAGCCCTTGGGCGCGAACCGCAGCGGGACCGCGCCCTTCAGCGGCGCGTCCAGGGTCAGCACCAGCGCCCAGTGGTCGCGGAAATGGGCCTCGACCTTGGCGGTGGTCGTCACGTCGCCCTGGCGGACGACGATCGACTCGATGAAGCGCGGGTGGATGCACGGATCCATGGCCACGACGCGGTCCGCGCCGACGAGATAGCCGCAGGTCTCCAGCGGGCGCTCCTCGGCGATGATGTCGGCGAGGGTGTTGAAGCGGGGACCGGTGGAACGGGGATCCTGGTCGAGGATGCCATGCGGTGCGTCGCCCTTGTCGAACCGCAGGTGGAATTCCACCTGGACGAGACCTTTGGCGACCGAGGCGATCACCTTGGCGGGGGCGAGCGGGGCGGCTCCGGCCACCAGGGTGGACAACAGGAGCAGGAGGACGGCGCGCATCATTGGGTCGGACCGTAGGGCGAATCCCGACAGTCTCCAACAGGGCAATTCGGCGGTTCGTGACATCGACGCCACGCTCGCCCCGCCGTGGTTTGCCTTGGCCGGGAATCGGGGTCGCCCTAGCGTCGCCCGATGCACCTGTACCCGGTCCGACGCGCCCTCCTCGGGCTGCTCCTGGTGACGTTCCTCACCGGCTGCCAGACCGCCTACTACGGCGTCATGGAGAAGTTCGGCGTGGAGAAGCGTGACCTCCTCCGCAAGGCCGTGGCGCTCGCCCGGGATGAACAGAAGGAGACCGGCAAGGAGTTCCAGGACGCCCTGACCCGCCTCCAGGTCCTGTATGGCGGGACCGGGAGCGACCTCGAGAAGACCTACGGCCGGCTCAAGGCCGACCTCGATTCCTGCCGTTCGGGGGCCGAGGACGCCCGCAAGCGGATCCGGGACATGGACCGCGTGGCCGAGGACCTCTTCGCGGAGTGGAACTCCGAGATCGCCCAGTTCACCAACCCGGCCTTCGCCGCGGACAGCCGCCGGAAACTCTCGGAGACGCGGTCCCGGTACCAGCAGCTCGCCGGATCCCTGCGCTCCGCCGAGTCCACCATGGAACCGGTCCTGAAGTCGTTCCAGGAACACGTCCTGTACCTGAAGCACAACCTCAACGCCGCGGCCATCGGTTCGCTCAAGGGCGAGGCGACCCGGATCGAGACACAGATCCGGGACCTCATCGTCCAGATGAACGGCTCCATCCAACAGGCCGACGCCTTCATCCGCACCCTGGACTAACACCCAACGCCCGACGCCCGCCACCTGTCGCCCGATACCCATCACCTGCCCCAATGCGCTTCGCCATCTGCAGCGAGATCTTCAAGGACTGGCCCCTCGACCGAGCCCTGCGCTTCGCCCAGGAAGCCGGATACGAGGGGTTCGAGGTCGCCCCGTTCACCCTCGCACCGTTGGTCACCGACATCACCCGGGAACGCCGTGGCGAGATCCGCCGCATGGCCCTCGACGCCGGCATCGCCGTGAGCGGTCTCCACTGGGTGCTCGCCTACACGGAGGGGATGCACGTGAACCATCCGGCTCCGGCGTGGCGCCAGCGGGCCGCCGACTACCTCCGCGAGGCCGTCGACTTCTGCGCCGACCTCGGTGGGACCCACATGATCTTCGGTTCACCGAAGCGGCGTGACGTCCTCGAGGGCGTCTCCGCCGCCGACGCCCGGGCGTGGACCCTCGACACGTTCCGTCCAGCGACGCACCTGGCCGAGCAGCGCGGCGTCACGATCTGCCTCGAGCCGTTGGCGCCTTCGGAGACGAACTTCCTCAACACCGCGGCCGACACCTCGGCCCTCGCCCGGGAGATGGGTTCCCCTGCGTTCACGATCATGCTCGACGTGAAGGCGATGGCCTCGGAGGCGAGGCCCGTCGCCGAGACGATCCGGGCCAACGCCGGCGGCTTCGCCTATTTCCACGCCAACGACGAGAACCTGAAGGGACCGGGCTTCGGCGACACCGACTACGCGCCGATCGGCGCGGCGCTGAAAGAGGTCGGCTACGGCGGCTGGGTCTCGGTCGAGGTGTTCCGCTTCGAGGAAGGTCCAGAGGCCATCGCCCTCCGCAGCCGCGAACACCTTCGGCGGCATCTCGGCTGAACCCAACCCGAACACCGATGTCCGCCAAGGTCCGCATCACCGGGGTCGCGCTCTGGTTCCTGCCGGTGACCACCCGGGTCCCGCTGAAGTTCGGTACCGAGGCGTTGACCTCCGTGACCTGCGCCCGCGTGCGGTTGACCGTCGAAGGCGCAGACGGACGCAGCGCGACCGGTTGGGGCGAGACCCCGTTGAGCGTGCAATGGGTCTGGCCGTCGACGAGTCCCTATGCCGCCCGGCTGGAGGCCCTGCGGCTTTTCACGCGGATGCTGGCCCGGGCCTGGGCACAGTTTTCAGATGTCGCCCATCCGCTGCGGCTCGGCACCGACTTCAACGACCTGCTGCTTCCCCGGTTGTGTGAGGACTTCAACGCCTCCGGGCTGGCGCCCGCGTCGGATCCCCTGCCCCGGCTCGCGGCCTTGGTCTGCAGCTCCCCGTTCGACCTCGCCCTGCACGACGCCTTTGGCCGCCTCCACGGAATCTCTCCCTTCGAAGCCTGTCGGGGCCCATGGCTCGACGAACCGTTGGCGGCGTTCCTCTCACCGGAATCGAGGAGGGACCCAGCGCTGGCCGGACGCCCCGTTTCGGCGCCGTTCCTTGCGACCCCGCGTCGGCGTCTCGACGCCTGGCACCTCGTCGGCGGACTGGATCCGCTGCATCCGGAGGAGCTCACCGGGAAGGAGCCGCAGGACGGAATCCCGGTGCTGCTGGCGGACTGGATCCGCACGGATGGGTTGACCTGCCTGAAGGTGAAGCTGCGCGGGAACGATGCGGACT
>CAMASJ010000376.1 GCA_945860685.1 Akkermansia muciniphila
GACGACGCGTTGGAGATGATTGCCCAACGTTTCCGCGTGTTGGGTGAGGCGAACCGGCTGCGCCTGATTCGCTGCCTCGAGGAAGGCGAGCTCTCGGTGAGCGACCTGGTGGCGCGCACCTCGCTCACGCAGGCCAACGTCTCACGCCACCTCCAGACCCTGACCCACGCCGGGATCCTGGGCCGCCGTCGCGACGGCGTGAACGTGCTGTACCGCATCGCGGATCCCGGGATCTTCGAACTGTGCGGGCACGTCTGCGGCTCGCTCCAAGCGGACATGGCGCGCAAGGCGGGCGCCTTCGGCGCACCCGCCCGATAGGCGCTCGCCAGGGTGCCGACCCCGTCGTCATCCGCGACTCGCCTCATGGAAGGGACCGGAACAAGGTCGGCCATGCACCACCGTCCGATGCGAAGCTGGTTCCAGGCCGTCCCGGCCGCCCTGCTGCTTCTCCTGCCATCCGCCTCGGCAGAGGACGCGTCCGCAAAACCCCAGCCGATTCCCGACTCCACGCTGCCGCAGGGACCCGGTCTCGCGGCGCGGTATCCGACGGACTCCGGGATCCGGGACGATCCCCGGGTGATCTTCGCGGACAACTTCGAGAGAGGAAGGTTGGGGGACGGGTGGGACGAGGTGGGCAACAAGGACGGGGCGGTGCTTTCCCTCGTGGATCCCGGCGCCGGGAGCGGCCTTGGCCGGCGATGCCTGCGGGTCGAGGCGCATCTGGGACGGGATACAGGCGGAGGGCTGACCCGCTGGTTCGAGTCGGCGGACACCGTCTTCGTGCGCTTCCACGTGCGGTTCGCCGAGGACTGCGACTACGTGCACCACTTCGTGACCCTGCGTGCGAACCGCGGACTGCGCGGCGGCGACCGTTGGAGCGGATTCGGCGGCGCCGGACTCAAGCCCGAGGGCGGAGAACGCTTCTCGACCGCGCTGGAACCGTGGGGCGACTGGGGCCGGAACCCGCCGCCCGGCCGCTGGAACTTCTACAGCTACTGGCACGGGATGGCGCCCTCGCCGGACGGCAAATACTGGGGGAACTCCTTTTCCGAACCGACGTCACCGACGATCACCCGGGGCCGATGGATGTCCGCCGAGTTCATGCTCCGACACAACACGCCGGGCAAGGCCGACGGGGAGCAGGCGTTCTGGATCGACGGGAAACGGATCGGCCACTGGAGCGGCTTCTCCTGGAGGAGGTCGGAAACGCTCAAGGCCAACGCGCTCACGCTGGAAAGCTACTTCACCGACCGCTGGACTAAGAACCCCACGAACGTGGTCTGCTTCGACAACGTCGTCATCGCCCGCGCCTACATCGGACCATCCGTCGACAGGACACCTTCCGAATCGCCCTGAGGCTTTCCGAGGAGAGTCTCAACCCAAACCGGGAAGACACAGATCCTCATGGGGGAGTTGTCCCTGGGATGCGGGGCCATAAACGGTGGCGGACGAAGCTCCCCGCTTCGGAACAATCTGCCTCGTCCTCTTTGGGACCTGCCCAAGAAACAGGGGGCGCGGTGCTTGTCCCGAACGCCCCCTTTCCCTTCACCGGTGGGTCTAACGTCGTCGGCTACTCGCCGTTCTTGTGTTCATGTCCGGCCCCGACGGCGGGAGCCACCGGGTTCTTCTTGAGGTAGGCGTCCACGTCCTTGGTGACCACAAGGCGGCCCCACATCACGGACCAGTGGCCCGGGAAGGTGCAGACGTACTCGTAGTCGCCCTCGGCTTCAGGCGCGGTGAGCTTGAGCCGCGCGCTCTGGCCCGCCTCGACCAGCTTGGTCGCCCCGAGGATCGCCGGATTGGCCGGAACGAACGCCCTGCCCTGCCCGTCGAGCTGCGTGGGCTGCATCATGTCGGCGATGACGCCGACAAGCTCCCGGGAGTTCGGCTTCATCACGACGAGGTTGTGCGGCATGAAGTCGTCGTTCTCGAGGATGACCTCGAACGGCTTGCCCGCCTCGACGACCAGGCGCGGGGTGTCGTAGCGCATCTGCTCGCGGACCGTGCGCAACACGAAGACGTCGACCCGCAGGGCCTTGAGCTGCGCCCTCAACGCGTCGGCGTCTGACGAAGGAAGCAGACCGGCGAGGTCACCTGCGGTCTGGAGTGCCTCGATGAAGGGTTGTGCGGTGCGGGCATCGGCTGGGGTCTTGCCGGCCCAGGCCACCAGCGCCTTCGCCGCCTCGGAAGCCGGAGCCGGCTTCCACGAACCGCGCGGAAGCTGCCGGATACCCTGGGCCGCCGCGGTGACGCTCTCACCCCGGGCGATCAGGCCGGAGAAGGCCGCGAACAGCTCCTCCTGGTGCGTGTTCATGCTGAGCAGTCCGCGGATGGCCGCGCGACGCAGGCCCTCGGACGGGTCGAGCGAAACTGGGATCCGGACACTGCGTTCCGGTGCCGGGATGCCCTTCTGGACGAAGACCTCCTGACGCGCACCGTCCAGGAGAGTCAGCGTGAAGCCGTCCAGTCGACGGCCGAGGTTGTCCTCGGTGCGGTTCCACACGTCGACGCCTTCCACCGGCTGCTCGGAACCGAGGTCCACCTCCCACCAGGGCTGGTTCTCGTTCTCCGCGGAATGGGTCTGGGAGTTCATCCCGAAGATGCCATGGGTCTTCCCGTCGATCGCCCGCGACGCCTCTGCGCCGTTGGCGGTGGTCGACTGCCGGGCCCGGCCGCGGGTGGCGACGTTGGAGCCGTCGGCGAAGACCTCCACCTCGGCGAGGGTCAGGGTGCCGCGACGCGGCAGGGAGATGCGCACATAGCGGGCACCGCCCTTGGCCGCGACCGCGTTCCGGGTGCCCTCACCGAGCAGGGCGGAAACGGAATCGTAGGCCTTCGCCCGGATGTCGGCGTCGTTGAGCAGCGGGATGCCGTTGACCAGCGCGGGGAGCGACTTCACCTCCATCGCTTCTTTCCACACGCCGTCGAATCCGCCGTCCGCGGCGACCAGGGCGGCCCATGCCGCGGGTTTCACGGCCGGGCTGGACTCGGCGCCGGCCAAAGCGAGCAGCTCGGCTCGGGCCGACTTCAGTTCCGTCGCCGGCTGGATCGGGAGCAGGCGGGCCAGGCTCGCCGTGGCGTCATCTGTGCGGCCGGCGGGATTGCGCAGCATGTCCAAGATCAACGCGGTCTTCGCCGACTTGCGGAAGGCCGCCAACTCGGCCAGGGCCGTCGCACGGTCCGCGTCGGTGAGTCCAGGACGGGTCACGAGGTCGGCCACGACCGGTTCGATGCGCGGCAGCTTCATCACCTCGGCGGTGCCGAGGGACTTCAGCAGGTAGCCGAGACCGGCCGGGTTGTCCTTCGCCACCGGACGTCCCTCGGCAATGGAGCGCCTCCAGGCCGGCTCCAGCTGGCGGAGTGTCTCCTTGAGGGTGTACTCGAGGTAGTAGTCCAGCGGCTTGCGCAGCGCGGCGAGGGCGACCTCGGCGGCGGCGGGTTCACGGTAGAAGCTGGCCGCACGGACCGCCTCCAACCGGACGCGCGGATGCTCGTCGACGGCCAGTTCGGAGAACCGTTCCAGGGC
>CAMASJ010000377.1 GCA_945860685.1 Akkermansia muciniphila
ACCTGGTCGACGAGCACACGCCGAACGACCAGCGCTACTACCGCATCGTGGTGGTGCAGTAACCCCGGCAGGCCGGTTTCGAACCAGCGCCGCGACGGACCACCGTCGCGGCGCTTTTCCTTTTCGGCACCTCTTAGGAGACGAGGTCACGAGTCCCCCCCTTCTCCGTGTCCTCCGTGGCTTGGTGGCTGATTCGTGGGAAGGTCGAGGGGTTGAAAGGTTGAAAGGCTGAAGGGTGGGATGGGGAAGCACCGACAGCGCGCCAGCCACGGACCACAGACCACGGACCACACCCAAGAATCGGACTCAGACGGACGGCAGGACGAGGGTCTTGGACAGCTTGTTCGCCGCCTTCTCGAAGGTGACGAGCGTGTGGCCGTCCGTCTGGCTGGCACCATGGATGAGTCGGTCCACGAATCCGGGTTTGGCGTTGGCCAGCTTCGGAAGTCCCAACACCTCCAACGCCACCGGCGTGACGGTGACGCCGCTATGGCGGGCAAAGAGGGAGAGCGCCTGGAGGGCGTCCGGCTTGGGCAGTTGGTAGAATCCCTGCAGCGCGAAATAGGCCTCCGCCAACACCAGGTCGCTGACGTGGACCACACGACCGGCAGAGTGCTGTCCGCGGAGGAATTCCATGGCACGCCGGTACTGGTCCGCGGGCTGGCCCACGAGCAACCGGATGACGACAGACGTGTCGAGGCTGGTGCTGCCTTGGGTCATGCTCGCTTTCCCTGACGTCCCGCCGGGGCGGCATCCGCGGCATCGGCCATCCAGCCGGCGACGATGGAACCACGGATGGATTCCAGGTCATGACCCTGTCCCGGCCGCAACGCGCGCCGGGTAATGGCCAGCCAAGGCGCCTCGTCCTCCGAGGCCGTCGGTACCGCCGCAACCGGCGCTGAGGCCGGGGCATCCAGCCAAGCCTGCAGCAACTCCACCGCGACCGAACGGAGCGGACGTCCCTCCAGAGCACTGCGTGCCTTGACCCGGCGGTACAGCTCGTCCGGGATGTCCAGGGTGGCTTTCATGTTTTACAGCTTCCTGTATTCCCGGATGGCGTCAAGGGAGCGCAGACCGACCCCTGCCCTGGGGCGGGTTGAAGGGTTGAAGCGGTGGATGGGTCGGCGATGAACCGCGGCCGCTGCGACCAGCAACGGACAACGGACAACGGACATCCGGAACGCGGCTTGGCAGCCGCGGCTACGGACGAGAGACAGACTACTGACCTGCCGATGGTCTAGCCTGCCAGCCATCAATGGTGTATTCCCCTTGCACACCGCACTCGAACTTGAGCGCTGCTTCGAGCCCGGCTGGCTTCCCACCCTGGGGGTTTTCGAAACGAGCGGTGTCGGACACATTTTTCAGTCTATTGTTCCGAATCCGTGCTGCGTAGCTCTCCCGATTCCGGAGCAAAGGACGCTCCTGTCCCTGACACTCGATCACATTGTCCCGAATCGTGATCGTCTTGAAGTCGCAGTCGGCATTGAAGCCGAACAACCCTTCCAATCTCGGCGTGGCCGTGGTGCGGGTGACAATGTGGTTGTTGTATACCTCCAGGTTGTCAAAGACCTCATTGATCCAAATCACGCCGCGACCGGGATTGTTGACAAGGTTGTCATGGAAGCTCGCGGGTCCGTTCGCCGGCGCATTGCCGAATCCGGAAATCAAGTTTCCATGGTCCTTCTTCGCATCGAAGTCGAACAGGTTATGGTCGATTTCCACCCCATTCCGGACGAACTCAATCGAGTAGGTGTCCCTGAACCAGTTGTGATGAATGTGGAACGTTTTCCCACTCTTCGGTACCGGCCCGCCTGCGTGTTTCGGGATGGAGATGGTGCCGTGACAGACGTTGTGGTCGATCTCGTTGTCCTCATCGTTTTCAAACGGGAACTCCATCGAGAAGTTGGTTTCGATGGCGTTATGATGAATGTGGCACCGCTTCCCCAGTCGCACCTTGATGCCGTAGTATCCGCGTTCCGGAGCCACTTGGGTGCCGGTGAAGCGGTTGTTGAAGACTTCGCAATCCTCCATCCAGACGGCAAAATGCCCCCGCCGGTGATGCCGCTGTTGACCCCAGGCTGCCCTTGGTCCCATCGCCCGCCTGCGTCGATGAACTGGCAGTCGTGAATCCTCGCCTTCTTCATGCCAAACGTGCGGATTCCGCTCCACATCGTCTCCTTGATCCGCAAGTGGTGCAGATGCAGGTCGACGGGGAACCAAGCAAAAACGGCTCCATGCAGTTGCGGCCCGTGAAGGGTCATGTCTGAGAGGGTGATGCCCGTGGAGTCCCGCCTCAACCGGATCAGATAGGCATCGGTATCCAACCCTTCCTGTTTCATTTCGGGATCGGGCAAGGCTTTGGTAGGCGGCTTCCAACCTCGGGCATTCGCCAGGATGGTCTTGTCCATCCCGGCTCCCTTGAGTGTCATCCGGGACTTCAGTTCGAGCGGTGCCGAAAGCTCGAAGATGCCTGTAGCGATTTCGATCGTGGTTCCCTCAGCCCCATCTCGCACTGCGGCGACCAGAGCCGACACACTGTCAACGCTTCCCGCCAAGGCGAGCGCCGGAATCGTGGCGAATGAAAACAAGATGCTTTTTAGGTAGAGTTTCATCAGTAGCGGGTTGGAGCTTATGTGGCCTAGGACCGATGGCTCACGCGAGCCGTTTGGTCTAGGTGGGTAGAAGGCTTAAGCGGACAAACCTCTCCATGTCCTCCGTGGCTCTGTGGCTGATCCGAGGGAAGGTTGAAAGGGTTGAAGGGGGCCGAATGCGGCGGCGACGGACCACGGGCGACGGACCAACACCCCCATCACCTCCCAACACTGATCGGCACTTCGCAAAAGGTCAGTGCGGCGATGCCGTTGGTGCCCCGGAGCACCCGCTTCGGACTCCACGCACTCCCGGTCAGATACGTGAGCCGTGTCGCCACGGACGGCCCAGTCAGCCGCAGTCTCAGGGTGTTGCCCACCGCCTCGCCGCCGGCCACACGGCCGGTCGCCCCTTCCAGACGAAACTCGCCCACCAGCGAATCGTCCCACGCCACCGGTTGGTCGAATTCCAGCACCAGCGTGTCCTGGCGCGGACTTTCGTAGGCGGCCCGGACCAGGTTGGGCGGAGTGATGGAGCCCGATGGCTTCACGCCATGAACGTCGCGTTCGACCTGCGGAAGAATCAATCGGGCGAACTCGGCGTACCCGGCCGCCGGATAGTGGCATTCCCCCGGCGGCGTGATTCCCAGGGTGGACATCAGGCTGAGGTTCGAGAACGCCGAGGGCAGGTTCCGTTGGACCTCCCGCAGACGGTCGTCGGAACCGTCGATGCCCATGGCACAGGACTTCGGCCAGATCTGGAAGAGGTAGCGGTGACGGAGGTTGGGATAGTCCCGCTGCCATCCGGCCGCCATCTCCAGGAAGTGGCTCCGGTAGTTCTCCCAGCCGAACCCGCCGTCGGGTCCGTCCGCACCCTGGTCGTTCTCGCCCTGATGCCAGAAGACGCCGCGCACGCCATG
>CAMASJ010000378.1 GCA_945860685.1 Akkermansia muciniphila
CCGCCCGCCCCGCCCCCGCTGGGGATCGGCTGCGCTGCGGTTCGCTACGCTCACCACAGCTCCGCCTCACCCCAGCGGGGGCGGGCGAAGGATCAGAGAGATCAGGAGTCCGATAGACGGAGTGACAACTTTTAATCAGGACGTGACAGTGATAAGGCTGGAGTCAAGCCTAGGGCTCCGAAACGACCGACAACGGACAACTGGCAACGGACAACGGACAACTGGCAACAGACCCCAACAACAGCCCGCCCGTCCTCAAACCACGAACTGTTCCTTCGCAATCTCCACCTTTCCGCCCTTGGTCACGGCCTCGTTGGCCTTCACCGCCATCACCACGGCACGGAATCCGGCCTCGGCGGACGCCTCGGGTTGGGTGCCGTCGTTGACGTGTTCCACGAACTTCTCGAGGGCGTAGCGGACCGGTGAGTCCGATTCGGAGGCGGCCTCGGCGGGCTTCTTGCCCTGGGCGAGGATCTTCGTGGCGTTGGCCACCAGGGCGATGCCGGAGTCGGTGAGGAAGTCGTCCTTCCGCGCGTACACCTCCCAGCCGAGCAGCTCGGCGTCGGTCTCCTTGAACATCCAGGCGCGGTTGTCGCGGATCAGCACCGCGGCGCTCGAGCCGAAGAAGATGTCGTGCTCGCCTTCGAAGGAGTTCGCCAAGGTGGCGCTCCAGGTGTGCCGGACGCCGCCGGCGAACTCGACCACCAGCTGCACGGTGTCGGCGACCTCTCGGCCGTCCTGCCACTGCAGGATCCCGCCGAATCCGGTCATCGAGACCGGCAGGCTGTCGAGGTACCACGAGGCGGTGTCGAGGCTGTGGATGCCGACCTCGCCGGCGAGGCCCAACGAGGTCTCCCGGAACAGGCGCCAGTTCAGGGCCTTCTCACGCTCCGGGTTCGGCGAGGCGCGCCGCCAGGAGTTCTTCTTGTTCCACTGCCCACGGCTCATCGCCGCCTTCCCCGTCGCGCCGGTCCGGATGAACTTCAGCACATGGTGGTTCTGCGGGTTCTCGCGCGACTGGAGTCCCGACTGGAAGATCTGCCCCTTCGGCAACGCCGCCGCCGCCTTCGCGATCTCGCGGGCGTCCTCGATGGTGTGCGCGATCGGCGCCTCGAGGTACACGTGCTTCCCGGCTTTCATCGCCGCCAGGGCGATCTCCTTGTGCTGGTGCGTCGGGGTGGCGATGACCACCGCCTTCACGTCGGCGTCCGCCAGCAGCTCCTCGGCCGTCGCATAGGCCTTCGCCTTCGGGGCCGTCTCCGCCGCACGCTTCACCGACTGCTTGTAGGTGTCGGCGATCGCCACCACCGGGGCGTTCGGCAGCTTGGCGAGGTGGGTGATGATCTCGCGGCCGTGTGAGCCCAATCCGATGATGCCGATGTTCACCGGCGGTCCGAGGGGCTTCTCCTTGTAGTTCGGGTCCGCCTTCGGCTGCGGCAGGTTCTTGTCCTCGCCCGCTGCCTTGGCCGCCTCCTGCGCGGTGATCGGCACGGCCCCCAACATGGCCATCACGCCAGCCATCGAGGCGCCCTTGAAGAAGTCGCGGCGGTTGAAGTCGGGATGGGAGGAGTCGTGCGGCGTCATGTGCGTGGTGTCGGGACAGCGTATCGCCGTACCCGACGCTGCCAAGCCGGGTTTGATTCGGTGCAATCGGATCCGCGCCGGCCGGGCTCCCACATCCCGGCGTCCACTGGCCGGTTGCCAGCGCCCCCGAGGACCGTACCGTGAGGTCGGTATGCTGCGCCCCGACCACCTTCCCGCCCTGCTCCTCGTCGCCGCCACCGCCACCGCACTCCAGGCCGCCGACTGGCCCCAGTGGCGCGGACCGGACCGCACCGGCATCGCCCCCGGCAAGGTCGCGGACGCCTTCCCCCAGGAAGGTCCACGTACCGTCTGGAAGGCCAAGGTCGGACAGGGCTACGCGTCGATGGCTGTCGCCGATGGACGCCTCTACACCGTGGGCAACCTGAACAAGGGCGACGTCTCCACCCTCTGGTGCCTCGACGTGGCGACCGGCAAGCCGGTTTGGTCGAAGGAGTTTCCCAGCGAGCTGAAGCCGACGATGTACGACGGCGGCCCGAACGCCGCGCCGACCGTCGCCGACGGCAAGGTCTACGCCATCATCAAGCCCGGCCGCGCCCTCTGCCTCGACGCCAAGACCGGCGACGTCGTCTGGGACAAGCAGTTGGTCGAGGAACTCGGTGCGGACACGAATCCCTGGGGCGTCACCTCGGCCCCGCACGTGCAGGACGGCCGGGTCCTGCTCAACGTGGGCACCCACGGCACCGCCCTCGACGCCGCCACCGGCAAGGTCCTCTGGACGACCGGCAAGGTCGGCCACAGCTTCAGCGCTCCGGTGCTCACCCAGGTGGGAGGCGAGGCGGCCGTGATGGTCTTCGCCACGAACCACCTCGCGGCAGTCCGTCTCAAGGACGGCTCGGAGCTCTTCCAGCACCCGTTCGGCAAGGGCTACTACTGCCACGTCGCCGATCCCATCGTCCACGACGGCGCGGTGTTCATCTCGTCCAACGACGCCGGCGGCGAGCAGCTCCGGATCGCCGGCGGCAAGCCCGAGTCCGTTTGGAAGGGCGACAGCCTCGGTTGCTTCACCGCCACCCCGGTCCTGATCGGCGGCCACCTCTACGGCGTCAACGGAAGCACCTTCAAGGCGGCCATGCTCGAGTTGCGTTGCGTCGACTGGAAGACCGGCCAGTTGAAGTGGTCCGAGAAGGGCTTCGGCCAGGGCACGCTCGTCGGCACCGCCGACGGCAAGCTGCTGGTGCTCTCCGAGACCGGCGAGCTCAGCCTGGTGAAGGCCAATCCGGAGAAATTCGAGCTCCTTGGCCGCTCCCAGATCCTCGGTGGGAAATGCTGGACCGCACCCGTGGTCGCCAACGGCCGCCTCTACGCCCGCAACTCCGCCGGCGACATCGTCTCCGTGGATGTCGCGCCGTCGGCGGTGAATTGAACGGACCGGCGCCTCCGGCGCCGGTCCGTGTTGTCACGGGAGCCTCCTCGGCTCAGCGACAAGGCGCACGACCGACACCCGATGCCCGAGGGAGACCTCAGGGTACGGAGTCCCGGCTTCAGCCGGCGGAAACCCTCCCGCTCCGCGCACCTCGAAATGCCCCGACGGCCCGTCGCTGGAGACCCACACCGGCTAAAGCCGGGACTCCATACCCCAGACGTGTACTGCGACGGCCTTTCTCGCCAAGTCAGATGACCCTAGCCGGTTCACCGGGCCACAAGACCGCGAGACGACAGTCCGAGGTTTCCCGGGAGCCTCCTCGACTCAGCGACATCGCGCACGACGGACACCCGATTCCCGAGGGAGACCTCAGGGTACGGAGTCCCGGCTTCAGCCGGCGGAAACCTTCCCGTTCCACGCACCTCTGAATCCACTCCGACGGCCCGTCGCTGAAAACCCACACCGGCTAAAGCCGGGACTCCATACCCCAGACGTGTGCTGCGACGGCCTGTCTCGCGCGGGCAGGAACCAACG
>CAMASJ010000379.1 GCA_945860685.1 Akkermansia muciniphila
CGACGAGAACCTCGCCATGATCGCGGACACCATCCGCTACCTGAAGGACCACGGGAAGACGGTGGTCTACGACGCCGAGCACAGCTTCGACGGGTTCAAGGACGAGCCCGAGTACGCCTTGGCCACCTGGCAGGCGGCGGAGAAGGCGGGTGCGGACGTGATCTGCCTCTGCGACACCAACGGCGGATGCCTGCCGTCCGAGATCGCCCGCATCACCGCGGTCGCCAAGGGCCGGCTGACCACCCGGATCGGCATCCACACCCACAACGACTGCGGTCTCGGCGTGGCCAACGGCATCGCCGGGCTCGAGGCCGGGGCCACCCACATCCAAGGGGTCGTCAACGGCTACGGCGAACGCACCGGCAACTGCAACCTCACCAGCGTCATCCCGCTCGTGCAGTTCAAGATGGGCCTGCGCGGCGTCCCCGCGAAGTCGCTGCCGAAGCTGAAGGAGCTTTCCGAGTACGTGGACGAGATCGCGAACATGCGCCATGACCCGCGCCAGCCGTGGGTCGGCCAGACCGCCTTCGCCCACAAGGGCGGCATCCACGTCCACGCCATCGAACGCGTCGCCCGCAGCTACGAGCACATCACCCCGGAATCCGTCGGCAACCACCGCCGCGTGCTGGTCAGCGACATGTCCGGCCGCACCAACATCCTCGTGAAGGCCGCGGAGCTCGGGTTCAAGCTCGCGCCGGACCAGCCGGAGACCAAGTCCATCACGGGCAGGATCAAGGAACGCGAGAACCTCGGCTACGAATACGAGGCCGCCGAGGCGTCCCTCGCCCTGCTCATCCGCGGCGTCCTGGACAACAACCCGGAACTGCTCTTCTCCGTGGACTCCTACCACGTCTCGATGCGGGGCGACACCCGTGGCGCGGTGTGCGAGGCCACCGTGAAGGTACGCGTCGGCGACCAGGTGCACCACACGGTCGCCGAGGGCGACGGCCCGGTGAACGCCCTCGACGGCGCCCTGCGCTCCGCGTTGGCCAAATCCTTCCCGCAGATCCGCAAGCTGTCGTTGACCGACTATAAGGTCCGCATCCTCGACGGCGTGGCCGGCACCGGCGCCAAGACCCGCGTGCTGATCCAGAGCACCGACGGCAAACGCGAGTGGGGAACCGTCGGCGTCAGCGAGAACATCATCTCCGCCTCGCTTGAGGCGCTGGTGGACTCCATGGAGTTCGCGCTGCTGAAGAAGTAGGCCGCCCCATCGGGGCTTCGCACGGCGGCGGCGCGGATCCGTCCACGAAGGGCCGCGCACCGGAGCGGTCGGAGTCGATTTCAGGACCCGGGGTTCACCCGGGGTTTGCAATTCGGCCTCCGACCGCCTAGCACCTGTCCGTGCGTTCCCCGGAACGCATGGATTCCAACGGGCGCGTGGTGGAATTGGCAGACACGATGGACTTAGGATCCATTGGCGAAAGCCGTGCAGGTTCAAGTCCTGTCGCGCCCACCATCCGATCCCGGCGATCGACCCGGAATTCCCGTCGCGGTTCCCCGACGACCGGCTTCCTTGACGCCTGACACACCCGCCGTTAACCACGCACCCCATGCTGTCCCCTTCCAAGGCCGGTCCCGTCGCCGCCGTGGCGGCCCTGATGCTCCTCGCGGCCGGCTGCAGTCCGTCGGGAGAACGTGCCCTCGTCGAAGGCGACCGCCTCCTCCGCGATGGCCGCACGCCCGAAGCCGTCCGCATGTTGGAACGGGCCGTCGAGACCCTCCCCCGCAGCGCCCCGGCCCTGAACCACCTCGGACTCGCCTACCAGTCCGCGGGTCGGCTCGACGAGGCCCGCCGCGCCTACCTGCGCGCCCTCGAGCTGGACCGCAGCCTCGTCGAGGCCCACCACAACCTCGCCCTCGTCCACGAAGCCCGTTCGGATTGGCTCGAGGCCGAGCGTTCCCTCCGCACCTACCTCGCCGCACGTCCCGAGGACGGCGTCGCCTGGGCGCGTCTCGGATCGGTCCAGTTCCATGCAGGGCGGCTCGACGACGCGGAACGCAGCCTCGCCACCGCCAAGCGCTTCGAGGCCGCCGGCGTCGAGGAGTGGAACACGCTCGGCATGATCAGCGTCCAGAAGCGGCGCTTCCGCGAGGCCCGCGACCGCTTCCTCTGGGCCCGTCGGCTTTCCCAGGACAACTCCGCCGTCCTGCTCAACCTCGCCATCCTCCACCACCAACACCTCGGCGACCCGGCCGCCGCCATCGGATTCTACCGCGCCTGGCTGGCCGTGAACCCCGGAAGACCCGAGGCGCCCGGCGTCTCCGGCATCGTCCGCCAACTCGAGGCCCGGCTGGGCGGCAACCTTCCCCCAAGGACCGAATCCACGAATTCCATTACCCGGCCCACCCTTGGGTTGACGAATTCCCCCGCGCCGCGGACGAACCCGCCGCAAACGCTTCCCCGGACCAATTCCCCGGCCGCCCCGCTCCAACGTCCCACCGCTCCGCGTCCCACCGCGGCGAACCCTCCGACAGCAACCAACCTGGTCGCCACGGCGCCGACCGCGCCCACACCGCAGCCCACCGCAACCCCACCTCCGACCGTCGCGGCATCCACCCCTGATCAGCCCGCCACCGTCGCGACGAAGCCGACGGAGTCGAAGCCGGTCGTCCCGCCGCCAACTCCGCTGGAGGTGGTCCAAGTGGAGGACGATACCCCTCTGGTCGCCGCGAAGGATGCCCCGCCCGAGGTGAAGGTCCCTTCGGCGGCTGAGGCCACCATCACCTCGCCCGTACCGTCGCTGGCCAACGCGGTTCCGACCGAACCTTCCGTGGCGGGACCGACGGACTTCACCGTGGTCGCCGAGCCGGTCACGAAGCGGTCGGTCTGGCAGAAGATGAACCCGGTGAGCTGGGGGAATCCGGTCAAATGGTTCCGACGCGGTTCCGACTCCAAGCCGGAGTCGCCCGACACGCCGTCGGTCACCGTGGATGCTCCGGTCCTGGCTGCGAAGTCCGGCGATTCGGCGAAGCCGGAAGCCCCGGCAGAGCCGAAGCCCGAACCCCGGCGTGTGGCCGCGACGCCGATCCCACCCGCACCGGCCCCGCGCCTGGAACGTCCGGCCCCACCGCGCTACGTGCCCCGGGCCACGCGTCCGCTCCAACCGGGGAATGCGTCCGAGGCGAACCGCGAGTTCCAGGCCGCCGCCGAGGCGCAACGCCGGCGGGACCTGTTCTCCGCCGCGGCCGGCTACCGTCGGGCCACCGCGGCCGATCCCACCCACTTCGCGTCGCACTTCAACCTCGCGCTCGTGGCCCTCGACCAGGGCGACCTCCCGCTCTCGTTGCTCGCCAGCGAACACGCGCTGCAACTCAGGCCGGACGACCTGGAGACCCGACGCAACTTCGCCGTGGCCCTGAAACAGTCGGGCCATACCGCGGACGCCGCGGAACAGCTCGAGGAGATCCTCACCGCGCGGCCGTCCGACCCGGCCCTCCACCTCGCGGCGGCCGCACTGTATGCCGGGGAGTTGGACGACGTCCGGCGCGCC
>CAMASJ010000380.1 GCA_945860685.1 Akkermansia muciniphila
AAGCGAACTGGAGGCCGCCGCGCGTTCCGTGCGACTGACCTTGCGCAAGGGTGTCTATCTCGCCGTCTCCGGTCCCTGTTTCGAAACCCCGGCCGAGATCCGCGCCTTCCGGACGCTTGGAGCGGATGCGGTCGGGATGAGCACCGTCCCGGAGGTGATCGTCGCACGGCAATGCGGCCTGCGGATCGCCGGACTCAGCTGCATCACCAACGCCGCCGCGGGACTCGGGGGCAAAGCCCAGGTGGTCTCCTCGGAGGAGGTCCTCGAGGTCGCCAAGAAGCGGGAGGGATTGGCCACGCGGCTGGTGACGGCCTTCGCCGCACGGCTCGCCACTTGATTCGCCACCCCGCGCCGGGGACTACTCGGTCAGGTCCCGGGCCCCGCCGATCGAGGATTCCAGCTTCTTCAGCGTCGGAAGCACACGCGCCACGGTGGTGGACTCGATCTGGCCCGCAAAGGGCTTGAGGCGGAACTCCATCACCCCGATGACCTCGCCGTTCCGATCGTGCAGAGGCGCGGTGACGATGGCGGCCTGAGGGGTCTTCCCGAAGTAGGTCTGGTTATCCGCGTACACCTTGAGCTGGGTCTCGTTGGCGGTCCGCCCGACCTCCTCAGCCTCCTTGGCCGCGAGGCAATGCAGCTCCGACCGTGAGGAACTGGTTCCGAAGAGCCGAACCCCAAGCAGCCTCGGCTGGTCGGCCAGGGTCTGCCGCACCAGGACGGCAGCCAGCGTCTCCAGGGGACGGTAGTCGAGCCGGACGTCGGTGAACTGGGCGAGGGTGTCGGACTTGGTTATGAAGCCGATGCGTCCGGAGACGAAGGTGTTGTCGGTGATCGTCGGAATTGCGTTGGTGCCGTCGACGAGAACCTCGAACTGGTTGCCCGAGGCTTTCACCGTGAGGTCGAACCAACGGCCCTTCTCGAATGGGATGGCCGGCCCGATGGGCGGCGAACGTTGACCGTCCACGAACTTGTAGAATCGCAGGTTGCCGCCAAGCGCGCTGGCGCGGACCACGTAGAGGTTCCGTTCGTCCTGCGCCCTGAAGACGAGGCCCGCGATCTGTTCCAAGGCTCCCCCGACGATCCGCAAACGGACGGTGCAGGTGAAGTCCCCGAGCTTCTCGCCTCCCCAGAGCAACAGAGGGAACCGTTCATCCTCGGCCGAAGCGACGGTCTGCTCCACCACCGCCCGTTTGGTGAAGCGCGGGGCGTTGGCCGAGATCGGGGCCAAAGCGGGCGGGACATCTTCCATCCTCACCACCCACTTCCCTGGGCGGCCGGACCCGGCGAGAAGGTTGGTCCAGCCTGCGGGGACTTCACCGGGACGGGAGTCGGTGAAGTCGAAGAATCGTTCCGCGGCGGCAAGGCGCAGTCCGAGGAGAAGCATTACCGCCAAGGGCAGACGTCGGATCATGACCCCGATGAGGCTAGCGGGGACCGGCTACCGGGCAAACCGGGATTGCTCAGGAAGGCGCCATTGGCACAGCGGGGAATTCGTCAGCCCGGCGCGCCCTGTCCGGCGTCTGCGGATGGCGTGCCACCCGACTGCCGACGATAGAGGTCTGCCACGTAATGCGGGCGTTGACGATTTACGGGCGGAAGGTGCTTCGGCGGCACCAGTCCCCTCCGCAGCAGCCATTGCTCGTTCTCCCGATCGAGCACGATCAGTCTCAAGATGAGGTCTTGGTTCTGCCGGAGTAGGTTCCGGACCTCCGGAAATGCGGCTCGCTGATCCGGGGGCATCGCCATCCAGGCCTCACGATGGCGGCGGAGCCGCGTCAGGGACTCCTCAAGGCGCGGCAGGGCCTCCTTGCGGGCCTGATAGACGTCGAAGGGGCTTTTGCCGTCGGGTTGACGCAGCGCCTGCGATTCGCGTTCCACCCAGCCCAGCAACTCGGTGTGGAGTGCAAGATGGTGACGTAGATCTGCGACGATTTCCGGTACCTCGGTCATGGCTTCCGACGGATCTGTGACAGATCCGTCGGCGCAGCGCCATTGGTGGATTCGGCCAAGTCCACGCCGCGGATGGCGGCCCTTGATTCCTTCTCCGTGTTGTTTGCCCAGGCGATGTTCTCCGAACGCCATTTGGACATCTCAAAAACCAGCGTCAGCCCCGCCGTGGCATTGGTGACCTCCGACTGCCGGCCTAGGATTTTCCGATAGGTCTCGACCGCCTTCTCAACATGGCCGAGCCGCTCGTAGACCAACCCCATCTGATACCAGGCGGGAAGCTGCCAAGCGGGGGCGTCCTGAAGACGGGCGAGCGTGTCGTAGACCTGGAGCGCCGAGGCGTAATCCCCTTCGCGATAGAGCTGATTGGCGAGGTCGTTGCCGGTCCGTTGCTGCCAGTAGGCCCAAGTTTCGGGGTCCTTCGCCGCAGCAGCCTGTCCGGCCTTGAGGAGCTCGAGCGTCTGGACCAGTGCGTCCCGGATGCGCCCGACCTTGCGGAAAGACTTGGAAAGGAGGAATCGCACCTCGGCCAACTCGTTGGCTTTGGCGCAGCGTGAGACGAAAAGCTCCGACTCGGCGATGACGTCGGAGTGCCTCTCCAGCGCGGCCAGCGACTTGACGAGCTTGTAGCGGATCAGCGCCTCGTTGATCTCCGGATGCTCGAGCTTGAGCACCTTGCGGAAGAACTCCACGGCGGCCGAATGCTTGCCCTGGAGGTAGTAGGTGTCCGCGATCTCGGTCTGGGCCAGGAGGACGAGGCTCTGGTAACGTGGAAGGCCCGACTCCGCGATGCTGATCGCCGAGGACATGACCGCGTAGAACTTCGCCAGCGCCATGGACTCCGCGCCCATCTGACGGAAGAGCATTCCCTGGCGGAAGAGGATCTCCGGGGACTCGGGATCCGATGGGAAACGGCTCACCAGCTGCGAGTAGATCTGCTGGGCCCGGCTGTATTGCCGAGCCTCGATCGCGAACTGGGCCAAGTGCTTCAGGCACTCCTTCTGGATCACGGGCGGGGCGTCGGCCTGGAGGATCCCGATCAGCGTGTTCTCCGCCCCGACCAGGTTCTTCTCCTTCCGCATCTTGAGGGCGCCTTCCACCTGGGTGCGCCACGGACGCAGTTCGTCGATGGTGACCGGCGGCACCGGCTTCAGCAGGAGGTTGCCCGACGCGGTGATCTCCGCCGGCAGCGGAATCGCCGGTTCGAAGGGGGCCTTGAGCGAATCCCGGACCTGGTCCACCAGCGGTGCGGTGTGGCCGGAGTTCGAATTCAATGGCGCCGCGTGAGGCGGTTCCACCTTCGCCGCAGGGGCAGCGTGGTCGGCCTCTGCCCCATGGGATTTCCCAGTCGTGGCCTCGGACCCCGACAGCCGCCCGGGGCTGGACCAGAGAAGGCCCGCCGCGAGGAGGAGGCTCCTGAGGATCGTTTGGGACCGCTTCGTCGGGGTGCGATTCATGGATCAGTGTTGCTCGTAGGTGGCGGTGCTGGAGGCGGCCGGCGGCGGTACGTTCC
>CAMASJ010000381.1 GCA_945860685.1 Akkermansia muciniphila
CCCGCCGATCCGTTCCGCGAGCGCGAGCGCGAGCTCCGACTTGCCCGAGGCGGTCGGGCCTGCGATCAGCACGGGATTCATTCCGCGGCGGCGTCGGAGGCGGAGGGTGCCGGGGAAGTCTGCCAGGTGAGGAACAGCAGGAGCACCACGGCGGAGCTGATGGCCATGTCGGCGACGTTGAAGGCCGGGAAGCCGATCTCCTCGCCGGAACGGCGGATCCAGTAGAACCGCAGGAAATCCACAACGTGGTCGTGGCGCAGACGGTCCACGAGATTGCCGAAGATCCCGCCGAAAAGCAGTCCGAGCGCCAACTGGCCGCCCGGGCGGTGGTACTCGAACTGACGCCGCAGCATCCACAGCGCCGCCACCGCGACCGAGGAGAAGGCCGCGAGCCAACCGTTCCGCTGGCTGAAGACGCTCCAGGCGGCCCCGGTGTTGCCCCAGTGAACAAACCGGAAGAAGCCGTCCACGACCACCCGTTCCTCATGGTAGGGAAGGGTCGCGGCGACCACTCCCTTGCTGAGCTGGTCCGCGACAAAGATTGCGAGCGCGACCGTCCACGTGCGGCGGGCCGGACTCCATCTTCTCCAGGGGAGGGTCATCGTTTTCTGGGGCCCCGGCGAAGGGATTTCAGCGTGTTCGCCAGACGCAATCCGGTGTGCGCGGCCTCGGCACCGCGGTTGGTGTCCTCGGCGACACAGCGCTTCTCGGCCTGCTCTCGGGTTTGGACCGTCAGTACCTCATGGATGCACGGTATCCCGGTGCGGATGGACAGGTCCATCAGCGCTCGGGTCACCGCTTCGCCGATGTGGTCCGCGTGGTTGGTCTCGCCCTGAAGGATGAGGCCGAGGCAGAGCACGGCATCAGGCCTGGCCGACCTGCGGGCGAGCAGGGCGGCGGCAGCCACCGGGATCTCGAAGGCCCCGGGAACGTGGATCACCTCGATGCGGGCGCCCGCGGCGGCCAGCACCGCCTCCGCGGCCTGGCACATCGGTTGGGTGTACTCGGGATTGTACTGCGAGCAGACGATCGCAAAGCGACCGCCCGAGTGCGGCGGCGTTTTCCTGCGGGTGGATTTCAGCATGGGTCAGAGTGGCTGGCCGGTCAGGAGACAATAGGCCTCGAGGTACTTGTCCCGGGTGTGGGCGACCACCGTGTCGGGCAACGCGGGCGCCGGCGGCGTCTTGTCCCAGTCGAGGGTCTCCAAGTAGTCGCGGACGAACTGCTTGTCGAAGCTGGGCTGGCCCCGTCCCGGCGCGAAGCCGGCCGCAGGCCAGAAGCGGGAGGAATCCGGCGTGAGCACCTCATCGATGAGGATCAGCCTGCCGTCGTCGAGCAGGCCGAACTCGAACTTGGTGTCGGCGATCAGGATCCCGCGTTCGCGGGCGAAAGCGCGGGCGAAGGTGTAGAGCCGAACGCTGAGGTGACGCGCCTTCTTGGCGACGTCCGCTCCCACCAGTTCCACGGCCCGTTCGAACGGGATGTTCTCATCGTGGCCGGACTCCGCCTTGGTCGCCGGGGTGAAGATCGGCTCCGGCAGCTCGGAGGATTCTGAAAGGCCCGCCGGCAGACGGATCCCACATACAGTCCCCGAGCGCTGGTACTCCTTCCATCCGGAGCCGGCGAGGTACCCGCGGACGACACATTCGATCGGCAGCGGTGTGGTCTTGCGGACGATCATGCTGCGGCCCGCCAACTGGTCCGCGAACGGAGCGAGGCGCTCCGGCAGGGGCTCCGACGCCGTCAGCAGTCGGTGGTTTGGAAGCCAGTCGCCGGTCAGGTCGAACCAGAAATGGGAGATCTGCGTGAGGACCTCGCCCTTCCGCGGGATGCCATTGGGCATGATGCAGTCGAAGGCCGAGATCCGGTCGGTGGCCACGAACAGCAAGGAATCCCCGAGGTCGAAGACCTCGCGGACCTTTCCGGATTTGATCTTCGGGATCCCGGGAAGATCGAGCGTCAGCAGTGTTTCGTGCGGCACGGGCGGAACCTAAGGTGGGAGTGGTGCGCGTTGAATCCAAAAACGGTGCGGCATCGGAGTCCGGATGTACCGGGCTTTACTGCGGCCGGCCAACCGACACCATCCTTCCCATGACGGTGATTGCGAACGGAGAAAGGGTGGCGGCTCCGGAGGCCTGCACGCTGGAGGGGTTCCTCATCCAGCAGGGACTGTTGCCGCGGAGCGTGGTGGTGGAACACAACGGCGAGGCCGTCGCGCCGTCCGAGTTCGCGGATCGCGGGATCGCCGACGGCGACCGCCTGGAGATCGTCCGGATTGTCGCCGGCGGTTGAGGCCCAGCCTTAGAGGCGTTGGTGCCAGGAATCTTGGGAGTAGCGATCCTCCCAAAGCCGCCGGAACCGTTCCCGCGGCGGTTCCGCAACAGGTCCTCCGATTCCCCAGCCGCGGACCAGTGCCATCCGGGCCTCCTCGGCACCCAGCGGGAGGTTCCGCACGAACTCCAGGTGGTCGCGCCCGGCCCGATATCCCGGCTGGTGTGAAGGGAAACGGAGGCACTCGGCGATCGTCGGCAGATGGAAGTCCAGGAGCAGCGTTCCATGGAACAGCAGGGCTCCCCGCTTCCGGCGCTGGGCGTTCCCGGAGAACTTGCGGTCGTTCAACACCAGGTCCGTGTGTCCCTCGAGCTCGATCGGCAATCCGGTGGCCTCTCGCAGGAGGTCCCTCTGGCGTTCCATCACCCATCGGTTGGTTCCCTGGATCGAGGCCAGTGGTCCGGAGGCCTCGTGCCTCAGGATGACCGCGTAGTTCAGGCACCCCGGCCCCTGGACCACGGCTCCGCCGCCGCTGCAGCGCCGGAAGACCGGGATGCCCAGTTCCCGACAACGCCCGAGATGAACCTCCGCCTCGGCCCGCTGCCCGCAACCGAGGACCACAAAACGCCGGTTGGATTCCCAGAGACATAGCGTCTCGTTCGATTCCCCAGCGTCCACCGCGTCGAGGAGAGCCTCCTCCCAAGCGAGGAATTCCGCTCCCGCGGTTTCGGCTGGAAGGGGGTACAACTGCATGAAGAGGTGACTAGGCGACGGAAATCGCCTGCGATCAAGGTCGACGCGTTCCAGGAGTTGGTCCAGCACGTGGTCGGATCGAAATCCGGATTCCGTCCCAAGCTGAGGTCGCGGGGAGGGGCGAGGATCAATGGACCAACGTCAAGGTCCTCCGTGGCGTCATGAGGATTGCGTGGCGGGAAATTCCGAGTCCGCCTCAGCCTGGAGGCGCGCCGGAGACGTCGACGTCATTGTGTAAGGGGCGTTCACCGAAGAGGGCGGTGCCGATGCGGACCAGGGTGGAGCCTTCCTCAATGGCGACTTCCATGTCGCCGCTCATGCCCATGCTCAGGACCGGCAGGGCCGTTCCCAGCCGCTCGGAACACCGGTCGCGCAACTCGCGCAGGCGTCGGAACACCGGCCGCGCCAGTTCGGGATCCTCGGCGTAGGG
>CAMASJ010000382.1 GCA_945860685.1 Akkermansia muciniphila
ATGGTCGGGGCGGTGAGATTTGAACTCACGACCTTCTGAACCCCATTCAGACGCGCTACCAAGCTACGCTACGCCCCGACCAGTGCTGTCGAAACAGCCCGTGGAATATCCAAGACCAGCACCTTGGGAGCAAGCGTGCATTCGAACGGATTCATTTTTCGCCCAAGGGCATCCGCCCGCCGCTGGTCCTCAATGGTCCGTTGGCCGCCTCCGGTCCTTGCTCAGGCCGCCTCCGCGATCAGGTCGTAGTCTGTGTGCCCGACGATCCGGACCTGCGCGAAACGCCCGATGGGCAGCTTGCCGCGGATGTACACCCGTCCATCGATGTCGGGCGCGTCCGCCTCGCCGCGGGCGACGAGATAGCGTCCCTTGAGCTGGCCCATGCCGGCGTCACCGCCGCGGATGAGACCATGCTCCCAGGAGCTGATGTCGGCCTTTGCCAGTTCCTTCGCCGAGGCCTCTCCCTCGACCAGGACCTTCAGGGTCCGTCCGACGAAGGACTCGGATACCGAGACGGCCACCTGATGCTGCGCGGCCATGGCCAGGTCCCGGCGCTTCTGCCGGAGCCGAGGTGTGAGCTGCTTCTCCATCTTCCCGGCGATCGTCCCGTCCTCCTTCGAATACGCGAACACGCCGAGGCGTTCGAAGCGGGTTTCCTCGATGAAGCGGAGCAGGGTCTTGAAATGCGTCTCCGTCTCGCCCGGGAAACCGACGATGAAGGTGGTCCGGATCGCGATCCCGGGGATGCCCGCACGGATCTTGGCGATCAGGTCGCGGATGTACTGGCCCGAAGTCTCGCGTCGCATCCGAGTGAGCATCTCGTCGTGGATGTGCTGCAGCGGCATGTCCACGTACCGGGCCACCTTCGGACATTCGGCGATGGTCCGGATCAGCTCGTCGGTCCAGTGGGCCGGATGGGTGTAGAGGAGCCGGATCCAGAAGTCGCCCTTCAGCGCGTTCAGTTCCCGCAGCAGCGTGCAGAGGGTCGTGGCGTCGGCCGGCAATGCCTGCGTGGCCGCGGTGAAGCGATCGGGGGAGGCGATGGCTCGGCTGTGGTTCGGACGCAGGTCGAGTCCGTAGTAGGTGGAATCCTGGGAAATCAGGTTCAGCTCCCGAACGCCGTCCGCGATGAGCGCCTTGGCCTCGGCGACGACGTCCCGCTGAGGTCGGCTCCGATGGGAGCCGCGCATGCGCGGGATGATGCAGAAGCTGCAGGGATGGTTGCAGCCCTCGGCGATCTTGACGTAGGCGAAGTGTCCCGGCGTCAGCCGGAAGCGCGGCGTCTCGAACTGTGGGATGTAGAGCGGACGGACGGTGACGTCCACCGAGGGACCCATGGGTTTCGACGGGGCGGTCAGCGCGATGCGCGTCTTGCCGGACTTCGCGGTCCCCCGAGGCGTTTCCTCGTCGTGGTCGTGCGAATGGGCCGGGGCCTGGGCGGCGATCTGCTGGAGTCGTCCCTTCACGGCCTTCGCGACCGACGGATCCGCCGGCGCAGGCGGCGCCACGCGGGTGGCCCGCTTGGTGATGGCGTCCTCGACGAGACGGCCGACCTGTTCCACCTGGTCGATGCCCATGAAGACGTCGACCTCGGGCATCAGCTTGGGCAGCTCGTCCCGGAACCGCTGGGGCATGCAGCCGGAGACGATGAGCGCCTGACCGCGGTTGGAGGCCTCGCGCAGCGCGTTGTGCTCGAGGATGGTGTCGACGGACTCCTCCTGGGCGGCGTCGATGAAGGAGCAGGTGTTGACGATCACCGCGTCGGCCTCGCTGGCGTCGTTGACGATCTCGACCCCGCTCTTGAGCAGCGAGCCGAGCATGATCTCGGCGTCGACCAGGTTCTTGGCGCAGCCGAGGGAGACGAGTCCGACGCGGCGGGGACGCGGAGCGGACGTTTTCAGGTGGGCCGAGGCGGCCTTCGACGGGGACTTCGGTTTCGACACGAGGCCCCAAGAGGGGCGTTTTGCGCGACGGGATTCAAGATTTCATTGGAGAGCCGTCCCGGAGGCGCTCCGGATCCGGGAGGGATCACTGCCCCGGCGCGGTGCGGGGCAGGTCGTCGAAGTAGTCCTTCACCGCGCCGCGATAGGCCTTGGGCACCTGGTCCTCGCTGAGCGCGGCGCGGGCGTCGGATTGGGCGCTGGTGACGGCCTCGGTGAAGCGCACGGCGCTCTCGCCCTTGATTCCCACTCCCCGCAGTTGGATCGAAGGCATCGGAGCGCCGGACTGGAATCGGCCGGGGATCTTGGTCGGGTTGAGGTTCCCGGACTGCTTCGGTTCGCGGTCGCTGTTTCCACGTGCTGCCCGGTCGGGACGGCTGACCCCGCTGTTGTCCCAGCTGTCCGCGATGGATTCCGGGAAGGCCCACTCGGTGTTTTCCGCCCAGGTGCCGACCCCGGAGCCGCCCTTGTTGCCGCCCGAACCCTTCCCGTCGCCCTTCTCCGAACCGGATCCGGAACCGGTGCGTCCGGAGGCGACCGCGGCCTTGGCGGCCTTCAGTCCCTCCATGGCGGCCATCAGTTCCTGTACGTTGCCGGCTTCCGCCATCAGGCGTTTCAGTTCGGCCTTGGCGTCCGCGAGCGCCTTGCCGCTGCCTTGGGTGTCTCCCTGTCGCGACTTCTCCAGGGCCTCACGCAGTTTCTCGCCGACCTTCCCGTAGTCGGAAGCCGACTTGAGGGAACGCTCCAGCTCTGAACGCGCCTGATCCGCCTCGCGGTTGTTGGCGTTGTTCCGCCCGAGTTGGGACATCAGGCGATCCAGGGATTCCAAGGCCGGCTCGCCTTCACCGAACTCCAGTTGCTCTGCGAGATCGCGGCCCCGGCGTTCCCCGGACTGCTGGAGTCGGGACATCTCGGAGGCCATGTCGGCCATGCGTTCCAAGGACTTCGTGGCCTGCTCGAGATTCTTCAGCATCTGATCGGCCCGGGCCTGGGCCAACGCGTCCATGGCCGCCTGGATCTGGGGCAGGTCGAGTCCGAGGGCCTGGGCCTGTTGGGAAAGCGACGCAAGGGCGGCGGCCGCCTGAGCCTGCGATCCCGCGGTGTCTCCGCCGGGTTGGTTGGCGAGCGCGCGCGCCTGCTCGGCCAGCTTGCGGGCCTGGTCCCGCAGGTCCTCGACGCCCTTCGGATCCGCGGCCGCCTTGGCGCCGAGCGCCTCGGAAAGCTGCTGCTGCCGTGCCTGCAAGGCCTCACGCGAGGCGGCGTCGGTGGCGGAACCCGGCGTCCGGGCCGCGCGCTCCAAACGGCGCAGGGTCGTGTCCTTCGAGAGCGCCTCGGCCTGTCGGCGCAGCGGATCGGCGGCCTGTGCGAGGGCGGCGAGCGCCTCGTCGCGTTTCAGCTCGCCCTGTTGGAGTCGGTTGGCCAGCTGCTCCAGGGATTCCAATTCCCGCCGGACTGACTCCGGAGCGTTGGTGCGCGACTGGCGGGCTTGTCGGACCACCT
>CAMASJ010000383.1 GCA_945860685.1 Akkermansia muciniphila
GCTACGCTCACCACAGCTCCGCCTCACCCCAGCGGGGGCGGGCGAAGGATCAGAGAGATCAGGAGTCCGATAGACGGAGTGACAACTTTTAATCAGGACGTGACACGTCGGGGGAGCAGCAGATCTGGCCGGTCTATCTCCGTGTCCTCCGTGTCTCGGTGGCCAATCTTTCCCAGTTTTCAGTGGGGAACGGTCAGTGGGGCCCCGTCTTTGGCGATTCCGACCGGACTCTTCCTGGTCCGCCACCACGGGTGAATCTGCTGCCGACAGCGCAATGATTCCGGGGCCATCCACCGACACTCAAATCAGTATCCATGTAAAGGAACTGGAATCACCTTCGAGTAGTTCACGAAGTCGCCATCGACTGTGAACACCGGGACCTCCACCCGAATTGCCACCGCACAAATCAGCAAATCGGTTCCAGATCCTTGAATCCCTTTGCTCCGACACAAGTTATACAGCCTCGCGGCTTCCAGATAATCCACCGGGAGAATCTCAATCTCGGGGAAAAGAGACAGCGCCTCGCAAAGAACGGCAAACTGCGCTTCTGTCCGCACGCCCGAAAGCACTTCCTGCCGAATCGGCCCCATCAACTCAACCGCCCCCAACCGAACCAACCGTTCCAATTCCTGTCCGACCTCTCCGACGCCCTCCGAACTGCGCCGAAGAACCAAGGACCAGACGCAGGAATCGACCAAAACCCTCACCGCTTTTCCCTCATCTCCTTCGGGCTGAAGCCTGGATGCAGATCGACCTTTCCGAACAACTCGATGACGCGGACCTGCTCCCGTCTCTTCACGAAGTCAGCAAGGGCCTGATTGACCGTCTCCTTCTTTGTACGGAAGCGTCCAACTCGCTGCGCTTCGGCAAGGAGACGATCATCAATCTGGAGGTTGGTTGCCATCGCCGGATCATCACCCACACATGCGTTGTGTCAACTGCGTCAGGCTTTGGGCTCCTGGCGTCCGGCGTCCGGGGACAATCTCCGTGTCCTCCGTGTCTCGGTGGCCAATCTTTCCCAGTTTTCAGGGGGTGGCTCTCAGACGAGTAAATCCAGGAGAGAAAGCGCGAGCGGACTCGCGCACTCCACGACGCTCGCGCGCTTCTCCCGGTCGTGGGTGATTTCCCTGCGCCGGTTCGGAATCGGCCACGGTTTTTGGCTTGCTGCAAGGTGACGGCTCCCGCTAGTTACCTGCCTCCCGCCGGGAAACCGGTGGACCGAGTCGTGGAAGGGTGGCTGAGTGGTTGAAGGCACCTGACTCGAAATCAGGCGTACTCGCAAGGGTACCGGGGGTTCAAATCCCTCCCCTTCCGCCATTCTCCCGCAACAGGCCGAGCACCGGCTTCTTGCGGGAGTTTTCGTCTAGGACCGAGAGGCCCGAAGCGGGATCTCACGCAAACGCGCCAAGCCGCCAAGAGGGGTTTTCGATCGTGGGTTCCGCTTTCCGTTGGCGTCCTCGTGCGCGGTCTGGCTTTGCTTCGATTGAGGGGTCGACACCAGGAACGCAGCGGGCCGGAAGGGTCAGTGCAGTCGGAGGAAGTTCGAGAGGATACGGCGGCCTTCCTGGGTGAGGATGCTCTCCGGATGGAACTGCACGCCCCAGATCGGCAGGGTGGCGTGCTTGAGGCCCATCACCTCGTCCTCGGCCGTCCAGGCGGTGACGATCAGCTCGGGCGGGATGGTGTCCTTCTTGGCGACCAGCGAGTGGTAGCGGGTGGCCTCGAACGGATTGGGCATGCCTTCGAAGAGGTCCTTTCCGTCGTGGTAGATCGGCGAGGTTTTGCCATGCATCATGCGGTGGTTGACGACCACGGTGGCGCCGAAGGTGTGGGCGATGCACTGGTGGCCCAGGCAGACGCCGAGGATCGGGATGCGGCGGTCCGAGAAGGCCCGGATCAGGTCGTTCGAGAGTCCGGCTTCCCGCGGGGAGCAAGGTCCGGGCGAGATGAGCACCCGCTCCGGCTTCAGGGCGAGGGCGTCCTCGACGCGGATCTGGTCGTTGCGATGGACCTGCATCTCCACCCCCATCTCGCCCAGGTACTGGACGAGGTTGAAGGTGAACGAGTCATAGTTGTCGATGACCAGCAGCATGGCGAAACGCTAGGACGGAGGGCGGTCGAAGGGAAGTTCCGTCCGGGGTCGCCGCCATTCGGCCGAATACCGCTGGCCTCGCGGCAGGGCGCTGTTCAGCCTCGCCCAGCGTTCTCAGCCATCTCCCGCCATGACCCGGTTCCTCCAACGAGTCCTCCTGTCCGCCGCCTTCCTGGCCTCCTGCGCCGAGGCACTGGCCGCGCCGGCCACCTACCAGGTCCATATCAAGGGCGCCACCGTGGCCGACGCCAACGAACGGACTCCCGGGAACGCGGAAGCGAAGGCACGGGCCGGACGGGAACGCCTGGCCGGGATCCGCGACGAGCAATCCGCGATGAAGGCCCGGCTGTCCTCGATGGGGCTAGAGATCGTGGGCGCCACGGAGGTGCTCCAGAACTCGATCCTGGTCGTCGCCGAGGAGTCCGTGATGGAGAGGTTGCGGTCGGAACCCGGCGTGGTCTCCGTGGAGAAGATCGTGCCGATGGAGCGTCACACGGCGACTTCGGTTCCGTTCATCGGGGCGCCGGCGGCGTGGAGCGCGGCCGTGCCCGGACTCACGGGCAAGGGGATCCGGATCGGCATCGTGGATTCCGGGATCGACTACACCCACGCGACCTTCGGCGGATCGGGCAATCCCGCGACCTACGCGGCGAACAACCCCTCGGTCGTGGTCAACCGCGACTTTCCCACCACCAAGGTCGTCGGAGGTCGGGACTTCGCGGGTGACAACTACGACGCCAGCGGGGTCGACGGTTCCCTCTCCCCGGTTGCCGATGACGATCCGCTGGATCCGCAGGACCACGGACATGGCTCCCACGTTGCCGCCATCGCGGCCGGCTACGGCGTCCTCACGGGCGGCGCGACCTTCGCCGGACCCTACGGGACCAACGTCCACACCAACACCTTCCTCGTGGGCCCCGGCGTGGCGCCGGAGGCGAGCCTCTTTGCCCTCAAGGTGTTCGGTCGTCGTGGGACCACGGCCCTGGTGCCGTTGGCACTGAACTGGGCGGCGGATCCCAACGGGAACGGAGACACCAGCGACCGTTTGGACGTGGTGAACCTCTCCCTCGGATCCGGCTTCGGGACCGACGCCGTCGACGGCCAGGTCAACGCCATCAACCGCCTCGCCTCCCTCGGATGCGTCGTCGTGATCTCCGCCGGCAACGCGGGCAACACCCACTTCATCCTCGGCTCCCCGGGTACCGCGGCGCGGGCCATCACGGTGGCCAACACCTTCGACGACGGCTCGACGTCCTCGACCATCACGGTCACCGCACCGGTGGAGGTGGTGGGCGACTATGCGGCCGTGGAAGGCGTCTTCACCCGACCCAT
>CAMASJ010000384.1 GCA_945860685.1 Akkermansia muciniphila
ACTGCTGGGTGGACCACGGGCCGGAGGGCCCGTCACCCGGCTTGCGGGTGGTGAACCGGACCTCGGGCCCGAAGGTGGCGTCGAGCGTCCCGGGACCGAACGTGCCGGCATGGAGCGGTCCGCTGACGAACTCCCAGAAGCCGTCGAACTCCGTGAACTGGGCCTTGGCCGGATCGTAGTAGTGCGAGGCGGCGTAGTGGACGTCGGCGGTGAGCCAGAGGACGTTGCGGACCCGGTGGGCCTGGATATGGCGGAGGAGGTTGGCCACTTCCAATTCGCGGCCCAGCGGTATGCCGTCGCCGTTGGCGAACGCCTCGAAGGCGGTCGCACCGTCTCGCACGAGCAGGCCCAGGGGCATGTCCGAGCAGACGATCTTCCAGGTGGCGGTGCTCGCGGCCATCGATTCCTTCAGCCATGCGAGTTGTGCGGCGCCGAGGAACGCGGTCTCCGGTCCGGAAACCACCTGGCGGTTCCCGGAGTTCGGTCCGCGGAAACTCCGCAGGTCGAGGAAGAACAGTTCGCAGAGCGGACCCCGGCGGATGCGACGGTGGATGCGTTGATCCGGATAGCTGCGGACCGGCTGGTATTCGAGGAAGGCCTGCTTCGAACGTCGGGCGAGGAGGTCGATGTCGCGGACGGTGTATCCCGTGGACGTGTCGAGGCGTTGGCCAGGGTACCAGTTGTTGCGGACCTCGTGGTCGTCCCATTGGGCGAAGACCGGCACGGTCGCATAAAGTCGCCGCACGTTCGCATCGATCAGGTTGTAGCGGTGGTTGCCGCGGAAGTCCGCGAGCGTCTCGGCGACGTGGGACTTCTCCTCGGTGACGAGGTTCCTCCATACGCCGCCTCCGGGAATCGGGACCTCCGCAGGCAACGGTCCATCGGCATAGATGGAATCGCCGTTGTGGACGAAGAAGTCGGGGTCCTGCCGCAGGATGGCATCGTAGGTGCGCATGCCGCCGTGGGCGGTGTCGATGCCCCAGCCTTGCCCGCAGGTGTCGCCGGACCAGGCGAAGCGGACGTCCTGCGCCTTGCCGCGTGCGGCGGTGACCAGAGAACCTTCCGTCCACGGACCCAGGCCGCCTTGGCGATCCTCGAAGGCGATCCGGTAGTGGATGCGGCGGCCGGGCGGGAGGTCGCGGAGGAGGAGCTTGGCGGTGAAGTCGGCCGCGGCCGCGGCCACCGGGCCGTTTCGGCGGAGGGGAGAGGAGAAGGAAGCCGACTCAGACCATTCCACCAGCATCCGCGACTCGCGATCCGTGCGGGCCCACAGGACCGCCTCGGAGTCGGTGACATCCCCGCTGGCGACGCCGTGGGAGATCTGGGGCCGGGCACCGTCGAGCACGGTGGGGGCGCCCTGCAGCCAGGTGGGCGAGGAGGCAGCGATGCCGGCGAGGACTTTTCCGAAGGCGCGTCGATGGATGGGTTTCATCTTGGGTCGAGGAGTGGGAAGAAACGGGTGCCAAGGCGATGAGGCACTGGATCAGATCGCCTCAATGGGAACGGATGCGGACCTGACGCAAAATCGCCAAGGCACCAACCTAGAGCCGGCTCCGAAGCCGATACGGCCGACACAGGTTGGCAGGCGGATCCTCCGCAGCAAAACCGGTGATTCCATTCCGGTAGCTTCGCGGTTTGGCGGCTTGGCGTGAGGGTCCCCATTGCATGAGTTCGGTTGGATTCCGCACCGGGGTTGCTAGGCCGTCCGGCGCGGCCCGCGGGCGAGGACGACCAGGTGTGCGAGCGACCCGACCAAGACCACGAGGTTGCCCACCTGAGAGACGCCGTGCCATTTCCCGAACTCCTTGCCCAGGCGCTCCTTGTCCTCCGGTGTGGTGGAGGCGGCGTAGCGCTGGCGGTTGAGTCCGACGAGCTTGGGTTGGATCCAGGAGCCGCCCAAGGCGACGATCCCGAGCAGTCCCAGCAGGGCGAAGAGGTGGCGGCAGCGGAAGGAGCGGACCCGGGCGAAGAGCAGTCCCGCGGCGAGCGCGGCGCAGGCCAGCTGCAAGACGAAGTACTTGGCGAGGACGGACTGGGCGATGAGGCCGGCGTTCTGGCGTCCCACGAGATCGGTGACCGTCGGGGAGAAGAAGTTTGGACCGACCACCGCGGTCAGGAAGAGTCCGGCGCCGAACCAGAGTCCGGCGTTGACCACGGAGAGGATCCGCAAGGGGACTTCCATGCGGCGAGGATTCTCCAAGACGGCCCCGGGGCAAGCCCGGTTTGGTCACGATCCGCAGCGGAGAAGACCATGGGGCCCAAACGCCTCGGCGTACTCGGGCTGGTCCACAGGCAAATCCGGAAGGAAGCGAACGGGGGCGGTGCTCGAAGCCAAAACGGGCAGGACCGACCGGTGTTGCCAATTCCGCCGAAACACCGCCGCGGGGTCAGCGGGCGAGGTTGGCGAGGAGTCGATTGTGGATGTCGCCGAATCCGCCGTTGCTGAAGACGCAGACGACGTCGCCTTCCTTGGCCCCGGCGGACACGTGGTTGAGGATGGCTTCCACCGAGGGCAGGTAGGCCGCGGGCTTGCCCGTCAGGCGCAGGTCCTGCATCAGCTTCTCCGGATTCAGGCGTTCACCGGGTGGTAGCTGCTCGAGGCGGGCCACCTCGGCGACGACGATCAGGTCGGCCCGTTCGAGGGCGTCGACCAACTCGGCCTGGAAGACGTTGCGTCGGGTGGTGTTGGAGCGGGGTTCGAAGACCGCCCAGAGGCGGCGGCCCGGGAACTTGACCCGGAGGGCGCGGATGGTCTCACGGATGGCGGTGGGGTGGTGGCCGAAGTCGTCGACGACGGTGACGCCCCGGGCTTCACCGCGGACCTCCATGCGGCGGCGGACGCTGAGGAAGGAGTCGAAGGCCTTCTGGATGACGGGGTCGGGCAGTCCGCAATGCCGGGCGCAGGCGGCGACGGCGAGGGCGTTGCGGACATTGAGTTCGCCGACGAGCGGCACGCGAAAACGGGTTCCGCCGAGTTCGAACTCCGAGGCGTCGTCCTTAAGCACGATGCCGCCCGCGCGGATGTCGTTGTCGGCGCCGAGCCCGAACCGCTTCACCGGGCAGTGCCGGATGCCGAGCAGCGTCTGGAGGGCCGCCTCGTCTCCGTTGGCGAGCAGCAGGCCGTTGCGGGGGATCAGGTGGATGAACCGCCGGAAGCTGAGCTGGATGTCGGCGAGGGTGGGGAAGATGTCCGCGTGGTCGAACTCGAGGTTGTTGACGATCGCGACCTCGGGCAGGTAGTGGACGAACTTGGAGCGCTTGTCGAAGAAGGCGGTGTCGTATTCGTCGCCCTCGATGATGAACCACTCGGACTCGGTGAACCGGGCGCCCTGGCCGAGGTTGCGTGGGATGCCGCCGATCAGGAACGAGGGATTCAGGCCGGCCGACT
>CAMASJ010000385.1 GCA_945860685.1 Akkermansia muciniphila
CCCAACGTCGCCGGAGCCGAACAGCCCTCCCCGCCCGTCCTGGTCCTCGAAAACGCGCTGGACACCCCGTTGCAGACGCTCGGTCCGTGGCTGGAGGAAGAGGCCCCGCTGCTGCTTCCCCAGCTTCTCACCGGCCGCTGCTCCGGTCCCCTCGCCTCGCTCCCGCCCAGGGTCGTCTCCCGGATCCTCGAACAGGCCGCCGACATCCGTCTCCGGCGCAAATCCGAGGAGTTCGCGGCCCGGTCCGGGATCGTCGGCTGGAACCGCGCCCTGTGGGAGGGCGTCCTCGCCGCCCTCGGCTACCGCCACAACCACTGGCCCATGCGCCGCGTCGCCGAGGTGCTCGATATCGACGGCTCCAGCCGCTCCTGGTCCCCGCTGGAATGGGAGGTCCGCCTGCTCGGCGTCGGCGGCTTCCTCGAGGCCGGCGCCCGGCGACGCGAATCCGAACGCGTACGGGAACTCTGGCACCTGTGGTGGCGCCTCCGCGATTCCTTCCACGAGGAGATCCTGCCCGACTTCGCCTGGCACAGCGGACGTTCACGTCCCCTCAACCAGCCCGAACGCCGGCTCATCGTCGCCGCCCAATGGCTGGCCTCCTGTCCCCTGGCCGAGACGCTCGGATCCTGGATTGCCGACGGCGAATCCGCCCGCTCCTGCGATACCCGGCTTTGGGAAAGGCTACGGCCGCTCCCGGATGCCTTCTGGGACCACCACTGGACGCTCCGGTCGGCCCATCACGAAGGGGTCGGACCGCTGCTCGGTCGCCCACGCTTCACCGACCTCGCCATGAACATCTTCCTGCCCTGGCTCCACGCGCAGGCGGCCTCCTCGGGCCGGAAGGCGGTTTGCGAGATCGTCCGCGAACGCTACCACCACTGGCCCCGGGGCGAGGACAACGCCGTCCTCCGCCTCGCGCGGCAACGTCTTGCCGGCAATGGTCCTCCCATCGGTCCCGGGACCGCAGCGACCCAGCAGGCGCTGCTCCAGATCGCCCGCGACTTCTGCGGACACAGCGACGCGCTCTGCCGCTCCTGCCGCTTCCCCGCGATGGTCCGGAGATGGGCGGACGCCCCTGCGGCCCCGACCACCGGCGGCGGAACCCGCGCCACGGACCCCATTGAACCGGGGCGCCAACCGGGCCAGTGTCCGCCCGACGCCGCATCGCCCCCATGCCCGGAACCCTCCAGATCGACGACCTGATCCAGCTCGACGCCCGCCGCGCCGCATGGCTGCCCAAGGTCCGCGCCCTGGTCGTCGCCGACCTGCATCTCGGCCGCCTCTGGACCCAGCGTTCCCGCGGGCAACTGGTCCCGGTGGGCCTGCCCGACGACAGCACGACGCGCCTCGCGGCCCTGGTCGCCGACTACCAACCCGAACGCCTGGTCGTGCTCGGCGACGTGGTCCACCAGGCCTGGCGGCTCGACGGCATCCGGGAAGCCCTCGAGGAACTGGTCGCGGCCACCGGGCCGAAAACCCGGCTCGAATTCGCCCTGGGCAACCACGACCGCCAGCTCACGGAACGGATCCGCGAATGGAATCTCCCCATTGCCACCGCGCCGCAACTGGAGCTTTCCGAGATGCTCCTCTTCCACGGCGACCAGATGCCCCTCGCGCCGAGTCCCGAACCCAAGCGCTGGATCCAGGGACATGAACATCCCGCCGTCGTCCTCGACGACGGCGTGGCCACCTCGGCCCGTGTGCCCTGTTTCCTCGTGGGCGAAAGACACCTCATCCTTCCCGCCTTTTCCGCACAGGCGGCAGGTTGCGTCCTTGGACGCCATCAACTGCTCGGACCAACCGCCCGAGGAGCGACCTTCGACTCCGTCTGCGCCTGTCTCGGCCGCCATCTGCTCCGGATCCCGATCGAGGTCGCCATCTCCTCCGCCCGCTTCGTGGACGAAGGAACCCGGAGGGACGGGACGCCCGCCGCGCCTTCGTCGTCTCCGGCTTCCCAGGGCCAACTCCCGATGAAGCCCTGAGTGGGATTCGGGATTTCGGATTCGGGATTCACGATTCCGGATTTCGGATTTGATCGACGGCACGGTCTCAAGCCATCGGGCAACGCCTCCTGTTTCAGACGCCGTGGTGCTCTCCCGTGGAACTGCAGGATTTCACAACCAAGGGTGCCAAGGGTGAGAAGGGGGACGGGGCCGACGAATTTCCCCGGCTACCCGGACTCCCTACCCATCCTGATCCCTCAATCGGGGCCTCTTTGCACCCTTGGCAGCCCCGGTTGTGAAAGCACGGAGTCCGGCCCACGGGACCCGGAATCGGCTCCAAGAATCGGGAGTCCTATCGCACCGGCCGCCGCAATGCCCAGCCCAACGCCAAGCCGCCGACACCCAGGAGCGCCCAGGTCGAGGGTTCCGGAACACGCGAGAAGCCGGCGATATCGAAGTAGCCTCCATACCCCCTGGGAAAGACCACCTCCAAGGTCGCAACCTGCCCCGCCCAATCCGAAACGTCGATGCCCCGGTACAAGAAATCCGAGTACGCACTCCTCGACTGCCCATTGATGAAGAACTGGACGGCCTCGGAATGAACATCGACATCCAGTCTCGACGCATCCGCCGGAATCATTCCGGTCTGGGAAAGCCGGAACTCCGGGCCCAAAGGATTTCGAGCCGAGTAGACAAAGAGATAGTACCCGGGCCCATTCGGCGTGGGATTCGCGCTCCGGAAGTTCAGACCCTCCTCGGACCCGACGGCTCCCCGTGGCGTCGTGTAGGAGATCCGTTCGATCGGCACACCGTTCACGGTTGCGGTCCAGCCCCGGAGAAGGCGGGTGGTTTCCCCATGGAACGGACCCGCAGGGAGCGACGGGAATATCGGAGTCAACGATCCCGTCAGGTCCGGTTCGTCTAACGTCAGGTTGATGAAGTCGTCGGCGAGGACACCGAAACCCAGACTGCCGACGAGGAACAGGAGTCTTTTCATGGAACGAGACGCGCCGCAGTGGACTTGGGGTAGAAGGAAAAGGTTACACCCTCCGGTTTCGAACCCCAGGAAACCGGACACCCGCAAGCCCATTCGCAGGATGGAAAGAAACGTAACCCCATACTGAACCCACGACGTTTGAGAGGCACCGATCGCGCCCCTGCACACCAAATCAGGAATCAAGAACCACGAATTCCCTCCCCTCAGGCCCGGAAGAGCTGCCCGAGGCGCTTGCCCATCAGCTTCCCCGCCACCGCGAGGCTGCCCAACAGGATCAACATGCCCACCACGCCCAGCGCCGAGGCCACGCTGGGCGAGGACGGATCGATGCGTCCCATCAGCTGGTAGATCATCTTCGTGATCGGGAAGTGCTGTTCCCGCTGCGCCAGGATCAGGCTGTCGCTCACCTCCAGCATCGCGAAGGAGAAGGTCA
>CAMASJ010000386.1 GCA_945860685.1 Akkermansia muciniphila
TCGACCTGGCGGGTGACGTCGGTCTCCCCACCCAGTTCGGCCAGTGCCGCGGCATCCATGCTGGTCAGCACCGTCACCCCGAGCACCAGCGGGGCCGGGCGACCGAGCGTCGCGGCGGTGGACTGCGCGGATTCCTCGGCGGCGCGGAGCATCGCCGAACCGCCGGAGCAGTGGACCGTCAGCATCTGGACGTCGAGCCGCACCGCCGAGGCGACGGCCTTGGCCACGGTGTTCGGGATGTCGTGGAACTTGAGGTCGAGGAAGACGCTGGCGCCGGTGTCGCGCAGGCGTCGGACGAAATCCGGGCCCTCGGCGACGAAGAGCTCCTTGCCGACCTTGAAGGCCCCGACGTGTGGGGCGACGCGGCGGGCGAGGTCGAGGGCGGCGTCGGCGGCCGGCAGGTCGAGGGCGACGATGATCGGATTGCGCACGGGCGGATTGAAGCGTCCGCCCGCCGGCGATGCGAAACGATTTCGGGCCTCACTCCCCCTTGCCGCGGGCGGCCTCCGGCAGCCAGGGCAGCAGCTTCTCGCGGAGGAGCAGCAGGCGCCTCGGGTGGGCCGGATTCGAGAGGTCGCCTTCGCGCAGGTCGGACGGCGGATGGGCGATGGCGGTGTCCAGGGCCACGGCGATCGAGGCGAGGTCGGTCTCGCCGAGGTGCAGCGTCGAACGCTCCTCCTGGCTCATGCGATGGGCACGGCGGGCGAGCTCCAGCAGCAGCGCGCAGGGTTCGAGGCAGGGGGCATCCGACTTCGAAGCCGCGGCGTCCACGCCGATCTCCCCGACGGGCCACAGCCGGCGACGCAGGCAGAACCGGACGTCGCAGCAGGCGCGGGCGACCTCACAGGCCTCGGGATCGCTGAGCGAGGCGATCTTCCGGAACATGCCGGTCTGCCGGTCGGCGAACTCCCGGAAGGGGACGACCCGCAGGTCGGTTGCCTGGGTCGCATACCAGTCCGAAAGGCCGCCCGGCAGCAGCGACTCCAGGGATTCGCCGAGGGACTCCGTGTCCCGCGGACGGCAGATCCAGCCGGACACGAGGTCGGGTGACGCCTTGTTGGGACGGAACCGGCCGAGGCGGTCGTTGGCAGCGAGATCGGCCAAGGCCTCGACCTCGACCGGGGCGAGCCGGGCCGGGTCGGCGGAGGCGTCGTCGACATGGAGCAGCTCGAAGATCCCGGGCCCGTTGGAACGCAGCAGCACCGGACCGAAGCGCAGCGGGGAAAGCCGGGGATGCCCGAGCGTTCCGGCGAGGCGTTCCAGGGCGGGGTTTTTCGTGGGCGACATGGATTCAGCGCGTCTCGGACCGGGCCGTCCCTTCGGCGATGCAGTACAGGGCCGAATGCGTGCGAAGGAAGATCCGGCTGTCCGACATGGCCAAGGTCGAGTTGGAAAGTTCTCCGACCGGATTGCTGGCGAGCAGCTCGAACTTCGGCGCCGCCTTGACCACCAGAGTGTCGCCCGAGCGGTTCACGACGTAGAGCCGATCGCCGGCGAGCGTCATCGAGGCCCAGGTCTCGCCGTTGGAGCCGGTCGCGGGCAGGCGTTCCTCCCACACCATGGCGCCGGTCTTGAGGTCGACGCACTGCGCGAAGCCGTCGGTCGAGGCGAGGTAGGCGTGTCCGCGGTGGAGGATGGGGGAACCGATCCGGTGCTTCTTCGCGCGGCGTTCGTAGGACAGGCGCTCGGACGTGCGGTCGCCGGAGCCGCCCGGCTTCGCGATGATCGTGGAGCCGAAGAACCCGCCCATGGCGACGATGGTGTCCTCGCCGAAGCTGGCGGAGGTGTAGACCAGCGGGTTCATGCCGTCGATCGACCACAGTTCGCGGCCGTCGTCCGGGGCGAACGCGCGCAGGCGGTTGGCGGCGGCGAGGACCACTTCGGTGCGTCCTTCATGACGGACCGGAAGCGGCGTGCTGAACGATCCCATCATGCCGCCGTTCCGGCCGGCGAACCCGTCGAACCTCTCCGTCGGCTGCACCTCCCGGATCGGCGTCTTCCAGAGGACCTTCCCGGTCTTGCGGTCGAGGGCGTGGAGCGCCGAATGGGAGCCGGGGCCGTGGTACACGAGGACGCGGTCGGCGAGGATCACCGGCGAAGGGCCGCCGCCCCAGGAATGGTCCTGCGGTCCGAGGTCGGCCTTCCACTGGAGCTTGCCGTCATGGGAGACCGCGATGACGCCCGCCGCGGCGAAGCCGGCCACCACGCCGTCCGCGTCCGCCGTCGGGGAAGCCGCGCAATGGGGATAGGTCTCGTGACGCGGATCGGCGGCGTCGCGTTCCACGACCTGGCGCCACAGCTCGCGTCCGCCGTCGGCGTCGAAGGCGACCAGGGCACGACGGCGTCCGTCCTCGAGCGGCTGGGTCAGGTACACGTGCTTCGAATGCACGATGGGCGAGGAGTTGCCCGGCTCGGGCAGCGGAGTGCGCCACGAGACGTTGGTCGAACCTTCCTTCGACCAGCTCCAGCGGAGCGGGAAGGAGACCTCGGGGGAGACCTGGTTGCCGTCCGGACCGCGCCAGGAAGGCCAGTCGGCGGCCTGGACCGCGGAAGCGAGGAGCAGCGGGACGAGGATCGGCGTGGCCTTCATGGATGTGTGTGGTCGCGGACTACTTGCCGGAATGGTCCTTCTTCAGGTGTTCGCCGAGCAGGTCGCGGCCGAAGTCGTTGCTGAAGTCGCGCCAGACGGCATGGACGTGGTTCGCGTCGTTCTGGGTGTTGTCGTACTCGAGCAGGAAGGTGGGACCGTGGACGCGGTAGTAGTGCGCCTTGCCGCGCTCCAGCGAACCGGCCCAGCCGAAGCGGATCGTGTCGCGGCCCGCCTTCTGGATCTTGAGCATGTCGTCCGCGGCGAGTTCACCGCGGAGACGTCCGACGTATTCGTACACGATCGCGTCGAGGGTATTCCGCTGTTCCGGGGAGAGTTCCGAGTAGGCGATGCCCTTCGGTTCGCCGATCTCGGCCCGGCGGGAGGCGACGGTGAGGATGTCGTCCGGCGCGGCCGCGAGGATCACAGCGGTCCTCCGCTGCTCCGGGGAGAGCGACTCCATCAGCGAGCGGGCGAGGTCCTCCTCGGCGGCGAGCACGCGCAGGCCCTTGCGTGGGCCGGTGCGGACTTCGGCGGGGTTGGTGCCGAGGAAGGTCGGGGTGCCGGCGGCGAACTTCCCGTCGACGACGGTGAAGTTGAAGGACATGTGGTGGCCCTCGTAGCGCCATCCCCAGGTGCCCTTGGCGTCGGGCCTGCCGAAGATCGAGATGTGGTAGAGCTGGGGATCGCGGGGGAACCGGCGGTTGGGTCCCTCGATCTCCTGGAGGATCTGCTCCAGGCTCATGATGGTGGCGGCCTTGTTG
>CAMASJ010000387.1 GCA_945860685.1 Akkermansia muciniphila
GGTCCGAGGCCTGACCGAGGACCACCCGGGCTGCGATGTCGTGCTCTCAGAGGAAGACGTCGACGCCCTGCCCCGCCGGGATCGTTTCGGAGTGGTGGCGCAGACCACCCAGCCCATCGCCTGGGTCCGTCTCCTGGTGGAACGGATCCGCCGACGCTTCCCGGGCAGCGAGGTCCGCTTCACCGACACGGTCTGCCAGCCGACCAAGGACCGCCAGAAGGCCGCGGAAGACCTCGCTCAACGATGCGATGTGGTGGTCGTGGTCGGCGGTCCGCACAGCAACAACACCCGTCGCCTCGCCGACACCTGCCGCCGGCATTGCTCCAGGGTCCACGTCGTGTTGGATGCCTCCGAACTCGAACCGGAATGGTTCCAGGATTCCGACACGGTCGGCATCACCGCCGGCACATCGACACCGGACTCCGCCATCCAGGCGGTGGAGGACGCGGTCCGAGAAATGTCCGAACGTGCGGTTTCCGCTCCGGCGGAAATGCATCGGAAGGCGGCCTGAAGCCAGCCACACAACGGACGTCGGCTCCATGAACCCGCCAACCAGCCTTGCCGGACATCTCGGCCGGCTTCCCCGGCTGCTAGGCGGGGATCCGGCCGCGGCACGGCAATGGATGGCAGCGGGGCCACGGGTCTGGCTTTTGACCAGTCTGCTTTGGATCGGCTTTGGAGCCGGGCTCTACGGCGCCGCGTTGGGAACGTGGCGGGCGCCGATGCAGGCCGTCTTCAACGGGGTCAAGTTCCCCCTGATCCTCCTCCTCACCGCGGCCGGCAATTCGTTCTTCAACGCCCTTCTAGCACCCCTGCTCGGAATCCAGATCGGCTGGAAGGAATCCCTCGCCTCGGTGCTCCTGAGCTTCAACCTGCTCTCCACCATCCTGGCCGCGTTCAGTCCGCTGACACTGTTCCTCATCTGGAACCTGCCAGGACCGGACTCTGGCTGGAACGCAACGCAGGACGCCTACGCCACCATCCTGGTCTCGCAGTCGGTGTTGATCGCCTTCGCCGGGATCGTCGCGAACTTGCACCTGCTGCGCGTGCTGACCTCACTCGCGGGATCACCGGCCCCGGCGAGACGCCTGCTCATCGCGTGGCTCGCCGCCAACCTCGTGATGGGCACCCAGCTGAGCTGGATCGCGCGCCCGTTCTTCGGCCGCCCCAACCAGGCAGTCCAGTTTCTGCGCGACGACGCCCTCCGCGGGAACTTCTTCGAGGCGTTCTTCCTGAGCACCTCGCGACTCTTCCGATCCGACGACAAAACAACGCCCCATCCGCCATGACCCCGCCACCCGTGCCTCCGAGCGGTCAGAACGCCACCCCCAACCCGCTGCCCACCGGCGCGGGTCCCCACGACGGTCCCGAGGGAATCGGTGACCGGTTCCGTCTGCTTCTCGGCCAGCCCGAGCGGTTCGGACGCAGCCTGGGGAACTCGGGAGGCCCATCGTTGGTGATGGCGCTCCTGGCGACCGCCCTCCTCGGAGCGATCCTCTACGGGCTGGTGGTCGGCAGCTTCTCCGGCGGCGTCCAGTGGTGGGCGGCCCCGTTGAAGATCGCCGCCGGCTTGTCCCTCTCCGCGATCCTGTGCCTGCCGAGCCTCTACGTGTTCTCCTGCCTCACAGGCCAGGAAATCCGCATCCGCGACCTCTCCAGCGTGGTGGCCGGAATGCTGGCACTCGACGTCGTCCTCCTCGCCAGCCTCGCGCCGATCGCCTGGATCTTCTCCCAGTCCACCACGTCGATCGCGGCGATGGGCTTCATTCACCTGGTGCTTTGGTTCGTGGCGAGCGGCTTCGGATTCCGCCTGCTGACACGCGCGCTTCCCGGCACGCCCGGACGCGCCAATCCCGCACTGCATGTCTGGTGCGCCCTGTTCCTGCTCGTCTCCCTCCAGATGATGACCACGCTGCGTCCGCTCGTGGGCGCCGCCGACACGCTCCTGCCAACCGAGAAGCGCTTCTTCATGCAGCACTGGAGTAAGACGATGTCGGAGTCCGAATAGAACGCCCCGCCCTCGGCCGTTGTGTTTCCGGAGGGAGTGGGTCGGAGTTGGAGCCAGCTGTCGGGATTGAACCGACGACCAACGGTTTACAAAACCAAACCATACAGAGGAGAACGTGCGGTAATATGCGGTTTTGCTGGGGTTTTTGAACTACCCACGCGAAGGGGCCCGCATCGTCTCCACGTCAATCTGTCCCAAATTGTCCCAAAAAAGTACGGCGAACAACTTCGCCCAACCGAACCGTCGGCGGCTCCCCGCAGGGTTGGGTCAGCCGGGCTTCAGTTGGCTTGCGGACGCACGCACGCACCAGGCAAGCCGGGTTTGGCTCTTCCCGGCCATGTGGCCCGTGGTAAAAGTGCCCCGTGGCGGTGACCGAATCGAATTGGGCCCCATGGCTGGAGCGCCTCTACGACCTGCGTCGGGACAAACGCGGCTCCCATGAGCGTCCTCACAAGCCGGTCCTGTTGCTGGCGATTCTCGACCTGCTCGACCGCGGAATTCTCCGGGGCAACCAAGTCCCATTCACCGAGGAACTCGAGTCCACCTTCCGACGATTCTTCGCCGTCGTGCGGTCCCGGGACGACCAACCCACGATCGAACATCCGTTCTACTTCCTGTCCGGAGACGGCTTCTGGCAGGTGTTCGCGGCCGGTCAGTCGGAACCACTCTACCGGAAGGGATTCGCCGGAGGGGCTCCCAGCGCCGCCCAGCTGCGGAGGAAGTCGGCGACTGGGCGATTCGACGAATCTCTATGGGCCTTGATGAGCGATCCCATGGCCCGTCATCAACTGCGCGAGGCCTTGATTGCCCGCTACTTCCCGGAACATCACGACCAGCTAGCCGCTCTTTCGGCGAGGCAGTGGTCACCTGACAGGTCGGAGTCCGGTGAAACCCTGCTCCCGCCCGGACGCGACGCAGCATTCCGAAAGACCGTGCTGGGATTGTACGACCATCGCTGCGCGGCCTGCGGCGTCCGGGTGCTGCTGAAATCGCAGCTGTCCCTGGTGGAAGCCGCCCATCTGATCCCATTCTCCGTCAGTCGAAACGACCGACCGACGAACGGAGTGGCGCTTTGCCCGAATCATCACTGGGCCATGGATTCCTTTCTGATCGCCCCATGCCCGGATTCCCGAAGCCGGGCCGGAATCTGGCGCATTAACGAACGCCGACTCGACGATCGCATCGAAGGACAGCGCGACCTGATGTCGCTGGCCGGCAAACCGGTGCTGCCACCCCGCGAGACGATGTACCTTCCGGCGCCTGAAGCCCTGCGCTGGCGCGAAGACCATTTGACCATTGCCGACTGAATTGCCCGATCTGCCCATGTCCG
>CAMASJ010000388.1 GCA_945860685.1 Akkermansia muciniphila
CTCGCAGTCGGCTGAGATCCAGGGCGGGCACCCGGAAATTGGAGCGAGGTGGGAGGAGGATTGGGAAGGAGGATCTCTGGGGGTGGGGCGGAGGGGATGAAGGGATGAAGGGACGTCCGACGCCCGACGGCGCTCTGAAAACTGAAAACTCGAAACCGAAAACTTCTTGGAACGGTTCCTACCGCCGGAGGAACTTCTGGATCCGGTGGTTCATGGCGTCGGCGACGTAGAGGTTGCCTTTCGAGTCGAGGGCAATGCCCCACGGGTTGGCGAATTCGCCGGGTTTGGAGCCGGCTTTTCCCACGACCTCGCGCAGGGTTCCGTCCGGTTCCAAAACCGTGATCCGCGAGTTGCCGAACTCGCACACGAACAGCACGCCATCCCGATCCACCTTCACGTCGTACGGATAGCCCAACGTCCCCGGCGCCGTGCCGGCCCGGCCCCAGCTCCGCAGGAAACGGCCGTCGCCGTCGAAGGCCTGGATCCGGTGGTTGCAGGAATCCGCCACCCATACGGTTCCGTCCGGTCCAAGCCCCAGTCCCTCCGCACGGTTGAACTGGCCTTCGCCCAGGCCGGGTGTTCCCCAGGTCCGGACCGTCGGCAGGGTCGCGTCGGATGCCGTGGCGCCGGTCGTCGCCACGGACGACGGGAACACCTGGATCCGCTCCACCAGCGTGTATTCGCTGACGAGGAAGTCGCCGTTCGGACGCTGGACCACCGCCCGCGGCAGGATCATCCGGCCGACCTCGGTTCCACGGGAACCCCACTGGGCCACCAGCCTTCCTTCCGGCGTGAAGTGGTTCACCCGCTGGTAGTGCGGCTCGACCACGAGCACGTTCCCGTCCCGGTCGAGGCCCAGTCCCTTCGGACGTCCCAGGTCCGTCTCCGGCAACTGCCACTGCAGCACGAAGCGTCCGTCCGGGGTGAACCGCTGCACGCGGCCGGTCATGTCCACGACATAGACTTGGTCCTCGCGGTCGCAGACCACCGAGCGCGGTTTGTTGAAGCGGCCGGGTGCCACGCCGGGTCCGCCGAACGACTCCACGCGCCGGAACGTCTTCGACGCGATTTCCGCCGCCGTTTCCCGCGAACCTTCCGGAACCCCGCAACCGGAGAGCAGCGCGAATCCCACCCACAGCACGGCGGCACGGAAATCGGCCGGCGATCTCATCGTTGGCCTCCTTCCTCGGATCGCAATGGTTTGGGCGTGAGCCATCGGAGCAGGGGTGGACCGAGGATCCATGGGACGGCGCCAAGGACCGCGAGCACGACGCACAGCGCGTTGACCTGGGTGGCGTGGCCGTAGTGGAGGAGGTTGAAGATGCGCATGGCCAGCGTCTCGCCGCCCGGGGGCGCGACGAGCAGCACCGACTCCACATCCCACAGCGCGAGCAGGTAGACGATTCCGGCGGTGGCGAAGACCTTGCCGCGGATCTGCGGCCAAAGTCCGGTCCGGAAGGCGTGGAACCGGTTGCCGTCGAGTTGCGCGGCATGGACGAGATCCGGGTCGGCGGTTCGGGCCGCGGCGGCGACGGCAGCCCAGGCCGGGGCGAGATGACGCAGGCCCAAGGCCATCGCGAAGAGCAACGGACTCGAGGCGAGCACGCCGAGGCCGGGCAGTCGGAGAAGCGCGATCCAGCCCACCGAGAGCACGACGCCGGGGACCAGGAAGAGGATCCAGAGCAATCCGGGGCCTGGCGCGCGGGATCCTTGGAGGAAGACCGCGAGCAGGCCCGCAGCCGTGGCCCCACCGGCGCCGAGAAGCGCTCCCAGCAGCGAGTTCGCGGTCGCCGATCCCCCGGCGGCGAGCGCGCCGGGGAGTTCGCTCCACGTCCGCGGCTCCAGGATCAGTCGACCCCACGGAAGTCCGAGTCCGAGTCCCACCGCCATCAACGCCCAGGGAAGGGCCATGGCGAAGGCGGTTCCGCGGAGGCGGTCACGCAAACGGTCAGCGGCCTCGCCGGTGGCTGTTCCGGGGATCCATTGGACCGGGCCTTTTCCGATCCATCGCCAGACCAGGATCGGGACCAAGGCCATCGGCAGCGAGGCGGTCACGGCTCCCCAGGTGTCCAGCCGGGTGTTCAGGCTCAGCCAGACGACTTCCGGCAGGACCTTCACCTGGAAGAGCACGGGCAGGGTGAACTGGGTGATTGCGAGGATGCCGACGAGCCCGAGTGCGGGACCCAGCGAAGGTCGGGCCGCGGGCCAGAGATGTCGGCGGAACAGGCCGAGTCCAGCGGAGCGGGGTTCCGCCTCCAGCCAACCGACGGGCATCCGGCTCCACGCTGCATGGGCGGCCAAGGCTGGAATCGGCCACAGGGTGAGCCCGAGCACGAGGATCGTCAGGCCGAGTCCCCACGCGGCGCCCGACGGCGTGTTGCCTAGGGAACGCAGGTCGCCGGTGAGGTCGAGCCAGGCGTTGGCGGCCAGGAATGGCGGTTGGACCAAGGTGATCCCGGCGAGCAGGCGTCCCAGCCGGGCGATTCCCGGAGGGCACGCCGACCAGACCAACGCCGACCCGAGTCCCAGCACCGTCGCCACGCCGAGGGCGCCGAGGGCGAGCAGGAGGGATTGGACCAACGCGGGCACGACGTGATGGAGAACGGGAGCGAGTCCGGTATCCAGCCCCAAGAGCGGTGTCAGGCGTCAGGCGTCGGATATGATTGCCCGACTCCTGACGCCCGCCCCCCGACGCCTTCCATTCGCGTGAGGCTCCTTCCGCCTCTGTGGGCTCAGGGACGGTGCCGGCGGGACTTCACCTTCGCGATCTCGGCGCTGGCGCGGCGGTCGCAGCGTTCGTTGAGCTCGTTGCCGGCGTGGCCCTTCACCCAGCGCCATTCCACGGTGTGACGGGCCACCAGTTCGTCGAGACGCCGCCACAGGTCCTCGTTCTTGACCGGTTCCCCCTCCGCGGTCCGCCAGCCCTTGCGCTTCCAGCCGTGGATCCACTCGGTGATCCCCTTGCGCAGGTACTGGGAATCGGTGTGCAGCTCCACCTGGCAGGCCTGGTTCAGCGCCGTCAGCGCGCCGATCGCCGCGGACAGTTCCATGCGGTTGTTCGTCGTGTCCGGATCGCCGCCGCCGACCTCCAGCTCCTGGCGTCCGTAACGCAGCACCGCCGCCCATCCGCCCGGTCCCGGATTGCCGTGGCAGCCGCCGTCGGTGTGGACGACCACCCGTTTCGGCGCGGCGGGACGTGCGGGGCTGGCGGGTTCGTTGGACGACATGGCGGGTATCGCGACCGGGCGATCTTGGCGGGATCCGGGTTCCGTTTCGAGCGTGGGGTGCCGTTGGGGCCCGATTCCGGACCTTG
>CAMASJ010000389.1 GCA_945860685.1 Akkermansia muciniphila
GCTTCGCGCGGAGCACCTCGGTGACGTGGAGCAGCCAGGTCTTGCCGACGATGGTGACCACGGGGGTCTCGGCATCCAGCAGCATGCGGATCTGGTCGTCCTGCTCGACCGCGACGCCCTTGCGCCGCGTGAAGCCGAAGGAGGCGATCCGGGCGTTCCGCCAGCGCCGCTTGGCGGCCTGCTGGAAGAACTCGAGGTCCTTGGGATTGGATCCCGGCCAACCGCCCTCGATGTAGTGCACGCCGAACTGGTCCAGGCGCTCGGCGATGCGGATCTTGTCGGCGAGGGAGAAGTTGATGCCCTCGCCCTGGGATCCGTCGCGGAGCGTCGTGTCGTAGATTTCGACCTGCTGTGGCTTCATGTGCTTTGTCTTCGATGTTGTCGGCAGTGCCGGTCGGGAAAAACGAAAAACCCCGTTCCGGCGGCGGAACGGGGTTTTCGGGAAAACTCGTTCAACGCCGCGGAACGCGGGGAATAATGCTCCGTGAAATGACGATTCCGAAACCCATGACGATGCCATTGGCCGGACCCCGGGAATCGGGGACCTGCATCTGGCCATGGCAGGAGGACTGGTTTTCGGAATCGCGCAACGTTGGCTTCTTGTCGTCCAGGGTGCCGATGGTGGCAAGGTCGGATTCGTCACGGCCGCGCCGGTGGTCGGTGGCCTGAACACCTTCGGCGCGCCTCGACATTTCCCTCCCGGTCGCCTCACATCCTGATCCGTCCACCGTGAAACCCATCCGTTCCATGTCGCTTGCGGTCCTGTTGACCGGAGTGCCGTCGTCGTCGGTGGCCGAGGCTGATCCGGCGCTTCCGTCGGAGGTCCCGGCATCGTCGACGGAATCCGTGCGACCCGGTCAGGCGCCTCGGATCCGCCTGGAGCGTTCGGGACGGTTCGAATGGCCGGACCGGCTGCGCTTCCGCGACGTCGCGGAGACCGGCCGTTCGCAGACGCTCCAGCGTTGGATTCCCCCGGGACCGTGGCGGAACGCGGGACTGGTGCCGCCTTCCGGTTCCGGTGTCGACGCCGCGCTCCCGGTCCCCGAGGAGGGAGTGGTTCTCTACCGGTCGGTGGAGTCGACGAACCGCACCGTGGTCCGGCAATGGTTCACCGGAAACCCGGACACGCGGACCGCCGTGATCCCGGCGCCGCAGGTGGGAGACCCTTGGTTCGTTCGCGGCATCGGTTGGACCCAATGGACGCAGGCCCGGGTGGCCTTCGGGATGGCGGTCGACGAGAATCCACTTCAGCAGGTGACCTACCTCTGCCAGCGGCTACCCGACCGGCCGACCCGGATGGAGTCCACCGTCGAATGGCATCCGTACTTCAGCAACGGCGACAGGGAGTCGGCGATCGTGATGGCGGTTTGCCGGGAAGGCGGCGAAGCGGCGTGGTACCTGAACTGCGTCCATGTCCGGCTCCATCGAGATGCCGTGGTGGTCGACGTGATCCAGGACGGCGGGATCACCCAGGGGCTGTTCGTGGCCGGAATCGTCCCGGCCCTCGAGCCCCGGGTCCGCCACCACTTCGCGGTGGACCTCGCCGGGGAGCTCATCCGGGTGCATGTCGACGGCAGGACACTCATCGAGGGTTCGGAGCCCCGCATCGACCGCTTCGCGGGCCCGGCGGTCTTCTGGGAAATCTATTCCGACGCCGGACGTCGCCTTCTTTCCGGTGCCATCCATGGGCTTTCCGCGGAGATCCCGCCGTCCGGTTCCGGGCTTTCCGCCGGTTCGGAGCGCCGCTAGTTTCGCCACTCATGTTCGACGCGCTGACCAGCAAACTGCAGAACGTCTTCCGCGACCTCCGGGGTCTCGGGAAGATCTCCGAGGGCAACGTCTCCGAGTCGCTCCGACAGGTGCGGCTCGCGCTGCTCGAGGCGGACGTCCACTTCAAGGTCGCCAAAGACTTCATCGAGTCCGTGAAGACGAAGGCCCTGGGCGCCGAGGTCATCCAGTCGGTGCAGCCCGGCCAACAGATGATCAAGTTGATCAGCGACGAGCTGGTCGCGTTGCTCGGGTCGGAACACCAGGGGCTGAAGCTTTCCGGCGGACAGGCCTGCATCCTGATGTGCGGTCTCCACGGTTCGGGCAAGACGACCAGTTCGGCGAAGCTGGCGCGTCTCCTGGTGAAGCAAGGGCGGCTTCCGCTGCTGGTGGCGGCGGACGTCTACCGTCCCGCCGCTATGGACCAGCTGGCGACCCTGGGCGAGAAGATCGGGGTGCCGGTCTTCGTGAAGAAGGGGGAGACAGACGTCCTGTTGATCGCGCGGGAGGCTCTGGAGTGGGCGGCTTCGCACCAGCGGAACACGTTGATCTTCGACACGGCCGGGCGGCTCCAGATCGACGAGCCCCTGGTCCAGGAGCTGGTCCGGTTGCGGGATCTGGTGAAGCCGCAGGAGACCCTGCTGGTGCTGGACGCCGCGACCGGCCAGGAGGCGGTGAACGTCGCCACCCATTTCGACAAGGCGCTGAACATCACCGGGGCGATCCTGAGCAAGCTCGACGGCGACGCCCGCGGTGGCGCCGCGCTTTCCTTCCGGCACGTGGTCGGCAAGCCGATCCAGTTCATGGGCGTCGGCGAGAAGGTCGAGGACTTCGAGCCGTTCCATCCGGAGCGCATGGCCCAGCGGATCCTTGGGATGGGCGACGTCGTCTCCCTCGTCGAGAAGGCCATCGACCGCGTGGACGCCTCGAAGGCGATGGACCTCGAGGAGAAGATGCGGAAGGGGCAGTTCACCCTGGACGACTTCCTGGTGCAGCTGCGGGAGATGAAGAAGCTGGGACCGATCCAGGATCTCGTGGGCCTGCTTCCCGGCGGCGGGGAGATGCTGAAGAACGCGGACCTCTCGAAGAGCGAGAAGGAGTTCAAGCGGATGGAAGGCATCCTTTGCAGCATGACCCACCAGGAGCGCCGCACCCCGCAGATCCTCAACGCGAAGCGGCGTCAGCGCATCGCCAAGGGTTCCGGCGTCACGGTTACCGAGGTGAACAACCTGCTGAAGCGCTTCGACGAGATGCGTGAGATGATGCGCAAGATGGGCAAGTTCCAGAAGATGATGTCCCGCATGGGCGGCGGCGGGCTCATGGGCGGGCTGCCCTTCGGACGCTGATCCGGCCGCCGGATCAGACCCAGCTCCGCGAGGCCATTTGCCTCCAGACCGCGTCGGCCACGGTGGCGACGTCGCCTCCCGCATCCACGCGGACAATGCGTTCCGGTTCCGTCGCGAGAATCGACTCGAATCCCGCGCGGACGCGGGAGAAGAAGGCGTCCTTCTCCTCGTCGAACCGGTCA
>CAMASJ010000390.1 GCA_945860685.1 Akkermansia muciniphila
ACGAAGCTCAGCGCCACGTAATCCACGCCGACCTCCAAGCCGAGTCGGACGTCGGCGCGGTCCTTCTCGGTCAGCGCCGGCAGGGAGACATGGACGCCGGGCAGGTTGATGTGACGTCGGCTTCCGATGCTGCCCTCGGTGAGGACCTCGCACTCCACACGCGTCGAGGTCTTCGCCCGGATGCGCATCTTCAGCTCGCCGTTGTCCACGATGAGCGTGTCGCCCGTGTTCACGTCGTCCGCGAACTGGTCGTAGCCGACGCTGGTCCACTTGGCGCCGGGAACGGAATCGCCCTTCACCGTGAAATAGAACGTGTCGCCCACGGCGAGGGGGATCTTCCCGTCGAGGTCCCCGGTACGGATCGAGGGTCCCTGGGTGTCGAGCAGGATGCCGGCGGCGATGCCCTCGGACTCGGCAATGTGCCGGATGTCGCGGACGACACGACGGACCCACTCGGTCTTCGCGTGGCTCATGTTCAGCCGGAACACGTTCACCCCCGCCTTCAGAAGCCGACCGAGCATCTCGGGGGATTCGGTGGCCGGGCCGAGAGTGGCGATGATCTTCGTCTTCCGGGTGGTCGGGTACGCCATGGCGCCCCCATCGTGGACCACCCGAGGATTTCGTCCAGCCAACGGACGCCGATCCGCTGCGTCCTTGGCAACAGGCGCTCGAAGGGAAAGTCTTCCGGGACCCGGATGTCCGACGCGTACCACCAATTGCTCGACGCCACGATCCGGCACCTGGAGATCCTGAAGTCTCAGGGTGTCGAGCACGTGCCGGTCCGGTCCGAAACCTTGGCCGCGCTGTCGGCCAAGCCAGTTGTCCGTGCCACCCGGCCACCTGAGACGCCCGGGCTTGGACCCGTTTCCGAACGGCCCAAGGTTCCCGCTTCCACCACCGCTGTCCGACCGACCTTTGCCGATCCCGTCGGTTACCCTTCGGTCTCGGCGGCGAAGCCGTCCACCGTCCCTTCCGCCGCCGCCCGCTCCCGCTGGTCCAAAGCCGCAGCGCCCATGCCGTCCAACCCAGTTCCTTCCAAGCCGCCGCTGCCATTGCCGCCGCCGCTCACCCGGGATGCGAAACAGACCGCACTCGCCGAGTTGCGCACACAGGTGCTCGCCTGCGTCCGCTGTCCCAACCTCGTCGCCTCTCGGACCACCGTCGTCTTCGGTGTCGGCGACGTCGACGCACGGCTCTTGTTCGTGGGCGAGGCGCCGGGGGCCGACGAGGACCTCCAAGGGGAACCGTTCGTCGGCAAGGCCGGGGAACTGCTGACCAAGATCATCACCGCAATGGGTCTTTCCCGGGACACGGTGTTCATCGCGAACATCCTGAAGTGCCGTCCCGACACCCCCGGACAGACCGCCGGCAACCGCAAGCCGAGGCACGACGAGATGGACACCTGCATCCCTTGGCTCGAGAAGCAGATCGAGATCATCCAACCGCAGGCCATGGTCGCCCTCGGCGCCACCGCCATGGAGGGTCTGCTGGGCAAGAACGCCCTCGGCATCACCCGGCTCCGCGGGACCTGGCAGGACTACCGCGGGATCCCGGTCATGCCCACCTACCATCCGGCGTACCTGCTGCGGAACCAGGCCATCACGGAGAAGCGGAAGGTCTGGGAGGACATGATGCTCGCCATGGAGCGGGTCGGTTACCCGATCAGCGAAAAGCAGCGGGGCTTCTTCCTCTCCAAGTAGAAAAGCCCAGGTAGAACAGCCGGGACTCAGGCCCAAGACCCCCTAGCTCCTCAGGCCGCCGGCGTCTTGCGCACCCGGACCACCTGTCCGGCCAAGGTGTCGCACTTGGCTGCCAAGCCCAGATCAAGGTCGGTCAACCCGCCTGCGTCGTGGGTCGTCAGGCTCAACCGCACCTTGTTCCACCGGATGTCGATGTCCGGATGATGGTTCACCTTGTCGGCCGCCCAGGCGACCTTGGTCACGAAGGTGATCGCGGTTCCGAATGCAGGGAACTCGAAGGTTTTTTCGAGAACCTCACCCTTCCGGGTCCAGGTCGGAATCTCCTTCAGGCCCTCTTCCAGAACGGCGGCGCTCAGCTTCTTCATCGCACCATCCTCCGCCCGAAGATCGGCCTGACGCAAATGGCACGTGATGGACGTCGGGCGTCGGCTGTCAGGCTTCCGGTTCCCCTCAGTCCCAACCGATCTCGCGTCCCGCGTTCTCCTTCTCGAGCCAGGACATCAACGGCTTGAAGTACTCCTTCAACGCACGGGTGCTGAGGTCCTCCCCGGTCGCCTCACGCAGGATGGCTCGCCAGTCACGGGTCGCGCCGGGGGCGAGGATCTTCTGCAGGAACGCGCCCACCTCCTTGTTGCCCGCGTAGTCGCAGGCCTGTGGCGGCTGGTGGAGGATCTTCCGGGCAATGTGGTCGTGCAGCTGGAACTTCAGGACGAACGCCACCGCATAGCTGTAGTAGTAGCAGGGGTTGTCGTTGATGTGGGTCTTCGTGGCGGCGTCGCACCATTCCTCGCCGCGGCTCCCGGAACCGCCCGGCGCCTCGATGCCCTGATACTTCTCCACGTGCTCCCACCAACGCCGGTTCCACTGCTCCGGGGGAAGTCCGCCTCGGTACACGTCGGCTTCCCAATGCAACATGGTGCCGCTGCTCCAGAACAGGAAAGGAACGGCGTGGACCAGCGCGAAGTCGAGCTGCGAACCGATCTCGTCCACCTTCTGGTCCGCGGGCATCAGGCCCAGGTGCTTCAGATAGGGCGTCTGCACCGATGCAATCCCGATCAGTTCCCCGATGCCTTCGTGGAACGCCGGGTTCGCGCCGTCACGCAGCAGCGGCGGCACCTCCGGCCTCGTGTAGGCCATGAAGTAGTACCCATGTCCCAACTCGTGGTGCGCCGTGGTCCACCACCACGCATTCGGCTCCACGCTCATCAGCGACCGGATGTCGTTCTCCAGATCCAGATGCCAGCAGGACGCATGGGCGTTCTTACGACGGTCCTCGCCCGGCTTGGTCGGAAACAGGTCCGACCGACTCCAGAACGTCTGCGGCAACCGCGGAAATCCCATCCCTACGTAGAAGTCCTCCGCGGCCTTGGTCACCCAGTCCGCCTGCTTTCCCACGAAGAGCCCGTCGAGATCGACCGAATCCACCAGCTGACCCCACTCCTGACCCCAACGGTTGTTGATCCAATGGGCCGGGATCCTTTTGGGAACCGGCTGTCCATATCGCTTGGCCAACTGATGCTTCGTCCAGGTGTGCAGCTGCCGGTACAAGGGCGTCAGTTCCCGCAGGAATTCCTCGTTCAACCGC
>CAMASJ010000391.1 GCA_945860685.1 Akkermansia muciniphila
ATCGAGAAACTCGTCGCCGAGCACCACCTCGAAAAGAACGCGGTCGAGACCCTCGCCGTCGAGCGCTTCGGCAAGGGCGTCCGCCAGCTCAACAAGGTCGAGGCCTCCGGGCTGATTGATGAGCTGCTCGACACCCACGGCGGACAGCAGCGGCCACCCACCAACGGTCGGCGCTCCGCCTACGCCGGGGTCAACGGAAACGGAGGCCGCCGATGATCGCGCTAGCCACCCCACCGCCATCCCGGATCTCGACCCTCCCGGACTACATCAGCCCGTCGGCCGCAAAGAGCTATTTGGCCTGCTCCTTGCGCTTCTACTTTGAGCGCGTGTTGCAGATCAAGAAGCCCACGACCGCCGCCCTTCACCTGGGCAAGTCCGTCCACGCTGCGCTCCAGGCGTTCCACCTGGCACGTTGGCGCGGGACGGATGACACGCCCGAGCTTATCGCCGCGGCCTTCGAGGACTCGTTCACCAAACTCGAACGCGACGAAGGTCCGGTGAAGTGGAAGGACGGCGAGCGCGAGAAGTCCCGGCTTGCCGGAATCCGAGTGGTCGCCGCCTACCTCGACAGCCCGGAGGTCCTGAAATCAAAGCCGCGGGCCGTGGAGGTTCCGCTCACCGAGACCATCGCCGGATTGTGCGTGCCGCTCACCGGCACCATCGACCTGGTAACCGACATCTTCGCCCCGATCGACTTCAAGTCGGCCGCGGCGAAACCCGATCCGAAGCACGCGGTCTTCGACCACGAACTCCAGCTCGTGGCCTACCAGCTCCTGTTGGAGAAGGCCGCGGGTGAGAAGCCGCCGTCGCTCGACCTCGTGTTCCTGGTGAAGACAAAAGTTCCTCAGGTCATCCGCGTCTCCTCACCGCCTGCCGATAGCAAACGGAAGGATCGGGTGATCCGCATGATCGACACCGCCATCATTGGCATGTCGGAAGGGCGCTTCCATCCGCAACCCGGTATGACCTGCATGAGCTGCCAGTTCCGCAACGAGTGCAAATCGTGGCCCGCGGTGATGGAGAGGAGGGCGGCATGAAACTCCTCCTGCCGCTCTTGCTCGCCCTGCTCCTGGCCGGGTGCGGGGAGGGCAAGAAAGCCCGGGAAGAAGCGGCGCGGAAGGAAGCCGCGGAAGGGGAAGCAGTCGCACAGGCTTACTCCCGGATCACGACGGCTCCCGAGGGCGGCCTTAGCGTCGCCCGGATCGCCATTTACGGCAGCCTTGCCGCCGCCGGCCTCCTCGCCCTGCACGTCCTGGGTATTCCGCGGCCCTCTGATCAAACCGGGACCCCGCCGCCGCGAAACGGTGGCCGGGTCCTTGACCTCCCGAATGATGAGAATACGCCCCGTTATTGAGATACTTACCGTGATCGCCGTCACCGGCATTCTGCTGGAAGTCGCGAAGACTTATGTCTGGGCCCTGGTGGCCGCAGGCGTCGTGGCAGCCGTGTGGCTGCTCGCCCGCAGCACCCATTGACGGTCCGTCTCCCCCAGCACCCGCCCGGTCCCCGTGACCCGGCGGGTGTTTCGTTTTCCTGTCCCCAACCAAAACAACAAACCAACCAGCCATCATCATGTCCCAAAACCAATACAACCTGCCTTTGTTAGAAGCCGTTTGCCGTCGCGGCGTTCTCTGTGCCACTTCCGTCCGATACTGGCGCGGCTGCAAGCGCCTCAACGCCGAGGATCTCGGCCTCGATCCCGCCCATGTCTCCGACCGGCTGATCCAGCTTGGTCACAAGCGGCTCGTCCCACGCGAGGCCTTGTCGGCCTTCTCGCTGATCGAATCGCGCGCCCACGCCCTGGTCGAAAGCTCCAGCTTCCCGTTCCTGGGAGGCATCGCCCGCTTCGTGCCGAATCCCCGGTTGGCCGCCCTGGTCGACGGCCTCGACAAGCTGCGCGACGAGTTCCGCGACGCCACCCTTGACTTCGTGGCAGGCTACGGCCCGCTGCGTGACAGGGCGTTGGAGGAGTGGCGTGAAGCCGCCCGCCATCTCAACGGCAGCGCGGAGAACCTGCTTGTCACCATCGAGCAATCGTTCCCGCCGGCCGGTGACATCACCAAGCGCTTCGGGTTCGAGACCAGGATGTTCCAGGTGGCGGCTCCCGAGAGCCTGCGCCTCGAAGTGTCCGAGTCCATCGAGAGCATGGAGATTGCCGACCAGCGCCGCCGCGTCGCGGAGGATGCCGGACGCCGCCTCCAGGCCGACCTCGACGGGTTCATCCGGGAAAGCGTCACCACGCTCCGGGAAGAGACCGCAAGGCTCGCCTCCGACGTTCTCGCCACCATCGATGGTAGCGAGGGCGGCGTTCACCAGCGTACCCTCAACCGGCTGACCACGTTCATCGACAGCTTCCGCTCGCTGAACTTCGCGGGCGACCAGCAACTCGAAACGACCCTCGAACGCTTCCGCGAGCAACTGCTCACCCGGAGCGCCGAGGACTATCGCAACGACAGCACCGCCATGCGGAGCCTGACCGACGGCCTCAACCGCCTCCGCGACAATGCGGTGGCGATGGTCCGCACCGAAGGCCGCGACGTGCTCACGCGATTCGGCCAGATGGGCGGCCGCCGGCTCGCCGTCGCGAGTTGAGGCCCAGCACAGAGCTGTTAGCCCGGCAGGAGTTCGTCTCCTGCCGGGCTACCCTCGCCCATTCTCACACATGCCTGATTGCACCACCCGACCCGCCTGACCCCAACCCTCACAAGCCTGTTTTTCAAACTACCACCCTCACTTCCTCCAAAGCCACTTCCACCATCTGACTAGCCAACGACTCCCCCCGAACCCGCACGAAGGGCGGCTCCATCCCGGAGCCGCCCTTCGCGCATCCACATCAAACCACCAACAAACCGACCAACCATGTCCCACTTCACATCCATCAAGACCCAGGTCCGCGACCTCGACGCCCTGGCACTCGCCTGCGTCGAACTCGACCTCAAGCTCCAGCCCAACATCCCGTGCCGCGGCTACGCCGGGGTGCATCGGAAAGCCGAACGCACCATCAGCCTCCGTGGCCCCTACGACATCGCCGTCGACCCCTCCCCGGAAAAGGACGGCACCTACGCCCTGACTACCGACTGGTGGGATGGCCACGTGGCCAAAGAAGTCGGCGTCGGCTACGGCCGGCTCCTCCAGGCCTATGGCATCCACAAAACCTTCCGTGAGGCCCATGCCCGCGGCCTGCGCGCGACCCGCCGGCTCGAAGCCGATGGTTCCGTGCTGGTCACCCTGGAAGGAGGTTCGCTATGAGC
>CAMASJ010000392.1 GCA_945860685.1 Akkermansia muciniphila
CCGTGGCCAACACCAACCTGGTTTCCCGCTCGCTCGCCGGCCAGGGCACCTCCACGACCAACGGCCTCCGCGCCGGCGTCGTCGGGACCTACGAGGGCGCCGGCTTCCCGATCTACACGATCGAGTCCGACGGCTACCCGACCACCACCGATCCCGACAACAAGATGCTGATCGGCTACGCCGCCAACGGCGACCGCTACGAGAACTGGCTGACCAACCCCCTGCCGCTCCGCGACTCCCAGCAGCCGTTCAACTCCTCCGCCCCGCTGAACACCTACCCGAGCGGCCCGACCGCCCGTGATACCAACGGACTCTACCTCGTCACCGGCCAGATCGCCGACCCCGTTGCGGCCCACACCGCCTCGGACATCCCGGTCTACGCCGAGGGCCGCGGTGGCATCCTGTTCCGTGGCACGATCGACAACACCGACGTGTTCTTCAACATCATGCAGGCGGTCATCGGCGGCGTCCCCACGCCGGCCAAGTAAACGGCGAAGGACGTCTCCCCCCGCGCCTCCGGATACGGGGCGGACCTCCGGGTCCGCCCCCTCCGGGGACCGGGTGGGGCCCCGATTCCAACCCCACTTCCATACCCGATCCCGTCCATGAGACTCCAACACCTCGTCCTCGCCGCCGCGTTGGCCGCGACCTCCGTGTCCGCCCTCCGCGCCCAGTCCTTCGTCATCGGATTCGATTCCCTCTCCGACGGCTCCGCCGCCAACCTCGCGGCTCCGGCCGGCGTTTCCTTCGCGGTGGGATCCTTCTCCCCGGACCTCGACTCCGAGGGCGACTTGATTGACGGCACCACCCGGTGGCGCGTCGACACCTCCGCCGAGTCCGTCCTGGTCCGGAACCCCTCGTTCTACGACCGCGGCGCGGCCCCCTCCTCGCCCAACGCCCTCGACGCCGTGTTCGACACCGTCCTGGTCAGCTTCTCCTCGCCCCAGGTCGTCTCCGGATTCTCCGTCCGGCTGGACAACGACTCCTTCGGCTTCGACGGGCTGGCGATCGAGTTCTACTCGGTCGGCGCCTCCACCAACACCCTCCTCGGCTCGATCCCCATCGACCAGGCGGTTCCCGGATTCCTTGCGACCCTTTCCGGTCCTTTGGCCGGGGTCGACTTCGTGGTGCTCCCCGCCGGTGCCCTGTATGACGACCTGAGCTTCACCGCCGTGCCGGAACCCTCCGAATGGGGAGTCCTGGCCGCCGGGCTCATGGGCGCCGTCGCCTGGGTCCGTTCCCGCCGTCGCTGATCCCGTCCGCTTTCCGCAACCCGGGGCGGGTCCCGTTCTCCAATGGGACCCGCCCCGGTTCCTTGTCGAGGGGAGCCGGCTTCCCTTCGTCCGTCCGCCGCGCCACGCTGGGGCCATGATCCCCCTGCGCCTGCGGACCTTCCTCAACGGACTGGCGGCCTCCGTTTCGATGCTGGCCCTCCACGCCGCCGGGCCCGACGACGGCTTCGCACCCCTCTTCAACGGCCAGGACCTCTCCGGTTGGGTGAACGTGAACTGCGCGCCGGAGACGTTCACGGTGCGCGACGGCATGATCCACTGCGACGGGATCCCGACGGGCGCGCTACGGACCGTGCGGCAGTACGAGAACTTCGAGCTCGAGCTGGAGTGGCGCCACCTCAAGGCGGGCGGCAACGCGGGCGTGTTCATCTGGGCCGGTCCGATGCCCGCTGTCGGACAGCCATTCCTCCGCGCCATCGAGGTCCAGGTGCTCGACCACGGCTACGGGAAGTCCGACTGGTTCACCACCCACGGTGACGTCTTCCCCATCCACGGTTCGCGCATGAAGCCGTTCTCCCCGAGCAACGGCGACCGCAGTTTCCCCAAGGAGATGAGGAGCCACGGCGCGCCCGAGTGGAACCACTACCGCATTGTCGCGACCAACGGCGTGCTTCGTCTTTCCGTGAACGGCGCCGAGGTCTCCGGCGGCACCGGCTGCACGTGGCGCAAGGGCTACATCGCCCTGGAATCCGAGGGCGGACAGGTCGACTGGCGCCACCTGCGGATCCGCGAGCTGCCTTCCACCGGCGCCGGCCCCGCGGACTCGGCCCCGGAAGCCGAGCCCTGGCGTTCGCTCTACGACGGACGCGGGCTCCGCGGCTGGACGCCTTCCCCGGGAGCCGAGGCGGTCTGGGCGGCCGAGGACTGGACCCTGCGTTCCGCGGCGAAGGCCGCTTCCTCCGCGGTGCTCCGCGGTCCGGTGTGCACCGGTGCCACCCGGATGGTGTTCGACTGGAAGTGGGACGCCGAGCCGGCCTCCAAAGTCCCGCCGGTTTCCCTGTCCGTCTCGGGCGCTGAGCCGAGCGCACTTCCGCCGATGCCGAAGGCGCGTTCCAAGGATTGGAACCGGCTCGAACTGCGTCGCGTGGAGGGACGGTTCGAACTGACGCTCAACGGCGAGCCCACCGGCGATGTCGCGGTTCCTGCCGGGGACTTCACCCCGGTCCTCGTCCCGGGTCCCGTCCTCACCCGCTTCTCGAGCCTCTTCGTCCGCTGATCCGTGCTGGCTCCGTTGTCCGTAGCCGAGGCCGCCAGGCCACGGAGGCACGGAGAACACGGAGGCCTGGTCGGTATTCCGTAGCCGCAGCTGCCAAGCTGCGGACGATCGCCGCCTATTCGGCTGTTCCCCGCTGAAAACCGAAAACTGAAAACTCCTCCGGACTGCCCCGGAGGCAAGGAAGACACGGAGACTGTTTCCGTCGTCAGTTACCAGTGGCCGAACGCAGGTAGACCGGGTTGGAATAGAGCCACGGACGCAGTTCGCCACCGAGGTCGAACCACAGTTCGACCCGGTACACGCCGGGACCCGCGGTCTCGTGCCGCAGCGAGTAACCCTCCTCCAGCGCCACCTGTCGGCCGTCCCGCATCAGGCGGATCTTCGCCGGGAGCGGCGATTCCACCGTCAACACGGTGCCGGCGGTCCACAGCCGTTCGTCGCCCATCCGCAATCCGTCCGTGCCGCCGAAGTCGAAGCCCGTCGGGTCGGCCATCCAGTCGTGGCTCACGTACACCCGCCCCGCCTTCACCGCGGTGCGGAGCGCGGGTTCGGTCTTCTCCGCAGCGAGGACATGGGTGCTCACGTTCCTCAGGGAACGCTCATAGGGGTCGAAGTCGAGCCGGACCACGACGTCCCCGGGCCGGTGCCCTTCCAGCAGCCGCCGCAACGCCGGCCGCAGCAGGGCCTTCACCTTCCGCATGTCCTCGTCCTTGTCCACGACCGTCCC
>CAMASJ010000393.1 GCA_945860685.1 Akkermansia muciniphila
CAGGAGCGCGTCGTGTCCGACCTCGGTGACGCCGACGTTCCTCAGGATGTGGACGCCGACGGGCGGATGCCGGGCGACGGGGTGGTTCCAGACGCAATCGGGTCCGGAGATCGGGTCGTGGTTCCCTGGCAGGATGTAGGTGGGAACCCTGGACGACGCCAGGATCGCTAAGGCGTCCGCGACCAGTCGGTCCGCGACCTGGTTGTCCTCGAAGAGGTCGCCGGCGATGCACACGAAATCCACCTCGAGCCGGACGGCCTCGGAGGCCATCCGGCGGAGCGTCTCCAGCCGTGCCTCGCGGAGACGGGTGCCGTGACCGCCGAACTGGGTGAAGCGCGCACCCAGCTGCCAGTCGGCGGAATGGAGGAAACGGATCATCGGTGGTGTCGCGGATTCGGCGGGTCGGAACTCCTTCATTGCAGCCGCCACGCGGGTGGGGAGGCAATCCCTGAGGCGTTCGACATGTTCCCGAACCAACGATTGGGAAGGGAGGGCCACGCAAAGCCGCAAAGCCGCAGAGGAGCGGGAAGGAGACCGCAGTTTCCAGCAGCGGAACAGGACACCCAAGGGGATCGCCCTTCGGTTCGGGATCCTACGCCCCGTTTACCGCCATGGGACATTGTCGTGGGCTCGGTCCCCGCTCCGATCGAAACAATTCATCCTCCGGATGCCCTGTGCCGGCCCACGGGCTTTGACCTGTGACGGAAGTATGGCGCAGTCTCCGTCCATGGTGCGCCAAGCCTGCTGCCTGTTCCTCGCGATCCAGTCCTCCTTCGTCCTCCTGGCGGGTCCCGTCGAGGATTTCGTGGACGGCGCACGGAAGACACACGGCGAGGCCGGGGAACGCGCCGCGCGGTTCCTCGTCGAACACATGCCGGACGCGGACCGTTCCTCGCTGGGCACGGGGTTCCTCCGCGAGAACCTCGACTTGGCATTCCAGGCGCGGACGAATTTCCCCTGGGCCGCGTCCGTGCCCGAGGACCTCTTCCTCAACGACGTCCTGCCGTATGCGGTCTTCGACGAGCCGCGGGATCCTTGGCGCGCGGACATGTACGGCATCGCTTCGGAACTCGTGAAGGGCGCGACCAACGCGACCGATGCCGTCCAGTCGCTGAACCGCGGCCTCTTCAACCGGCTGCAGGTCCACTACAACACCGGCCGCAAGCGTCCGAACCAGTCCTTGAAGGAGTCGAGGGCCTTGGGCAAGGCCACCTGCACCGGGCTGTCGATCCTGCTGGTGGAAGCATGCCGCGCGGTCGGCATCCCGGCCCGGGCGGTCGGCACGCCCCTCTGGGCGAACGAGCGTGGCAACCACACCTGGGCCGAGGTCTGGGACGGCGGATGGCATTTCACCGGCGCCGACGAATACGACGCCAACGGCCTCGACCGCGGATGGTTCGTCGGTGACGCCGCCCAGGCGAAGGCCGACGTGCCGCGCCATGCGATCTACGCGACCTCGTGGAAGCGCGAAGGCCTCTCGTTTCCCATGGTGTGGTCCCGCGGCGGCACCTCCGTGGCGGCGGTAAACGTCACCGGCCGTTATGCGAAGGCCGCGGCGGACGCGGACGCCTTCGCCCGCCTCGGGGTGCGGCTCTGGGACCGCGAGGGCGGTTCGCGGATCTCGGCCAAGGTCTGCATCCTCGACGGCGTCCGAAGGGCCTGCGCGTTGTCCGAGACCAAGTCCGGCACCGCCGACCTCAACGACATGCCGCGTTTCAGCCTCAAGCCGGGCAGCCAAGGATGGCTGCGGTTCACGGTCGGCTCCGAGATCCGCGAGATGCCGTTCGGTCCGTTGGCGAAGGGCGATCCGACCGTCGACGCACAGTGGGAGAAGTTGACCCCGGCCTCGGCTTCGGTGGACGCCGTGCGCACGTGGCTGGATCTGCCGGCGGTGGAACGCAACGCCGACGCCACCACCCCGGCCCGGACGTTGTCGCGGGTCGACGCGGAGCGGGTGACCGCGATGCTGGTCGCCGAGCTCCGGGCCCGTTTCGTTGTGGAGCGCGAGTCGGAGATGCAGGAGAAGTCGATCGAGTTGGAAGGGAAGAAGCTTCGTTGGAAGGAGAAGGTCTTCGGCGAGGCTCCGGCCACGGGACACAGCCTCTGGATCTCGATGCATGGCGGCGGCAACGCGCCGGCGCAGGTCAACGACCGGCAATGGACCAACCAGATCGGCCTCTACGTGCCTGCGGAGGGGATCTACATCGCGCCCCGTGCACCGACCGACACCTGGAACCTCTGGCACGAGGGGCACATCGACCCGTTGTTCCAGCGGCTGATCGACGACTTCGTGGCCTTGCGCGGCGTCGATCCGGACCGCGTGTACCTGATGGGCTATTCGGCCGGAGGAGACGGCGTCTGGCAGCTGGCCCCCCGGATGGCCGACCGCTTCGCCGCGGCCTCCATGATGGCCGGGCATCCGAACGAGGCCTCTCTGTTGGGACTTCGCAACCTCCCGTTCGCGATCTTCATGGGCGGCGACGACGCCGCGTACAACCGCAACCGGATCGCCGCGGAGAAGGGTGCGGAATTGGACCGCCTCGAGGCGGCGGACCCCGGGGGCTACGTGCATCGGGTACGCATCTACGAAGGCCTGGGCCATTGGATGCAGCGCAAGGACGCCGAGGCGGTTCCTTGGATGGCCGGCTTCCGCCGCAATCCGTGGCCGAAGAAGGTCGTCTGGCAGCAGGACGACGTGGTCCACCGCCGGTTCTACTGGCTCAGGGTTCCCGAGGCCTCGGCCATCGAGGAACGCGCCCTCATGACCGCCACCGTCGTCGGGCAGGAGATCCGACTCGATGGCAAGGTGCCGCCGGGAATCCAGCTCCGGCTTTCCGACGCGCTGCTGGATCTCGACAAGCCGGTGCGAGTCCTGGTCGCGGGCCGCGAGGTCTTCGATGGCGTAGTGCCGCGGCGGGCGAGCGTGGTTGTGGAAAGCCTCACGGAACGCCTGGACTCATCAGCCGTGGCCACCGCCCTACTGGCGCTGCCGTGAAGGGGCGGCTGGTTGAAGCTTTGTAGCGGTTGAAACGTTGAAACGTTGAAGAGTGGGCGTTTCAACCCCTCAACCCTTCAACCGTTTCACGATTCCAGGCTCAGCGGCTGGCCCGCGTCAGGGTGACCAGTTCGCCCAGGCGCTTGTTGTCGTTCCGGATCCGACCCGTGAGGGTCCTGCCGAGACTCAACAGCAACGGCGTGGC
>CAMASJ010000394.1 GCA_945860685.1 Akkermansia muciniphila
ACACCGACCCCGGACTCATCCCTGCCGCGGCGCAGAGATCCTTCATCGAGGCCGCGTGGAACCCGTCCCGGATGAAAAGCCCACAGGCCGCGCGGAGGATCTCCTCCCGCCGATCCCCATGGTTTCTGTTCTTGGCCCCCTTGGTCCTCATAAACGCGAACAACCGTTCGCTCTCATTTATCTCACGTCAACCCTTCAACCCTCCCTCACCGGAAAACCGTCGCCGGTTCGAGTGTCACGACACGTCGGATGCTGAGCAGGCTGGCGGCGAGGATGACGGCGAGGATGCACGCCCCTGTGAGCGCGACGGATTGCCAGAGCAGGACGATGCCGCGGGTGGCGAGGGCGTTCAGGGTGGCCTGGAAGAAGACGGCGGCGAGACCGGTGCCGAGGGCGAAGCCGAGCACACCCACCGTGGCCGCCTGGAGCAGGACCATCCCTGTGAGACGTCCGTTGGTCACGCCGATCGCCTTGAGTGCGCCGAACTGCCGGAGGTTCTCCACGGTGAAGAGATAGAACGTCTGCCCCGCCACCACGGTCCCGACCACGAGGGCCACGCCGATGGTGATGCCGAAATTGACCGGGATCCCGGTGTTCTTGAGATAGTAGCGGACGCAATCCCAGACGAACTCCCGCGTGGTCCGAGCCCTCAAACCGGTCTGGGCAGCGATCCTCGCGCACAGCACCGCCTCATCCACGCCGGCCTGGGGACGCACCAGCACATAGGACAGCTCCGTGCGCTGACGCCCCTGGAACTTCAGCGCCGTGGAGTACCGCGTGTGCATCACCGGGAAGCTCACGAACGGCGCCGAGGCGTCCGAGATCCCCACCAACGTCACCTCGTGGTCGTTCAGGTCGAGCTTGCGTCCCACGGCCAGCGGTTCGCCGGGAAAGAGCAGGACGTAGCCGGCCTGGTCGATCACCACCGTGTCGGGCTCGGTCAGGCGTTCCCAGCTTCCGAGGAGCATCTTCCGAGGCGCCCCGGTGAGCGTGGCGTCGTCCAATCCCAGGCAGAACGTCGAGGCGAACTTTCCCTGCGGCGTGCGCGCCACCGGGTTCCCCTTGAACATCCGCACCGCCCACGCCACGCCTTCCACGCCGCGCACCCGGGCGAGGTCGGTCTCCTTCAAGGCCTTCGTCTGCTCGAAGTACTCGGTCTTCGGATCCATCACCCAGATCTCGGCGTCGGTGACGTCCAGGATCTGGTGACCCGTCCGCTTCATGATGCCGGCGAAGATCGAGGTCTGGTTCTCTAGCAGGAACGTGCAGAACGCGATGGCGAACACGAGGCCGAAGTACTTCGACGGATCCCCCGTCAACATCCGCAACGCCACGAAGTTCATCGCTTCTTCCCTTCCTGAGTTTGAACTGTCGTCATTACGTGACCAGTGGTCATTTTCATGTGAAAAAGGGGATCAGCCGGCGATGGTGACGGGATCGCACCAGGTGGCGGTGGAAAAGATCTCGCGGCGGAGGCGCGCGTCGGTCGCCGAGTAGTCCCAGTCCGCGAGCAACGGCCGCCAACCGAGCCCGTCGCACATGAGATCCTGATTCTGACGGACAGTGCGGATGGGGTCTTCGATCCCGGCGACCAGCTTCATGGCGGGCTCGAGACTCATGATGTGGCTGCCCACGGTGACGGCGATGAGCGCGAAGGCGACGCTTTCGGAGGTCATGCGATCGTGGGGCAGGTCCCCGGCGCGCATGCCTTCCTTGACGATCTCATGGACGAGGCGGAAGCAGCGGGCGCCTTCCATCTGATGGGCCTGCCGGCGTGTTTCGGTGGCCTTTTCCCAGAACGAGGCCGACTTCAGCATCAGTTCGACCTTGAAGTAGTCGGGATGCGAACAGGCGAACTCGCAGCAGGCGAAGCCGATCGCCCGGATCCGCTCGCGGGTCCTGCCGGTGAACCGCGAGGCCCGCTCGAAGAGGTCGGCCCGTTCCCGCAGGGCCCGGGTGGCGACGGCGAGGCAGAGATCCTCCTTCGACTCGAAATGGAGGTAGAGCGTGCCCTTGGCGTAGTTCACCGCGCCGGCAAGCTGCTCCATGTTCCAGTCCTGGAACCCGCGTCGAAGCAGGAACCCCCGCGCGTGCCCGAGGATCAGTTCCTCCCGGGCCGCCCGCTCCTGCACCTTCCTATCCGACACGCTCATCCCCACCAAGATCCCCACTATTGACCATTGGTCAATAGTGGATTTGGGATTCGTGATTTGAGATTCAGGATTTCCTGGGTTTCGACTGAGCGGTCCCAAACACCCATCGACGGCCCCTTCCCTGCAACACGAGCCGCTCCCGAGGCGTTCCTTCGATGACACGGATTTCACGGACAAAATGGGAGGCTCGAACTCGAAAGCGATCCTCAGCAAGGAGGTCGACCGCATCGGCAATCCGTGAAATCCGTGTCCCCACAGGAAAGTCAGGAATCCAGAATCACGACTCACGAATCGCCCAGTCTCTGATCCCTTACCGGACTTGCCCGCGGGCCGATTCTGTCGATGTTGCCCGGATGACTGGATGGTCCCCCTGCCCCGCACTGTTCCGCGCCGCACGCACCGCATGGCTCGCACTCGGCCTGGCCGCGTCGCTGTCCGGCGTAGCGGCGGACTTCAACGCGACGGCGCCGGCCTCGATGGACAAATGGATGTACCCGTTCGAGTTCGGCACCGGCGGGACGCGTCCGGTCGCACCGACGTTCGCGTCGTTCGATCCCCGGTTCGACACGCGGGATGCCGAGTTCCTGCTGGGCTGGGACACCGCCACGGTCGTGCCCACCGGCGCCAGTCCCGCCCGCTACGTGCTCCGTAGGGCGCGGCTGCTGCTCCCGGTCGCCGCCGACCGGACGTTTCTTTACGACCCGACCTACGATCCGATCCGGACCTATCTCCCCACCAACAACCCCGCGCGCCTGCCGGACGCCGATGCCGGACGCCCGGTGGAGGTCTTCGGCGTCGGATTCCGCGGCGGCTTCACTGCGGAGACGTACCTCGAGTCCAGTTCCTTTGGACCGGTGGGCGCCTTCACCAGCAACACCATCTCCATCGGCACGCGCAACGCCTTCGCCGCCCAGTTCGACACCAACGGCGTGCTGGTCGACGTCGCGAACCACGTAGGCCAACTGAACGCCAACTGGACCAACGCCCCGTTCGAGGCCGCGGCCTGGTCCATCGGGACCACCACCAACGCCGCCCCCG
>CAMASJ010000395.1 GCA_945860685.1 Akkermansia muciniphila
TACAACCGCACCCCGACGGTCCGCACCTTCCAGCCGTCCCTCGCGGTGACCCCGGCGGCCGGTTCCTATGACAACGACATCCGTCCCGAAGTGGTCGTGAACATCAACGGCAACGGCGCCACGGTGACCCTGGGCTCCTTGAGCTTCAACGGCGCCTCCGTGACACCGACCACCTCCACGGCCAACGGTGTCACCACCGCCCGATTCACCCCGGCGGCCAACCTGCCGTTCAACACCCGCGTCTCCGGCACGGTGGTCTACACCGCGTCCGGCTATGCCACACCGTTCACCAACGCCTTCTCCTTCACCACCCGTTCGGTCCGCGCCAGCGAACTGGCCAAGCCCGGCGTGTTCGTGATCGAGGCCGAGGACTTCGACTTCGGCGCCGGCCAGAACGTCGCGGCGGCCAACACGATTCCCTACGAGGGCGGCGCCTACGACGGCCGCGGCGGTCGGCTGGGAATCGACTTCCAGCGCGATGCCGGTCCGTACAACGCGGCCAACTCCGCTCGCGATGGATTCAACTACCGCACCGGCGCCACCGATGGCGGCGACATCCTCAACGATTCCACCATCGCCGGCACTTACGTCCCGATGGGTGGCAACACCGCCGGAAACGCCTCCAACGGCGACCTGCGCTCGGATCGCCCGGGCACCGCGGTCGGCACCACCACCACCGTCACCTCCAGCTTCTCCGTGGGCTGGGCGAGCGGCTGGTACAACTACACCCGCAACATCCCGGCGGGGAACTACAACGCCTATGCGGCGCTGTCCTACGACGGCCGCGGCGATGGCCAGCTGTCTGGCCGGCTGGAACGCGTGACCGCCGGCCGCGGCACCACCAACCAGACCGTCGAGCTGCTGGGCACCTTCAGCCGCTTCGGTTCCGGCGGCTGGGGCCCGTTCGCGCTCGTCCCGATGCAGGACGGCTCCGGCAACCTGGCCTCCTTCGCCGTCGCCGGCTCGGGAGCGACCACGGTGCGCTACACCGCCAACAGCGGTGACTTCGACCACTACGTGCTCGTGCCGGCGGCGACCCCGCCGGTCGAGCCGCGCGTGACCGGCATCACCCGCAGCGGCGCCAACGTGGTGATCACCTACGTCGGTGGCACCCTGCAGGAGTCGTCCACCCTCGGTTCCGGCTACGCCAACGTGGCCGGTGCCAGCGGCGGCACGGCCACCATCACCCCGGTCGCGGGTGCAGGTGCCCGCTTCTACCGCGTGGTCCGCTAAGGCGGTCTCATCCAGTCCAGGAGGCCGGGCGAAAGCCCGGCCTCTTTTCTTTTCCGGGCCAGCGCCGTGCGCCAGAAGTATCTGTTACCCGATAGCCTGATTCGTTGCGCCAAAAGGGTGTTACCGGGGCTTGCTCCCGTCCGGGTCGGTGGAGCGGAGCTTGGGAGCGCTGCAAAGCAGCCGTCCCAAGCGTAGCGGAACCGACCCGGACGGGAGCGGCCGCTCACACCGCCAACCGGCGCATCCGCTCGATCTCCTTCAACCCGGCTTCGATCTGCCGCTTCAACGCAAACGGGTTCAGCCGCCCCTTCTCGGCCTCCAGCCGCCGTTTCGTCTCCGCGGTCGCCTCCCCGCTTTCCAGCACCCGCGCCAGCGGGGTCCGCGGCGCCCCGTAGACCCTCACCGTACGCCCGTCCCGCTTCTCCTTCCGCTCCAGCTTCAAGCACGCGTGATAGAAGTTGAGCAGTCGCCCGTATGGCCCACGCGTCAGCGCGTTGATCCTCTCCACTACCTCCGGGTTGTCGTGACGCTCGTACCCAAACCACTGCCGGATGTGCGTCCAGTTCTTCTGCTCCACGTGCGCGTTGTCGTCCTTCTTGTACGGCCGGCTCCGCGTCATGAACACCGGCCTCTCCCGCTTCTGCAGCCACCCCAGTACGTGGTGGTTCAGGAACTCCCCCCCGTTGTCGCTGTCCAGTCCCAGCAACGGGAACGGAAGCCGGTTCTCCACGTCCTTCAACGCCTCCAACGTCCCCGCCTGGCCGCGTCCCCACATGCCCCGCACCTCCACCCAGCCCGTCGCGTAGTCCACTCCGTCCAGCATCCACACGTACTCCCCGCTCGCGCTCCCTCCGCACAACGCCACCGTGTCCACCTCCAGCCATCCGGCCTTCCCCTCCTCCCAGGCACTCCCGCGAACCGGGATCTGCTGACGCAGCAACGTCCCCGGCCGCGTCAGGGACCGCCTCGATGCCTCCGGACGCAGCGGCTCCAGCAACCGGTCCAGCGTCCTCGCGCTCGCACCCAGCAACCGCTCCCTCACCTCCCCAGGCAGACTCCGTTCGTGCGCCTCGTAGGCCGGTATCCACTCCGGCAGCATCGCCTCCAACCGCCGCCCGCAGGCGTAGTCGGTCGCCTGCCAGATCGGCCGCAGCCACGGTCTCAGCACCCCTGGGTCATATCGGGCCGGCCGGCCGGGCCGGCCCCAGGTCGTCCTTGGCGCTTCCTTCGATCCCAAAGCCCGGATCGCCGACTTCCGGTGGTACCCCAGCAGCTCGACAGCCTGGTCGATCAGCTTCCTGCGATGTTCCAGACCCGCCTTCTGGTACCGCCGTCGCAGCTTCCCAAGCACCTCCTGAAGCGTTCCCTTGCTCATCGTTTCGTCCATCCAGATCAGGGTAACTGGACTTCTGGCGCATCGATCTCCCATGCCACCCAGCCAACCACCCCCGCCGGTAACAAAAGTTTTGGCGCAATTCGGCCAGGGATTCCTGGCTTCCGGATCCTTGTCTCCCGGGCTTCTTCCGCGGAAACTCGGCCGTGCTCCCCCGCGCCCTCCTCACGCTGCTCGTCTGTCTTCCCGCCGTCGCGGGAACCGGACTGCGTCGGCTGGCACCCGGGGACACCGGACTCCTCTGGACCCAGCGTCTCGCCCCGGCGTCCTCGCTCACCAACCAGATGCTGCTCAACGGCTCGGGAATCGCCCTGGGCGACGTGGACGGCGACGGGTTGGCCGACCTCTATGCCGCCGGCCTGGAGACCCCGGGAGCCCTGTTCCTCAATCGCGGTCATTGGCATTTCACCAACGCCACCCCGGAACTCCTTGCCACCGCCCCAGGACTCCAGACCGGGGTGGCGTTGGCCGACATCGACGGCGATGGCGACCTGGACCTGTTGGTCGGCGCCTTCTTCACCGGTGTCCGCGCCT
>CAMASJ010000396.1 GCA_945860685.1 Akkermansia muciniphila
CGGGCCGACCGACACCAGGCCGTGCTGACCGGCTTCGGGGTCGAGGATTCCCATCTCTTCCCGCACCAGTTCACCCGCGCTCCCGGGAATTGGCTGATGCTCGCCCAAGGGGCCTTCAACAGTTCCAAGGTCCAGTCGCCCGACGGCGGCGTCACGACCTTCAACCGCACCAAGATGGCGCGCTTCCGGCCGGACGGATCCCGCTTCGAGACCATCGGCTGGGGGCCGTGCAACATCTGGGGACTCGTCCTCGACCGCCATGGCGAGGTCTTCATCCAGGAGGCGAACGACCAGGGATGGCCGATCATGCCGTTCCTGCAGGGCGGTTCCTATCCGCTCTGCGGCGACGACATCCCGCGTCCCTATTCGCCGCCGTTCCCCAAGACCGGCGAGATCGAGATGGGCGGAACCGGACTCTCCGGACTCGCGCTCTCCGAGGGCTCCGACGCCTTCCCGGCCCCTTGGCGAGACGTCTTCTTCGTCGCCAACCCGATCACGCGGAAGGTCCAGGCCATCCGCGTCCTCCGCGGCGCCTCCGCCTCCTCACCCGACGCCTACGGCAACGGCTGGCAACTCGAGCATCTCCCCGACTTCCTCCTCAGCAGCGACCCGTGGTTCCGACCGGTCGCCATGTCGCTCGGGCCGGACGGCTGCCTCTACATCGTCGACTGGTACAACCAGGTCATCTCGCACAACGAGATCCCAAGGACCCACCCCGACCGCGACAAGACCCGCGGCCGCATCTGGCGCGTCCGTCACCAATCCCAGCCCCACCGGACGAACGTTCCCGACCTCGACCGCGTGCCCGAACGCGACCTCGTCTCCCATCTCGCCGCCGGCAACGCGTGGGAAGGACACGCCGCGTGGCAGGCCATCGTGGATCGCGGCGCCCGCGACCTCATTCCGGCGCTGCGCCGGATGCTTTCCGATCGCACGGCTCCGGCCGAACACCGACTGCGCGCCCTGTGGGCCTTGGAAGGTCTCTCTGCCCTCGAGCCCAAGCAGCTCCGGGAAGTCTTCGCGGATTCCCGTGGCCGTTCGCTCCGGCGCGAAGCCGTCCGCGCCTCAGCCGGTTCCGCGCTTCCGGCCAAGGACCGGCTCGCCCTCGCCACCCGCGCCCTTGCCGATCCCGACCGCCTCGTACGCCAGGAAGGCATCCGGGCTTCCGCGACGTTGCTGGCCTCCGATTCCACCCCGGAGACGATCCGCGCCACCGCCGTCCACGGCCTGCTCGAGGCCGCCGCGGCGAGTCCCATGGGCGACTGGACCAAGGCGCCCGCCTACCACCGCGACTTCGAGCGCTACCTCGTCCGGGTGGCCCTCGAACCCCGTGGATCCGATGTCGCACTGGCACTTCGAAACGAAAAGCCCGCTCTGTCGACCGAAGCCCGCGCCTTGGCTTCGCTGGTGGTCGCCGGACCTGAGGGCGCCCGCCATCTCGCCCGACTGATTCCTAGCCTCGGACGTCCGTTGACCACGGAGGAACTGCTTCTGGTGGCCCAGGCCGCCGGGGAACCCGCGTCCCGCGCCGCCCTCGAATCCGCCCTCAAGGATCCCGCCATCCTCGAACAGCTCCACGGCCAACGGGCCCGGATCGGACGCCCGGAATCCCTGCTCCCCCTGCTCACCGACGCCGTCCGGGTTCTCCTCTCCGGTGCACCGGCTCCGAACACGCTCGATCTCGGACTCCGGCTCATCACGGGTTTCCGACTGACGGGCCTTGATGCCGAACTCGTCCGCATCGCCTCGACCCCGGGAGTTCCGGCTGCGCGACAGGTGGCGGCGCTGCGCGCGTTGAGGGAAACCGGTGCCGCCCCGGTCGAACTGCTCGCTCACCTCTCGCTGTCACCCGACGATGGCTTGCGCCGCGAGGTGGTCGAGTCGCTGGCCGCATCCCGCTCGGAGGCCGCCCTGCCCGTGCTGCTCCGACTCTGGCCCAACCTCGGACCGGCCCTGCGACGTGGCGTCGTCGACCGCCTCGCCACCACGCCCGCCGGCGCCCGGCGTCTCGTCTCCGCGATCGGATCCGGCGAACTGCCTTCCGGCGACCTCGACGGTTATGCGCTCGACCGGCTCGCCGCGGTGCTGCCCCAGGATCCCGAGGTCGCCCGGCTGCGATCCGAACTCGGCGCCACTTTAAGGCCGGTCCTGCGGGTGGACGGTTCCGAGACCGCCCGTGTGGAGGAAGACCTCCGCCTCGTCGGCGCCTTCACCGTGGAATCGTGGGTCCGCCTGGAACCCGGACTCAGCAACACCGACTCCTTGCTCGGCGGCGCCACCCTCGACCTCAACTTCCACGACTCCCGGTTCCGCGTGTACGTCGGTGCGCCCCACCATGACATCGTCGTCGATCCGCGTCCGGCCACCGCCGAGACCTGGACGCACTTCGCCGTCTCCCGCGACGCCGGGGGCACCTACCGCATCTACCGCAACGGCGAATGGGTCGCCTCCAGCACGGCGAAGGACACACGGGAGATCCTCCAGACCCGCGTCGCCGGTTCGACCGCGGCCGGCGGCACCGCCGGGGACTTCGCCGAGTTCCGCGTCTGGGACCATGCACGCGGCGCCGACCAGATCCGCGCGACCGCCAACCTCGCGCTCAAGGCCGGCACACCGGGCCTGCTCTACCACGCCCATGGCTCCCAGTGGGGACGTCTGGGACAGGGCGCCTGCGTGGAACTGACTGCGGACCTCCCGCCGATCTCCACCGAGGCCGAGGCCGCCCGCCTGGAATCCCTCTTCGCCGCGACGCGGGAGAGGATCGCCAAACCCGGCGACATCGCCCGCGGCAAGGCCCTGTTCAATACCGCCTGCGGGGTGTGCCATGCGGTGAACGGGCAAGGCGGCCGCATCGGTCCCGCCCTCGACGGGGCCGGCGCCCATGGCGACGAGGCGCTCCTGAGGAACATCCTCACCCCGAACGCCGCCATGGAGGCCGGCTATCGGCGGTTCCGCATCGAGACGACCGACGGCGAGGTCCACGAAGGCCTGCTTGCGGCTTCCGATGCGGAATCCCTGACGCTGCGTCAGGCCAACACCGAAGACCGTCGGTTCCCCCAGGCCGAGGTCCGAAAGGCCGGCTTCCTGAAGGGTTCCCTGA
>CAMASJ010000397.1 GCA_945860685.1 Akkermansia muciniphila
CTCGACGCCGATGTCGGAGGAGTTGTTGAGCTGGACCTCGACGAACACCACGTTGATCAGCACCTGCGGCTTCGGGGAGTCGAGGTTGGAGATGACGTTGCTGATCTGGAGGCTCGTGTCGGCGTCGGCGATGACGATGATGTTGTGGGTCTGGGGATCGACCGAGATGATGGCGCTGCCGACGCTGCCGTTGTTGTTGTACTGGCTGGAGCTGCTGGAGGAACCGCCGCGGTTGGCGTTGTTGCCGCCGCCGCCGAATCCGCCGAAGCCACCGAACCCGCCGCCGCCGCCGCCGCCGCCGCGCTGCTGCGCGTGGAGAAGCGGGGTTGCCGCCAGAACCAGAGCGGCCGCGGCGGCGAGGCGGGTGAACCGCCGGAAGGAAGGAATGTTCATGGAATCTGTGGGAAAGACCGTGGTGTTCAGAACAGGTTTCCGCCGCCGCCGCCGCCGGTCCGGGTCCCGGTGCCGCCGAAGGCCGACGACGTCCCGCCGCTGACCGTGGTGCTGCTGCTGCTGGCGTTGTTCTGCTGACGTTGCATGAGCGCGCTGTTCTGTTGTGCGGTGGAGGAGGCGCTGTTCCCGCGGCCGGAATTGCTGCCTTGGAACATGTTCTGGAGCACCTGGACCGCCTGCTGCGGATCCCCGTTCTCCATGTGATAGACGTACACGCGCTGGTCCCGGTTGGAGGGCACATCGAGTTCGCGGACCATGCCCGCGATCTGGGTCATCAGGTCCTTGGAGGCGGTGACCACGACCGACGAGGTGCGGGCGTCGACGACCGAGACGACCTGCGAGGCCTTGCGGATGCGGTCGTTGGCGCCGGAGGCCGTGGTGGCGCCGCCGCCTCCGTTGCCGCCGCGGCCGCCACCCCCGAAGCCGCCGAATCCACCGAACCCACCGAAGCCGCCTGCTCCCGGGGCCCCGCCGAAGCGGATCGGGGACTGGGTGCCGGATCCGCTTGAGGAGCTGGTGTTGAAGAGCTCGGTGAGCAGCGTCGCCACTTCACCCGGATTGGCGTTCTTCAGCTTGAAGACCCGGATCTCAGTCTCGGACTGGGCGCTGGTGTCGATCGCGCGGATGATCTCGACGAGGTGCCGGATGTTCGACTGGGTGTCGGTCATCACGATCGAGTTGCCTGCCGCGTTCGCCACGAACGTGGCATTCGCGGAGACGAACGTGGAGAGGTCCTTGGCGAGCTGCTCGGCCTCGACGTAGCGGATGGGGATGATCTGGGTCACGACCTCGTCGTTGGCCGGGATCAGCGCCGGATCATTGCTCACCTTGACCGGGATGTTGCGGCTCTTGGCGGTGCTGCGGTCCACGATGGTGAGGGTCCTGCCGTCCCGGATCGCGGCGTACCCGTTCTTGCCGAGGACCGAATTGAGCAGGTCCACCGCCTCGTCACGGGTGAGGGGCTGGTTGCTGATCACGCTGACGTCGCCCTTCACTGCGGTTTCCATGACCACGACGAAGCCGGCGGCCTCGCTGAGATGGCTGAGGACCTGGTCGAGCGGCGCGTTCCGGAAGTTGAGGCGGATGGCATCGGGACCCGACGACGGCGTCGTCTCGGCCAATGGCTGGGGCTCAGAGGCGGCGGGCTTGGGTGTGGAGTCGTCCACCGCCTTCACCGGCGCCGCGGCGCTGGCTTTGGCTTCAGTGGCGGTGTCGGCGGACTTGGGGACGTCCTCGGCGCGGGCGGCGGCGAGCATGCCGGCGGCGCAGGCGGCGGAGATGATCCGGTTGATGGCAGTGTTCATTTCGACTCCTGTTGGCGTTTCAGCATGAGCTTCCTGAGAACTTCGGCGGCGTCGCCGGTGGCCGCCGGCGGTGTGGCGGCGTCGGCTGCCTCGGTGGCATCGGCCTTCGTCGGGGCCTCCACGGGTTCGGCACCGTCCAGGCGCAGGGCCTTGCCGATCGCCAATTCGATCTCCGCGCCCTCCTTGGGCTTCAGGATGACCGAGGACGGCCGGATTGCCGCGACCGTGAATCCGGCGATGGACCCGTTGGCGGCGATCGTCTTCTTGTACTCGGAGGCGGGGCCGTCGAAGAAGGCGAACCGGCCGCGTGAGTAGTCCATGACGCCCACGAGGGTGAGGGTCGGGATCACGGTGTTGCGCGGCCGCTCCGGCTGTCGGCGGGATTCGCCGGGTCCGCGGGCACGGCGGTCCGGGTCGAAGATGTTCCGGTCCGAGATGAAGCGGACGAACGAGGAGGGGTCCGCCGTGGCGGCGGGGGCGTTGGTCGTCGACTCCTCGGCCGCGCGCGCCGGGGAGGCGAGCAGCGTCACCGCGAGGCCGACGGCGGCGGGGATGCGGGTGCGCTTCATGGGCGGGATTCCGGGGTGAGGGTGAGGCCGCTCACCTGGAGGCCGAGGGTGAGCTTCTGTCCGGTCTTGTCACGGGTTCCGAGCTGGACGGAGGCGATCCGGACGCCGAGGGGGCTGTCCTCGATCCGTTGGAGGAAACCGCCGAGATGGGAGAGCGACCCCGAGGCCTCCACGCGGCAGGTGAGGGTGGAATGCTGCTCCGAGTCGTTGCGCCATTGGGGGATGGTGTCCGTCACCTCGGCTCCGGCGGCACGGGACCAGGTGTTGAACTCGTTGAGCAGGCGCTGCTCGGCGAGCGAGGGGTCCGCGGGAAGGGTGTTGGTCCTCATCGACTCCCAGCGTCCGCGGATTCCCGCCTCGCGGCGGAGAAGGGCGGAGCCTTCGTCGACCTGCTTGCGCAGGGACTCGATCCTCTTCGAGCGGGCGGCCCACCAGTCGCCGGCCGGGCCGATGACCAGCAGGTCCGCGGCGTAGAGGGCCGCGGCTCCGGCCGCGAGGATCATGAGAAGCTGTTGTCGGTTGCGGATGTTCATGGTGTGGCTCCCGGGTTCCACTGGAAGCCGAAGGTGAACTGGATGGGACTGGTGCCGCGGATCTGGTCCCGGTGCAGCTGGGTCACGCCCGGCGCCGCATTGAGCGTCTCCAGCATCCGCAGGAAGGCCGCGGTGTCCCGGGCGGTTCCGGCGCAGGTCACGTTCGAGCCCTCGCGGATC
>CAMASJ010000398.1 GCA_945860685.1 Akkermansia muciniphila
CCTGCGACATGCAGACAAACACCGGGCATGCTCTCCCTCAATGCGTTTTGCGCCTCGCGAAGGGCATCCACAAGGTTATAGCCATCTCCTACAAAGGTGTCCGCATTCACCCGTATCACGACCCGGTAGCAACCATTAGGCCCGGTTCCATAGGCGCATTCGGCAGCGCCTCTGAACCGGCCCGTCGGCAAGGAAATTTTGCACATGGCGGACTTTTTCTGTTCGAAATAGGCCCTTGAGGCGGCAATTCTCTCACCTCTGCCTGCTTGGATTTCAAAAACCGTTAGCAGGGCCAGAACTTGCCACATTCTGTGGCCATGGTGTTCTTCGATAAGCTTCCTTGCTTGTGTCATCGAATTTGATTCGATCACCGATGCGACCTCGAGATAGGTTTGCGCGGACTCTTGCAAAAGGGTCATCAGCTCCTGACGATTCTCGTCTTCCGTCCGATCACGGCGCAGTTTGACAAAATCCCTTGGAAGCGCTCCCTCCGGTCTCTTGGGTTGTCTGATCTGTTTGGCCATTTCGAAATCGAGTTTGGTCATTGCTGAGCCTTCCCGCAAGGATGCGGGCGGCTTCAAAGTCGGCGAGGGACTGGAGGGACGTGTAGGGTGGCACGAAAACGATGGAAAGGATGACTGCACGTCCTGCGGAGGAAAAAAGTGCACTTGATCGGTTTGACGATCCGACGACCTGCCCGAGGGCCCGGAGTTGGCCGCGCTGATGGGACGCTTCCAATTCCTGGTTCAGGGCTACGAGGACGATCCCGCCGAACTCTACGGCATCCCGGACGTCCGGAAATTCTACCAGCACTTCCACCGCGTCTGGCCCTACTGGTTCTTCTTCTGCGACCTGCGAGAGGAGACCTCTTCGGGAAAGGTCAGCACTTCCCCTTCCCTCCTCGCCCCATTTGTTAGCCTCTAGGCCACATGGCCCGCTGGATCATTCACAGTCCGCACGAAACCTGCCACGCCTCGGAGATCCCAGCAGGCAGTTGCCCAGCGGACGTGACTTGTCCGTCGCTGACTGCTAAGCCGATCCACGTGAACGCGGCGGACTACAAGAGCCTGGTGGATGCCCTTCCCTACGGAAAACGTCTACCCGGCGCTGTCTACCTGCTGGACCCCGGGGACGCCTGCGGGTCCGTGCCGGCTAAGCTGCGCGTGACCGTGGCGGAACTCCGAAAGCGGCTGGAGGTCGGCCCGGAGTTCAATCTCCTCAAGTTCCACACCGCCTCGCCCAAGATCTCGTTCCTCGCCTACCCCACATTCGAGAAGGATCCCCACCCGCCGCTTCAAGAGTCGGTGATCGTGGACCTGATCGGTGGAAAAGTCCGCCGCGACGACTACCGCGGTCGCGAGAATCCGCCGATCCTTCACCGGAAAGAGACCTTCCTCCCCTCGGATCACCCTCTGCATTCGAAGTTCGCCCGCCTGACCCGCGAGGAGGAGAAAGCAGGCCTGCTCGATGAAACGTCGCGGATTGGCTTCCGGTTGAATTGGGAGCGCTTCCTGGCCGACCGCGGCCTGGGCATCAAAGGCCACCGGCTGGTTGAGGCCACCACCGCCGCCAGCCCGGCTGCAAAACCGCCGGCACCGAAAATCCACCGTCACAAAACGGCCCTGGTCCGCCGCGAGATCTCGAAGCCGGTCAAGACCCTGCTCGAACTTGGCCAGCTCCGCCGCGGCGAGTCCTTCTTCGACTACGGCTGCGGCCACGGCGGCGATGTCGAGGCCATCGCAAAAATCGGCCACCCCGCCCACGGCTGGGACCCCGTTCACGCCCCGGACTCGCCCAAGCAGTCCGCCGACGTCGTCAACCTCGGCTTCGTCCTCAACGTCATCGAGGACCCCGCCGAACGCGTCGAAGCCCTGGTCGACGCCTGGAAGCACGCCCGCCGCCTGCTCCTCGTCTCCACCCTCATCGCCGGCCAGGAAGCCTACGATGACATCCAGACTTACGGCGATGGCGTCCTCACCCGTCGCAACACCTTCCAGAAATACTTTGACCCCGCCGAGATCCAATCACTCCTCGAAGACAGCCTCCACGCCGAAGCCGTCCCCATCGGCCTCGGCATCTACCTCGTCTTCCGCCACAGCGCCGATCTCCACGACTTCCTCGCCTCCCGCAGCCGCCGCTTCATCGACTGGGAATCACTCTCCCGGAAGCTCGGCCTGCTCCGCGCCCTCAAGTCGAAGGTCGATCCCTACGAGACCCATCGCGAACTCCTCGACACCTTCTGGGAGCGGGTGCTCGAACTCGGCCGTATCCCGCGGGACGAAGAGTTCGACCGCCTTGCGGAAATTCGCCAGGCCTGCGGCTCCTTGCCGAAGGCGCTCCAGCTCTTCATCGACCGCTTCGGCGAACCGACCTTTGCTGCCGCACGCCAGCGCCGAAAAGAGGACCTGCTCGTCTTCGTCGCCGCCGCCCAGCTCCGTCGGAAGATTCCCTTCAATCACCTGTCCGACCGCCTTCAGCGCGACCTCCGCAGTTTCTTTGGCAGCTACGCCAACGCGGAGGAGAATGCCCGGGATCTCATGTTCGCCGCCGGGGATGAGGACGAACTGGAACTCGCCCTCCATGGAATCGGCTTCGGCCACCTGGACGAGAAGGAAGGCCACTTCACCATCCACCGCAGCCTGCTCGACGAACTGCCCGCCATTTTCCGCGTCTATGTCGAGTGCGGGGCGCGCCTCTACGGCGATCCCCGTGCGGCCGATCTGATCAAGATTCACCTCCACTCGCGCAAGCTGACCTTCACCCACTACGATGACTTCGACCGCCAGCCCTTTCCTGAGCTGGTGATGCGCATCAAGATCGACCTCAAGCGTCGTTTCGTCACGGTATTCGAGCACGCTCCCGGACCTCAACGGCAACTCCTGGTGTTCAAGGAGCGATTTCTACCCCAAGATCATTGGGATCGATCAAAAATGGCGGCGCGGAGTCTACGACTTCGTAAACTTGGTATCACAGAAGCTTCGGTTGGACATGGCCCCACCAAGCAGCAATGGGAATCTTGGAACC